>NZ_NXIB02000100.1 GCF_002412335.2 Tychonema bourrellyi FEM_GT703
TCCTTCTTCCTTCTAAGAACTAACAACTAACTTCGCACGCTCCAATATTAACCCAACTGCTAGAACCGTCAGCCCAATGTTCCTTTTTCCAAATAGGAACATTATGTTTGAGCGTGTCTATACCGTACTGACAAGCTGCAAAGGCTGAGTCCCGATGGGGACACCCAACGGCTACCAATACACTGATTTCCCCCACCTGCAAGCGTCCGACGCGGTGGTGAATCACAACTCGATTGACATCCGGCCACTGACGGCGGATTTCGGTGGCGATTTGCTGGAATACTCGGACGGCCATCGGTTCGTAAGCTTGGTACTCTAGGGCAACTACAGCTTGACCCTCAGTTTGGTTGCGGACAGTACCGCTCATCAATACCACGGCTCCGTTAGCCGCGTCATCTGCCAAAGTGTAGATTTCCTCTAGAGATAAAGGGGCAAAAGTAATGGCAAAACTGTCTAGAGCATTGCGTTGAGGAACTGTGTCGAGGGAAAGAGCAGCGCCAGAATTCATTATGTAGAAATAGTGCTGTAGAACTTAATTTATCTTGACACAAAGCAAGTGGCGATCGCACTGTAACGCATCAATCAGCAAATAACACAATCATCCAGATCATTCCTACATCCAGGAAGCCATCTCAAACCCCAAGTAATTACTTAATTCCGATCGCAATGACACAATTAGTTAATGATTTTGTCCTCCTGCGGTACTCGTCACCCAAAATTTTTAGAAGCAGATGTAAACTTTCTTGATTTTTTTTGCCAGAAAGCTACTTCAATGACATGATGTACCTGTGTCGGATTCAGGGAAATTGGCTAATATTCGGTAAAAGCAAGACCCTAGCATCTCTTCGTGCCTTTTCTGGCACATGAGTTAATAGTTCTGGCTGTTAATTGAATTTTGACCAACAAAATGGGATAAAAGCCCCGTCCTTCTAGGACGGCTTTTACCGAGATTTCTCCTATAATCTGGCTAGTCGCCCTAGTGCATTGGGAGACTCTAAACGGACGTAGAGAGACTGTAAGACTACTTAGTAGCAAGTTTCGGTGAAGCGTCAAAGAATCCTCGCTCCTCTAGGACGAGGAGGTATGTCAACTGAGTCTCCACCGCAAAAAAGTTAACAAAAATAACGAGGAAACTATGGAAGCACTAGCATTGAGCCACTCTTTTGTTGCTTATGAATCTCCAGAGTCTGAACTCCAGCTCAAGTCGTTAGACGAACTGGGCTTGAAAATTCCTAATTCTGCATGGATAGGTGTTGCCAGTGTGGCAATAGCCCTATCTGTTGTGAGTATCCCAGGCGAAGCCCAAGCAGGTGGTTGCTACTCCTCCCGCTGTGGCCGTGGCCATCACGGTCATCACAACTACTACGCCCAAGTTGACACCAATGGTGGCAGACTGAACATCCGCCACCGGGCTAGTCGTTGTTCTTCTGTCATCGGCAAGTTATACAATGGAGACCAGGTGGCTTTGACTGGTCGTCACAGACACGGCTGGGCAGAACTTGCAGACGGCGGCTGGGTATCTAAGAAGTGGATTTACTAAGTCCTAACTAGAAAACTTGAGATTTCTAGAAAGATTTTTAATCGTTACCAAGCCCTGCCTGGTAACGATTATTTTCAATAAGAGCAGCAAGTCTAAACTTTGCCGCCACCAATCAGGTAAAGTAAGGCCATCCGCACCGCCACCCCGCTCGTAACCTGTTGAGAAATCAGACTAAATTGGGCATCGTCCATCAAATCAGAACTAATTTCCACACCACGGTTAACCGGGCCTGGGTGTAAAACCTTAACATCCGGCTTGCAGAGTTTGAGCCGATCGCGCGTAATCCCGTACAAAGCATGATACTCTCGTAAACTCGGCAGCAAATTCTGGCTCATCCGTTCCTTTTGCAGCCGCAAAGTCATCACAAAATCAGCATCTTGCAAAGCAGGCTCCAACTGCCAGTGCAAAAATAACTTGCCCTCCCTACCATTGCCACACTCGGCAAACAACAGCGGCAGCAAAGTCGGTGGCCCGGCAAGGTGAACTTCCGCCCCTGAAGCCGTTAAACTCCAGATATTAGACCTAGCTACCCGTGAATGCAAAATATCCCCAACAACAGCAATTTTTTTGCCCGCCAAAAGCTTCAGTCTCGGACTTTCGGCATCTAAAAGAGAACATATAGTAAACAGGTCTAGCAAACCTTGCGACGGGTGTTCGTGCTGACCATCTCCAGCATTGAGAACGCTGACTCTCGAACCCAACCGATCCATTTCCGAGGCAATCGTGCTCGGAACTCCAGCCTGTCCGTGCCGGATTACCATCAAATCTGTGCCCATCGCCAAATAAGTCTTAGCCGTATCCAGAATAGTCTCGCCCTTGGTCAGAGAAGAACTGCCGGGGGTAAAATTCAGCGTATCCGCCGACAGTCGCTTTGCCGCCAACTCAAAACTATTGCGAGTCCGGGTAGAAGGCTCAAAAAACAAATTCGCCACCACTTGACCCTGCAAAGCTGGCACTTTCTTGGTGCGGCGGCCGAGTACCTCCCGGAAGCTGGCGGCAGTTTGCAGCACTGTGTCGTATTCGTCGGAGGTAAAATCAGCTAGAGTGAGAATGTGGCGCCGAGTCCAAGTCATACAATTTTAGATTTTAGATTTTATATTTTAGATTTACCAAATCAGAACGGACTATGTGTTTGGAACTTGCCTCTGTGTGCCAGCGTCCGGCAGCCTAGAATGTTCGATCGAGATTTACTGATGATCATGAACAGTATCCAACAAATTTTGACAACCTTTGCTGCCAGTACAGTTATAATTGGTTCATCTAGCTGTAGCACGCTGCCCGCTAACAACAGCTAGCTATATTCGGCAGTTTGCGCCAAACTCTATGATCAATTCTTTGCAGTCAGCCCTGACTATTAAGTATTGCTTATACCCCCTTGTCAAAAGTAACGGTGTTAAGATATAAGTTAAAGATGTAGCTTCCGAAAAAAATCTACACCTATCTTGACAACAGTGTTCTTGGCGAAACTGCGACAAAAAGTGAGAGCCGGGAAGTTGTAATCACAAGCAAGATTTAAACAATTCAAGAGGTATTATGAGCCAGCAGGTTATACAGCCGATGGTTAAGTTCCAGCGTCAGGTGCAATCTCTCGTCACGTCTGACATTATCAAACCGACCGACAGCATTTGGAAGATTGCTCTGCTATACGGGGACGAATGGCCCTACTGGAAACAGCAACTTCTAGAGTTTGACTTTTCCATGCAAGACCCCGTGGGCGAATTGTTAGCTGTAGAAGGTTGGGACGAGGAATAAGACGACAAGGAAAATCAGGACAATCAGGACAATCAGGATAGTCAGGAATTGAGCATTGAGAAAAAATAACTTCTTCCTTCTTCCTGAAGCGCTTGGGCCAGCGGAGTCGAAGGGCCTTCTTCCTTCTTCCTTCTTCCTTCCTTCAACATCCATCAAAGGCAAGCTGATAAAGATTGAGCTAATTGTTTAGCGGTTTGAAAACGATCCCCAGGCTTAGCAGCCGTAGTTTTCAAGATGATATCTCGTAATTTTGGTCCGACGGTGGGAATATTTTCGAGCTTAAAACCATAACCTCCAGCTATCTTACCGTAATACTTCTGAGGGCTACTTGCCGTCAGCAAAAAAATCAAAGTAGGCCCGATCGCATATAAATCCGACTGAGGAAGAGGCTGTCCCCGGTCTTGTTCAGGCGCTGTGTAACCTTCAACGCCGATGCGAGTGCCAGGGGGAGTTCCGATTTCTTTAACTGCGCCAAAATCGATCACCGAAATGCCATTGTCCCGGTGCCGCACTAGCAAATTAGCAGGTTTAATATCCCGGTGGACGAGGGGGGGGTTTTGAGAGTGAATGTAGCCCAAAACCTCACAGGTTTGAATCATCCACTCTATGGCCTGCTGGGGAGGAACTGGGCCACGGTTATAGATGCGTTTTTCTAAATCTTCGCCGTGGAGCATTTCCATCACCAAGTATTTTTTGCCACCCTCGACAAAAAAGTCGAAAAACTTAGGAATTCCCGGATGGTTGAGCGATTTGAGGGTCTTGGCTTCCCGTTCAAACAGTTCTTGAGCTTTGGCAATTTGTGCCATGTCAGCATTCATTTCCTTGAGAACTACCAGAGAATCTGCGGGGGAACTTCCGGGTTTTTGTGCTTTAGCTTTCTCTCTGTCCCAGGCTAAAGTGGTTGTTCCCATACCGCCTTGACCTAAAGTTCGCAACACTTGGTAGTTTCGCACAGTGCGATCGACTGTCATCGGTTCGCCACAGCGGATGCAGAATAAACTACCAGGCGGGTTCCCCGCGTGAGTACATACTGGGGAGGGGCGAGTCATGGGAGGCATCGTTCCGATTTTGCCACCAAGTTCAATGGTAGTAACTTGGAAATGCAAAAGTGGGCCGCCCCGTGCCAACTGGATCAAAGCACCGTCGGATATCCATCCCTGAGATAGAGGCATACCGTTCACAAAAGTGCCATTTGTCCCGGAATTGACTAAATACCACTGACTGGAGACACCGCTTTTAATTCTTTGCAATTCCAGGTGCTGCCGGGAGACTAGAGCATTTGGGATCACAATGTGATTTTCAGGAGAGCGGCCGATGCGAACAATGGATTCGCTCTCAAAACTCCACTGTTGCAAGGGGGTATTTTGTTCTGGATCTAAAAGGGTCAGCAGCATTTTCAGTTGATGTGGTTGAGATCCGTTTTTTGGCGGTGGCGGGCGTTGATTTTAATTAAGTGAATTTACTTAGTTTCATAAAAAAATTAGGTAAAAGTTTGCAGCATCACAACTCTAAAATCGTGATGCCCCTACCTGCGCGCGAATCACAATTGCTGTGATATTGTCATGACCGTTGTGTTTGTTGCCTAGTTCTATTAACTTAGCAACTCCTTGCTCCAAATCAGCTTGTGGCTGCAAGAGAGGTTCGAGACAAGTCTGCCAATGTGTTTCCAACAAATTATTGTCTGTCAGGCCGTCGGAAGCCAAAATCAACAAAGTATCTTCACATAATTCTAAAAACAGCACGTCAGGTTTCAGAAAATTACTGTCTCGCGGGCCGACGGCTTGAGTGAGTTGATAGGCATCGGGGCGGGAATATGCCGTTTCCGGGTCAACTCCGCGCTTAATTTCCCTCTGCCCTACTTCGTGGTCCGTGGTAATTTTTTCTAGGGTTTGTCCTTTTATGAGACGGTAGAGGCGACTGTCACCGACGTGGGCAACGGCAACTTGGGTGTCTTGAACTAAGACGGTGACTAGAGTTGTGCCCATGCGGCCACTGCCGGAACGACTTTCTTTTTGATTGATTTCAAAGATGGCTTTGTTTGATAATAAAACTCCTTCGCGAATGGTGTCTGAGGAGGGTAGTTGATTTTCCCAATTGGTTTGAAAGAATTCTTTGAGGGTTTCGGCGGCTAATTGACTGGCGACTTCGCCACTGTCGTGTCCGCCCATGCCGTCACAGAGAATGTACAGCCCTTTGGTTTGAAAGGTGCGGCCGAAGGAGGTTTCTAGCTTGTTGATTTGAGTCCAGATGCTGAAGAAGTCTTCGTTGTGGGCGCGCTGGAGTCCGACATCGGTGATACCTGCGTCTTCCAAGCGGTACATCTGGACGGGCATGGGTTGGGTTAGGACTTCGCCAAGGTCGAGACTGGGTTGGTCGGGGTTGCTAAATTGCAAGCGTGTCTGGGTGGTGATTTCTGCTAGTGCGGGTTGGAGTTCGAGGGGGAAGGTTTCTAGGCGCGATCGCAATTCGTCTATGGTATGAATCTCGCCTCTATACATTTGTTGCAGGAGTTCGAGTAATGCGCCAAACTGAGTGCGATCGGACTGGTTAAATATGGTCTGCCACAATTGCCCCAAATCTATGAGTTGCAGGTTTGAGTCTGGGGGTTCTGGATAGAGACGTTGCAGCCGCAAAGATGCCAAGGAGGAGAAAGAGTCGGGGTTAACTCGCAAATTTGTCAGTTCCAACAAACTTTGGCGACAACCCCAAGGTTCTAGGGCGGCCCACAGTTCTGTCATTTCGTGCAGCCAGTATAAAATTTGCTGGGTGGAAGTTTCGGGTTGACTCCAGCGTTCTACCAGTGGTGACCAGTGGGAGAAGTCTTCTAACAGCAGCACTGCTTGTTCGTTTTCTGACCAGCTATCGTGAATGACTGGCAGGTTGTGGGAAAATTCCCAGCCGAGAGCGAGATAAGGTTCGGCTATGCCTGGGCAAAGCTGTGCTAGAGCGGAATCGGTCAAGTTTTCTCCGGGTTCGGCTCGTTTGGCGACGCTGGCTGAATTTGCTGCTAGGAGGGCTTTGAGGGGTGACATTTGCAGCGGCTGACAGTCTAATACTGGTACTGCTACTGTGTCTGAGGGCTTTCTCGGTGGGAGGGTTTCTAGGAGTTGGTAGCGTTGCTGGCTGTCTAGGTAGGTTCCTGCTGGCTGGGAAGGAATTAAATCTTGGGAGTTGGGGACGGGGAATTCTGGAGATTGGGGGGGGATGTCTGCTATTTCCGGGCTGGTTTCAGGTTCTGGGGCGGTTGTGAAATTGCTTTGAGATAGGGTTATTTGGCTGTCTGGTGGTGTAGTAGTGCTTGTTTGGTTTGTTTGAAAGGATTCTGGGTCGATCGCACTTACGACTGCCATATCGTCGATTTCGGGACTGTGGAATGGGTCGTCGATTGGTTCGGCTTGGGTGGAATGGGCTATGGGCGCGCTTTCTGGAACAATGTCTGGTTTTTGTGGCAATTCGTCTGCCCCGACTGCTGGCAAATTCGATCGACCGCAGATAATTGCTTGCCACACTTGACCTGTTGCGGTGCCACAATTCTGACATTCTTTGGTGCTAACACCGACTTGGGTGCCACATTGGTGACAAGATTTGTAAATTAGCGAATTTCCGCATTGTTGACAAAACTTGTTTTGATTGGGATTTTCAAACTGGCAGTGGGGACAAAGGAGCATAGGGGTTAAGGAAGAAGGAAGTTCAGCAACGGATTCTGTAACGGATGTAACGGATGTAACGGATTGAAGGAAGAAGGAAGATGTAATCATATAGCAAGAGTTTCAGCGATCAAGAATGTCTTAAGCGTGGAGAAGTTTGCTATCACTTCTATTTTAAAAGGGAATTGCTGTGGAATCTTCAGGAAAAAAAGTCTCTCTGGCGATAGATTGAATAGTGGACAGGGGTACTTCACAGAAATATTTGCGCCGGAATTGTTCTTCTGAGACTGCTGCTAGGAATTTTGCTGCGGAGTGGGCGAGTTGGCTAGATGAGTTAGGAGATGAGGGTTGGAGGAATTTGTCTCCTTTATTCCCGGTTTTTGGCGCGTTTCCGGTTTCCGATTGTCTGGTGATGTGAAAAGCTCGATCGCGATAATTGACTTTGAAACCAAGATAAGTTAGGGTTTTGAATCCCAGTTGCAGGGATGTGTCACTGATTCCGAGTTTTTGCCGGAGTTGTTGTCTGGTGACGGGTTTGCTGGTGCGGCTGAGGTATTTGGCGATGCCGATTAGCTGTTCCCAGATTTGTACTGGGGGTACGGGTGGGGGTAATGTGTAGGTCATAGCCAGTTTTTGTTGATTATGCTGTGCTTGTCTAAACCAGATCCGCAGTTCATCCCAGCTTGTGGGGCATTCTTGGAGGATAAGGGAGTTTTGGCGATCGCATATTTCTGAATTATCAACTAGATTTTCGGCTAGCATTTCAGATACTAACTTTTTGTTAGCTGCTAATAACTCTTGATCCTGATTTCGATTGCGCCAGTCTACGATCCAATCTATTTGATGGGTCGGGTTGATTTGGTTTTCGACCTTACGGGAACGCACTGCTATCAGCCGCACTTCATACTTTTTTTCGTATGTATTAAAGTCTAGTTCAACTACAGCATCACACCGACCTTGAGGAATCTCATGTTGGTAATGTCCCCACCAAATCCCGCGAAATCCCCCATCGCTAGATTCATCCCAAATTGTAAATTGTGTTTTGATATATTCTATTTTTTGTCCTTTCAAATCTTTTATTTTTTGATTCCAAACATTCTCAAACCAGCAATTTTCAATTAGCAATTTAGGTGCAGGATTCCCCATGCCGCAGGGTTCGAGCAATTTTAGTTCTTGAAATAAGTCTTTTCCTAACTCGGAAACACTAATTGTCAGGTCGGCTTGAACGGGGGCGGCTGTTAAACTTTCATTGCTGTACTTCTGTCGCAGTTGCTGATTGACAGCATCGGTAAATAAGGGGATGTTTTCAATGGGCAAACTCAATCCGGCTGCGAAGGGATGACCGCCGAATCTATCCAATAAATGTGCTTGGTCTTTGACTAATTGGTAAAGGTCAATTTGATTGGCGGAACGGGCAGAACCACGGGCGATTTTAGATTTTGGATTTTGGATTTTCGATTGGGGGAGTGTGGGTAATTCTGGGTTTAAGGACTCGACAAATTGATTTTCTGGAAGACTTTCGTTGATTTCTGCTGTTCCTTCTGTGCTAAATAAAATTACGGGGCGGCCGTATTCTTGGGCGATTTGTCCTGCTACTAATCCTAATACTCCTACGGCCCATTGGGGGTCAGCTAGGACGATCGCACTCGTGGTAGATAGGTCAAGTTGGGCTAATTTTGCCGCTGCATCTTTGGCAACATCTTTTTGTAAAGATTTGCGACGAGTGTTGGCAATTTCGGTTAAAAGTGCTAGTTCTTCGCAGCGTTTTTTGTCGCGGCTGGTGAGGAGTTCTACGCAGAAACTGGCATCGCCTTGAATACGACTAACGGCGTTGATTCTGGGGCCGAGGCCGAAGGAAATGTCGGTGGGGCGATCGCCATTTCTCTTGCACAGTTCGAGCAATTTTGCAACTCCCGGACGAGTGGGATTGTTTATTTGTTTTTGTAGTTGTTCTATTCCCAGTTGTGCTAGGTAGCGACAGTCTCCTGTGAGTTGGACTAAATCGGCAATTAGCCCGATCGCCACTAACTCCAATAACTCTTCTATATCACGCTGCGGGATATCTGGCAAGGTTTCATATAATGCTTCGATTAATTTGTAGGCTACAGCGACACCGGATAGGTGAAAGAGTGGATGATTTGGTGGAAAGTAGCGGGGATTGATAATTGCTGTTGCTGGCGGGCGATCGTCCGGCAATGTATGATGGTCAGTAATAATTATATCTATATTTAAACTATTGGCATATTCGATTTCGGCGATGTTTGTACTGCCGGTATCGCAGGTGACTATGAGGCTAATCCCAGATTTTGCTAAGTTGTCTATTCCGGGGATATTAAGACCGTGAGATTCGGTTAAGCGGTTGGGAATATAATAAGTTAGTCGGTCATTTTGAGCAAAAAACTCTCCCAATCCATCCCACAAAACTGAGGTTGAGGTGATACCGTCAGCATCGAAATCTCCCCAAATTGCGACTTGTTCACCGCTGTTTCGTGCTTGCTGAATTCTGTCTATTGCCCAGTTCATTTCTTGCCCAAATTCCCAGGGACTTGCTGGTTGATAAAGTTTGGGATTTAAGAATCCGGGTATTTGTTCTGGGTTTTGAATTCCTCTACACCAAAGGAGTGCGGCGGCATATTTTCCGGGGAGTTCGGGGGCGTGTTTGTTGACAGCTTGGATTAGCCAAGCTGGAGGTTGGGGTAAGGGTTGAGTTTGCCAGTTTTGAGATTGTTCTGTCATAGGTTATTTCATGAATTGCTGTAGGGGCGGGCGATGCCAACAATCTCTCATTCACATCCACAATATCTATAAACCCGCCCCCACCAGGAGACTATCCTAATAGTTCGCATACTAAAAGATTTATGTTAAATAAATATTTCATCGATTATAGCAATATTTGGTAGCCAATCTGTGGAAGTTTCTACAGCAAGATTTGCTAAAGAAGCTTTGGTATCTTGGGTGCGGTGACAGCGAGTGGCGAATTGACAGGAGTTGCAAAGATTGGCACTAATATCTACTTGGGGTAAGAATTCGCCTTTGTCGCTATAGCGCTGTCGCCAGTCGGTTAGCTGGTGCAAGAGGTTGGTTAAATCTTGTTTTGTGCGATCGTGCTCTATTTGATTATAAGTAAATGTGAGGCTTTGTGGCGGTTCTTCTCCTTGCAATTGGACAAACCAATATGTCATCGAGACTTGTTCGGGCGAATAGTCGCTGGTTTCTACTAACACATATAAATAGAGGCGTGTTTGCCAACTTTGGGCTATCCACTGCGATTTTTGAGGACGGGGATAGGTTTTCCAGTCGAGAATTTGAGCTTGGTTGGGTTCTGCTATTAGCAAATCGTAGATGACGGTGAATAGGTAGTCTTGAAAAATTAGGGTGCGGACGTGTTCGGCTTGGCGGAAGGTTTTGTTGTCATTTTCTGACTGGGTGAAAAGTTCGGGTGCGCTGTTGACAAATGCTACGAGACAGCGTTGCATTTCGGTGTCTGGTTGGCCGATGAGTGCGATCGGCAATCCGAGTTCTCGCTGCTGCATTAGTAGGTGAAATCGGCTACCCCATTCGAGTTTTGCTTGGTGTTCTGGGGGGGAGTGGGTGGCGAGGAGTTCTAGGTAGCTGTGTTGGAATTTGCGGGGGCATTCTTTGATGATTTTGAGTTGGGTTTGGGAGAGTCGGAACATTTTTTGATGTGGTTTGATTGGTTTTTGGTAGGTTTTGTTATACTAATTATGAAATTTACGTGACAGTTTATGCGCCCAAACTATCTCTTGTTCTGAGATGAATTAAATTCAATCATCAACATCGTGGAGTCATGGTTCTAATGAAGTGTAGCGCGATCGCAGGTTAGCGCGGATTTCTGCCATTGCGGTTACACCGTCTACGACTTCGCCACGTTGGGATGCAAGATGTCCAATTAGTGCATCTCGTTGGAGTTCTTGCAGTCGTCCTTGATAAATGTCTTCCTGTTGTTCGAGTAGTTGAATGGCTGCGAGGATGACTTCGATCGCACTTTTGTATTTGCCAGTCGTGAGTTGACGTTGCACGAGGGCTTCGACTTCAGGTGACAAAACAATTTGCATGGCGTTTGAGAGGAAAAGTGTTAATTCTATTGTAGGCGATTCACGCTCGGCATAGCTCCGCTCGCGCGTACTTCAGTTAGACTTTTTGGATTAACGGGCGATCGCCCTACACTTAGCATTAGACATCTGGCATAATTATTGTGGAACAGGCATCTTGCCTGTTCTTGACTATCTTTTTGGGAGATGTCTATTATATAATGATCGATACCATTAACGGCGAAGCCAATGCGTTTTGATACCTACATCCAGTCAATTCAGAACAATCTCCAGCGGGGCAGCGAGCGCACCCATTACCCAACTATCAAGAATTTACTCGATAATCCGGCTGCTAGTCTCGCAGCAATTATAGAAGAAAAAGGTAATAAAGCTGGTGTTCCCGATTTTACTGTCAGGCGCAGGGATTTACTCGTCGGTTATGTGGAAGCTAAGGATGTCGGGTTAGATTTGAATCCTATTGAAAAAACCGAACAGTTGCAGCGATATCGAGAATCGTTAAACGGTAATTTAATTCTCACCAATTATCTGGAGTTTCGCTGGTATGTTGATGGCAAATCCAGATTGACCGCAGTTTTAGCCACCAGAATCGGTGACGAAATTACTCTCTGCAACTCTGACAAAACTATTGAATTAATCGAGGGATTTCTTAACTACACTGGTGCAGCAATTAACAGTCCCGAAGATTTGGCAAAACAGATGGCGCGATTAACCAAATCAATTCTACTCGCTACAGAATCAGCTTTGCAAAATGTCTTTACCGTCCCTTTGACTGGCGTCCTTGCTATTTTAACACTGTGGCAATGGATCGCCCAAGAACTGTTTTGCAACAGCACATGATGAAAGAAAACCTCTCTCTAAATGTAGTCAGACAAACCAAAGCTGCTGAATGGGGACACGCGTTCTCGCAATTCCCCAAGTGTCAGAAACACTTCTCCCTTAAATTGTTGTTTGATGAATTGCCACACTCGTTCAATTGGATTGAGTTCGGGGCTATGGGCTGGTTGACAAACGGGAATTAAGTTATCAGGCCATCGCAGGGCAGAAGTAACATGAGCACCAGCTTGATCGAGTTGTATCAGAGCGATGTCGTCTCCTAGTTGATCGGAAAGCGCATCAATAAACTTTTGAAATCCGATCGTATTCAGGCGATCGTATTCCTGGCAAAAATGCCAGCCAGTAAGCGGTTCCACCACCCCATAGAGCCAAAAATTGTCACGCTTCCAGAGTACGGGTGCTATGGGTTTTACCCCAAACGCCATAATTACTTTCCCTGTTTCTGTTTTGAGTCCCAAGCGGGTCTCGTCTTGACATAGATAACGTAGCCGTTGTCCCGAACCAAACAAACGTTGATAGGTCAACAGGGCTGGGGCGATGTTTTTTTAAAACGCTGAGCGGCATTAGGTTCTTGCTTAGCGCTTTTGGGGCGTGGCACTTTTAATTTAGCTTTCAGCCGATAGTGTACCCAATGATAGACTGTGGGATATGTCAGGTTCAGTTGATAGGTCTGATTCAGCCACTTCACGATCTCGCCATAACTCTTGAATCCCGGTGGCTGTTGTAATCTTTCTTGCAATCCGGCGATCGCCTCTGAACTCAAGTGGGGCAATTTTCCAGGTGCACTCTTGACGGTCAACAATTCGGACAATCCTCCTTGACGATACTTTTGCAACCACCGAGTTACCGTTGAACCATCACGTCCCAGACGTTCGGCCAGGGTTTTATGCTGAGTGATTTGTCCAGTTTTCAGCCACCACAACATTTGCAACCGTTCTTTCTGGCTAGCAGTGCGACTGGTTTTTAGTTGTTGCTCTAAACTCTCTGCACTTTCTGCGATCGCCATAATCAGTTGACGTGCCATAACTCATCACCTCTAAACAGTATCTTTATTCTATGCAACTTCATGTAAAATTGGTATAACCAGGCCAGTTAAATGGAGAAGGTGCTAAAGAGTTCAAAGTTTTGCAGCGACTTACACATCTTGACACCAACTATACCAGTCTTGTTCCCCCAATTTTTAATTTTGAGCGTTTCTCGCTAGACTCCGACTGTCCGACAGGGGTTGAAACCCTTTCTGCTTCCCATTTTTGGGGGGATTGCCTCAACGATCTTAGGTAAATTTTGCTTTTAACTTGTGATTTGTTCGATCGACTCCCGTGTCAAATTTCCTATTTCTGGCGATTCGCGGGCCATTTGCAGCGCCCAATTGCGGGTAAGTACGGTGCGCGGGTGGATGTAGCAGCGAGTTGCTAGCAAATATTTCAGAGAATAATCGCTAGTTTGCCAGACGGCTGCATAAAGATTTTGCACGCTGGCTTGTCGCAATGCTTCTAGTTCGGGAGTGTTGCCACGGCTCGGTTCTATAGTATCTGCTATAAATACCGTACAACTGAGCTGACTCATATTTGGTCTGCCGAGGGTATGATTGGCGATCGCCTCCAATATTTCTCGATCCACCACCCCGAACTCCTCTCTAGCGACGATCGCGCTGACATCTGCGTGTAGCAGGTGCGGGTGCGCTACTAACACTGAGTCTAGCTCTAAACCTTCCGCCTTTGCCATTTGCAGAAGCAGTTGAGGTTTAAAGTATTTTGCCAAATCATGCAACAATCCAGCCGATCGGGCTTTAGCTTCATCCAGCCCGTAAAGGCGAGCCAAATCACCCGCAGATTGCTCGACTCCGAGAATATGTGTGATGCGAGCAGCAGGAACGTGGTCTGAGAGCCAAGTGAGGACGCGATCGCGCGTTGATGCAAGTATCAAATATTAACTCCGAAATTGTATAATTTCTTTTATTTTAACGTTTTGTTTTCAATACACTGCATAACTCTGTTCAAATCGATCAATTATTTGACAAATGTGGGCAACTGTGAGTCACCCACATCTGAAATCCTCACAATTCCCGTTTTTAAGAAAAATACCATCTCCCAAAAGAGAGTCCCATTTATGGGGTAATTTTTGTCTTAAGTTCGGCGGATAGCACTAAATCAATTTAGCAACGACATCACGCTGGAACTACTGGGTCGAAGACCACAGTCAACCTGTCAGCCGGAACCATCCGCTTGAGAAGTTGCAAGTGACCGTCCGCATCAGACCAACTGCGAAACTGACCCACAACCACCTTGTCCAAATTCGGAAGCGAACGAACTATAGTCCACGGCTTAAGACATTTTTCTTGCAGCATAATAGATATACCTCCTTTTTCAATGGGAGCCAAAGCCAGTCAACCATAATTTTCCAGGGCTGACGACTGGCTTTTGACTTTGTAAACTCGCCCTTCTCTCAAAACATATCACAAAAAAATAGTTTGTGATTATACCAATCCTAAATGAGTCGTAAGTTTTTTACCCCACCCCAACCCTCCCCTTGCTAAGGGGAGGGAGTAAGAAATTCACA
>NZ_NXIB02000101.1 GCF_002412335.2 Tychonema bourrellyi FEM_GT703
TTCAGGACGGCGATGTCTGATGGGTGAAACCCCTCAGACATTCGCCAACAGTCTCTTCTAAATGGTCGGCTTTTGCCCAGACATAAACGATCGCAGGTTTAACTCCAGTCAAGCGATTGACGCTGCTGAGAGTATCTCGAATACTTTGCGGCGTAACAGATTTTTCAGTAGGGGCGAATGGCCATTCGCCCTTACCGCCAAAGTAACGTTCAAATTCTCTGCCCTGAATTTTATCCCTTTGCTGCACTGCGTCGATCGGATTTATTTGCCCGATCGCACCACCAATCCGAGAACTCTCAGGAACAATCAAACTCATGTTTCCACTCGTACCCGGCTTTTGTGTCCCATCACCGTTGGTTGAACCGTCAGAAGTGCCTAGATTGTTTTTTATCACCGATGAAGACAGGGGTTGGGCGGCGGGTTGAGTTGCGGTTTGGGCTGTGCTCAGAGTCCCAGCAGCAGGCTCTGAGGAGAGGATTGTTGGGCTGCTGTTGGCCGTGGGTTGATTTGCGATCGAACTTGGTACAGCAACCAATTCTTGAGAGTTCCCTGTGGTTTTCAGTAGGGGCGAATAGCCATTCGCCCCTACCGTTGATGTAGGTGCTGGACTCGGTGCGATCAACCGTGGGCTCTTAGCAGTTGTGGCGGCGGAGGCGTTCGACTTGGCGGGAACGTCCAGAGGCGTGAGAGTGCAGGTTCCTGACTTGCAAGTGCTTTGCAATAGCGTCTGTGAGCCCGATCGCACTTGTCCGTCTGTAGAAATGCTCACGGAAGCAATATCGGTATTTGTCCCAGTTCCTGGTGCCCGAAACAACCCCCCGGCGGTAACATCAACATCACCGCCCGTATTACCACGAGCTTTTATCGCAGCAACTTCAACATCTTTTTGCCCAGTAATCGTACTCGAACCAGCTTTTCCCGACTCAGAACTAGAGTTAATCACCCCTGTCGCGATGCGGCCCGGCGCTGTAATCGAGATATCTCCGCCAGTTTTAGAACCGAAAGCATCGACATTGCCCGATTCTATCGAACCAGCGCTGCGGATGTTGATATCGCCCGCTACCCCGTTGGTCGATCGAGACGAAACAACACCCGTTTTCACATTCCCCTGACTGCTAGTAATATTAATTCCGCTATTCGAGGTGACATCGCCAACGTTGACAGTACCTGCTGTCAATGTAATGGAAGCGTTATCAATGCCAGCGATCGCACCTGTCCCCACAATTGCACCTGTTCCCAAAGGCGATCGAATCACGATCGGGTCTTGAAATGTCAGCGGTAGGGGCGAATGGCCATTCGCCCCTACCGTTGATGTTGGTGTTGACGTTGGTATTCGGGGAGAAATTGTCATCAACCCACTACCATCAAAACGCCCGATCGCGATCGACACAAACCCATTCCGCAAAGTGCCCAATTCAGCAGCAGTCAAATCCAAAGCCTCCGTATCACCAGAACCACCAATGGTAATGTTGTGGCGCGGATCAGTCGGTTGCAACACCAGACTACCGTTGCTTGCCACCGAATTTTTGTCACCCGTCAAATCAATCTCGCTACCACTTAAAGTAATATTTCCCGGTGTTTGCAAACCCCCCGCTTCGATCGCCCCCACACTAACTCCCTTTGGGCCCGTCAGAATCACATTCCCCGCGATATCGCCCCTAGAGTCGATCGCCCCCACTGTCACCTTACCCTCCGCGTTCAGCGTCACATCTCCCGCCGATCGCGAAACTTGAGGTAGCGGCGAATCAACCTTCGCTTGAGGTAGCGGCGAATCAACCTTCGCCCCTACAGTCGTATTTGTAGGGGCGAATGGCCATTCGCCCGTACTAGCCGTAGTTCCGGTGCGTAGTCGATCGGTAATAATATTACCCGTTTGGCTAGTGATCCGAATTTCCCCACCATTAGTAGAAATATTACCAGTTCTGATATTGCCATCAGCCTTGAGAGTAAGTGAAGCATTATCTGCCCCTATCAAAGAACTCGTAGTAGTAATCGTTCCCGCAGGCGAAGGCGATTGAATAATTAGCGGGTCATAAAACGTGAAATTGTTCGCCACCAGGACCGCACCGCTACTATTATTACGGCCGATCGTAATTCCCGCAAAACCATTTCGCAAACTTTCGAGGTCATTTGCAGTCAGATTCAAGAAAGTATTTGTGCCAATATCTCCCGTACCAGCGATCGCTATATTTTGACCAGGATTCCAAGGTTGCAAGGTCAAAAAGCCAGTACCATTGACTGAATTGCTACCGCCTTTCAAATCGATTTCATTCCCAGTCAAAGTAATGTTTCCCGAATCTGCCGTAATTCCCCGAATTGTGAGAGTATTCTGAGCGGTCAAACTCACATTCCCGGCGTTTTTGTAGCCAGTGGTATCAAGTTTTTCTGCCGTTATATTCAGCCCTTCAATCAAAATATTACCACTGCTACCAGTGTTGAGATTCGACGTAGAAATATTATTTGCCACCGTAGAACCCGAACTGGTTAAACTAATGTTTCCGCCGTTGCTTGACAAATTGCCCGCAGTAATTTGGCTACCATAAATTGCGATCGCACCACCAGCCGTGCTAATTCTATCGGCGGCATTCATGGAAAACGAACCAGTACCGTTGCGATCGGCATCAGCCCTAAAAGTAACAGAACCCGTAGTAGCTTGAAAGCTCAACCTATCGCCAGCCAAATCAGCAATTGTAATATCATTCAGCGCTTCCAGAACCACATTTGTACGTCCCGATATACTTTCCAAAGCCCTCGCCGAAATTGTCAGCGAAGTCGCGGAACCATTTTGCTGTGGTGAATTTGTTGTTGAGATTGCCGTTGCCAAAATATTACCATTAGCAATAACTGCCGCATCAGTAGGGGCGAATGGCCATTCGCCCGTACTCCCAGCATCCGTAATCACAATATTTTCCGGGTCAAGCAACAAAGTTCCCAAACCGTTTGTACCCGTGGTATCCACAGTACCGTTAAAAACCAATCTTTGCTTGCCCGAAACTTCCACAAATCCGCCAACACCAGACGTACCGGGAGTTGCAGAAACCCCGCGAGCACTAATTCGTCCCAAAAATGCCGTTGTGTTGTCAGCCCAGACGATCGCCTTACCACCATTCCCAAATTGAGTAGCATCCGCTGCGATCGCACTTTTTCCATCCACATAAGTCATCCTCGCATTCGGCACACTCCCCGCGCCCCGATAATCTCCCCCGATTCGCACCGTACCACCACCGTCAGCCCCCGAAGCATTGATATTTGCTCCAAACAAACCAACGCGATCGGCCAACACATTCACCGTCCCACCAGAGCCCCTAGCAGCCGACACATCCACAGCACCCGATACAACAGCAGTTCCCGCCCCAGCCAGCACCGTATCGACCCCCGTCAATACCACTTGACCTTGAGCATTAGTGCTGATACCCGTAGCATTTTCAACGCCCCGCCCGGAAAGCAACCGAGGCAAACTCAAAGGAGAAAAAGGCAAAACAGCCCCACCCGAAACACCCTGACCCGGAGAAACCTCCAAACTCAGCAACATTCCCGGTTGACTCAACCGCACGACATTCTCTCCCGGTACAGCAGCCACCGTAATCTGACCGCCTGGGGCCGAAAGTTCACCCGTACTGATCGCCGTGCCGCCAAGCAAAGTTAAATTTTGCCCATTACCAACAGCCAACTTACCCGCATTGACAATACTGCCAGACTGTGCGGGAAAAACAAAAGCATTCGGAGTTCCGACTAGGGCTGCGTAATCGTTCGCCCCGGCACCATTGAACCATCCGTTGTCAAAACCAATACCGCTAGCCGTCGTAGCAAAAAAAGACCCCGACAAATCTAGTCGCGCATTGGTTCCAAAAATCACTCCGGCTGGGTTCATCAGAAATAGATTGGAATTGCCGCCGCTAACTTGAATTAAACCGTTAATTAACGAAGCATCGCCACCAACAACGCGGCCGAGGATATTTTTAATGCCTGGGTTTGACCGGAAATTAGCAATTTCGCCAGAATTCAGACCAAATTGAGTAAAACTATGAAATAGATTTGCTCCGTCTTTTGAGCGACTGCCACCTGTAATGTCGTAGCGTCCGGTGGGCCCTGGGGTGACGGCGGTACCAGTGTTGTCTGGGGCTGGAACAATAGATTGTGCTTTCACAATTTGAGATTGGGGATAAATTGCCACAATCGCCCATCCGATGCCGTTTTCTTTGACGAAAACCAGATTGGGGGGAAAATCTAATATCCAAAATCCGGCAACGGGAATTACTGCCAGAATTGACCGTAGAGCACGTTGAGCATTCATAAAAGTTTGCCTCGGCAAGGACCTTAATTGGAGTTTAAAAGGTCGATTTTTGATAAATAACAGTCGATCGCACCCCATTCCTCATAATTCCTAACGCTAATTCTCGATCGCAATATCTCAAATTTTAATTTTAATTTTGAGTATGTCACCAACATAGCAAAGACTAACAGCAGGTGTCAAAACACCATAGGTTTAAACTGAGATCTTGTACTATTCTCAATCAGCCCTTGGTGAACAGGCTTTCCGGCCTGTTTCACCAGAAAATAGAGTTTTTGTGGAACAGGCATCCTGCCTGTTCTTGGCAATGATGCCTGTGCCACCAGAAAATAGAGTCTTTGTGGAACAGGCATCCTGCCTGTTCTTGGCAATGATGCCTGTGCCACCAGAAAATAGAGTCTTTGTGGAACAGGCATCCTGCCTGTTCTTGGCAATGATGCCTGTGCCACCAGAAAATAGAGTCTTTGTGGAACAGGCATCCTGCCTGTTCTTGGCAATGGTGCAAGATATCAGTTTAAACAGAAAAAATTATGAGCGATCGAATTGTGCGTCTGATCGGTTTGACGGGGGGAATAGCCACCGGTAAAACCGCTATATCTAATTATCTGGCCGATACTTATAAATTTCCGATTTTAGATGCCGATATTTACGCCCGCGAAGCTGTACACCCAGGTACGCCAATCCTGAATTCTATTAGAGAACGTTACGGCGCTAGTATTTTGCTTTCCGATGGCAATTTAAATCGACCCGAATTGGGAAATATTATTTTTTGTAACCCAACGGAACGGCAATGGCTAGAACAACAGATTCACCCTTATGTCCGTCACCGCTTAGTTGAGGCAACTCAAAGCTACATTGCTCAATTAAGCCTTGTATCCACAAACACATTAACTCTGGTTTTGGTAGTTCCACTGCTATTTGAAGCTAACATGACTGATTTGTGTACAGAAATTTGGGTGGTTTACTGTTCCCCTTCTGTGCAGTTGGAGCGACTAATGCACCGAGATGGCTTGAGTTGCGATCGGGCTAATGCTCGTATTGATACTCAGTTGCCACTAAATCAAAAATGTCAAAAAGCTGATGTTGTTTTGGATAACTCCTCAACCCTCCAATCACTATTGTCACAGGTAGACTCGAAACTCAATTGATATCAATATATAGCCTTTCTCAATTAGGTGAGGTACAGGGTAATGGGGCATCGGCCAAAGAGGGCATCGGGCATCGGCCAAAGAGGGCATTGGGCATCGGGCATTGGGCATCGGGCATTGGGCATTACCAATTACTAATTACCAATTCTCGATCGTACCTCATCTTTCTGAGAAAGGCTATAATGGAATTTCCACCCTAAATTCAGTGCCTTTGTCAGGAGTTGACTGGCAAAGTAGTTTACCGCAATGTTTGTCTACTACTATCTGTTGAGCAATAGACAATCCTAGCCCAGTTCCTTTACCAAGGGTTTTTGTCGTAAACAGTGGTTTAAATAGGTTTTGTCTGACATTTTCCGTCATTCCTAAAGCATTATCGGCAATCTGAATGATGATAGTATCGCGCTCAGAAACCTCGGTGTCAATTTGAATTTTGAGGAAACGGCGATCTTTTTCCCAGGCTTCTTCGAGGGCATCGATCGCATTTGCGAATAAGTTCATAAATACCTGGTTCATCGGCCCTGGGTAGCAGTCCACTTCCGGCAGATTGCCGTAATGTTTAATTACTTCAATTTTAGCCCGATCGCCTTGATCTTTAAGACGGTGTTTCAATAGCATCAAGGTACTATCCATGCCTTGATGAAGGTCGGTTTTAATGCGGACATCATTACTCGATCGCGCAAAGTTTCTCAGCGAAAGTGAAATATCCTGAATCCGTTCAGTTCCCAATTGCATAGAATCCAAAATCTTCGCAAAATCCTCTAGGGCAAATTCCAGATCAATTTTGTTGATTTGGTCAGCAATCGCGGTCACAGGTTGCGGATAGTGCTGTTGATAGAGATTTAGTAGTTCGGTGATGTCAGCCAGATATTCTTTGGCTGGGGCAATGTTGCCGACAACAAAACTCAGGGGATTGTTGATTTCGTGCGCTACCCCTGCAACTAATTGTCCCAAAGTTGAGAGTTTTTCTTGCTGTATGAGTTGCAACTGAGTATGCTGTAAAGAGGCAGTTCTTTCTGCAACTTCTTGTTCCAGGCGATCGGTCAATTCCTTGAGTCGCCAGTGGACTTTCACCCGTGCTAATACTTCCTCCCGCTCAAAGGGCTTGGTAATATAATCAACTGCTCCCAATGACAAGCCTTTAACCTTACTCTCTGCATCTGTTAAGGCAGTCATAAAAATCACTGGAATCCCTTTTGTAGCAGGATTTGCTTGCAGACGGCGACAGGTTTCAAACCCGTCAATTCCGGGCATTTGTACGTCCAGCAGAATCAATTCAGGGAGTGTTTGTCCCGATCGCAGGGTTGCACAGCGTTCCATCATTGTTAGTGCTTCTTCACCTTCACTTGCCACTCGGAGTTTATAGCCAGCAGTTTTTAAGGCTTGGGAGATGACGGCTAGGTTTGTGGGATTGTCATCTACAACGAGAATATATTTCTGATTTGTACTCATGATTTGGTTGAATTTTGTTATTAATTGAGATATTTGTGTTAAGCTGTTCGGCATTTAAAAGACGATAGTAGAATGCGTCAGTACATAAGCGTTTCCCAAGTCCTGTAAGTGTTCACTCCTGACGCACCCTACAAGCCTCGTTAATGGTTTAAATGCGAACAGTTTATTAATCAATATATTGCTGAATGAATGCCCGCAACGGTTTGGTTTGGAAGCTTTCGGCAAGACTAATCAGTTCTTGAGCAAAGGCAAAATGTTCAGAATTAGTAGTCTGAATCTGCTGGGCAATCTCTACAACACCATCTAAATCACCTAGTTTAGCTAATTCTCGAATCTGTTGCAATACTTCGATCGCAGGGGGCAAGATTTGATCTGGCGCAATTTTCCCTTTGCTGTTGACTTTGCTATCTTGATTTTCATTATATATCCAATCCAACTGCAAATATTTTTGGATTAACTCCAGTAGGATATCCGCTTGGATGGGCTTGGGTAGAAAGTCACTGCCGCCTGCTGCTAAACTTTTGTGGCGATGGATTTCAAAGACGCTGGCGGAAGAAACTAAGACGGGCATTTCTTTTAGTTCGGGATACGATCGCAACTTCTGAAGGAATTCAAACCCATCCATCACTGGCATTGCTAAGTCAGTGACGATCAAATCCGGTTGCTCACTCAGCGCTCGATCCATCCCTTCTTGACCGTTTTCGGCTTCAATCAGTTCAAACCCGATAGGTTCTAGCAGATGAATCAAAACAGAACGGTTTTCCCAGCGATCGTCCACTACCAAAATTTTACGCTTTTTGCCCTCATAACCTGCGATCGCACCCTGTTGCGTAACCCAAGAAGTATCTGCCCAATCTAGGGCATCTGGCAGTTCTACTTCAAATGAGAAAATGCTGCCAACTCCTGCTTGACTTTGTACTTGAATTGTGGTGTTCATTAACGCCACAATTTTTTGACTGATCGACAATCCTAAACCAGTACCTTCAGCCTGTTTTTTAGTATTACCAACTTGTTCAAAGGGCATAAAGATTTTTTCTAATTGTTCCGGGGTTATCCCAACACCTGTATCCTCGATCTGGAATCGAACCGATCGATTTTGTTTATTTTCGATTTTCGATTTTCGATTTTCGATTGAAGATTCAGATCGATTTTCCATTGAACATTGATTGAAGATTGATTGATGATTTTCGATTGAAGATTCAGATCGATTTTCCATTGAAGATTGATTGAAGATTGATTGATTGATTGAACATTCAGGATGTGAACTCTGGCATTCTATTACTTCTACCTTGAAAGTTACGCTACCTTTATCTGTGAATTTAATTGCATTACCAAGAAGATTAATCAATACTTGCCGCAAGCGCTTTTCATCGGCCTTAACTCCGACAGGTAATTGCGGATCGATCGCAAAATTGAAAGCAATGTGCTTTTGTTCGGCACGGATATTACAGATTTCCGCAACACCTTGCAGAAAAGATGGAAAGTGAAAAGAAGTAGGATGCAGTTCCACTTTGTCAGCTTCTATTTTTGAGAGGTCGAGGATATCGTTAATTAGCATTAACAAATGAGAGCCACACTGATAGATGATATCGATACCTTTGCGTGCTTTAGGACTTAGAGATTCCGTGCGCTGGAGGATTTGGGTATAGCCCAAAACGCCGTTGAGGGGAGTGCGAAGTTCGTGGCTCATGTTGGCCAGGAAGTTGCTTTTGGCAAGGTTAGCGCTGTCTGCCATGTCTTTTGCTTGTTGAAGTTCTACGGTGCGCGCTTCTACTCTTTGTTCTAGTTCGACATTGGTGTTTTGCAAATGGTTGAATGCTTCCCGGAGTTGTTGTGCCATCCGGTTGAATGATTGAGCTAATCTGCCGAGTTCATTCTTACCTGATAGCTCAATGTTTTGTTCGAGATTTCCCGCTGCGATCGCCTCGGATGCCTGACTCAATCGCTGTAAAGGTTGAGTAACCCACCGGGAGGTATACCAGCCCAATATCGTAGCAATCAACAAAGTACCAATGCACAAAAAAATTGTTGTCTGGGTATTAGCATTAATTTGTGCCATGAAATCTGATTCGGGTAAAACTACTACACCCAGCCAGTCAATACCCCACTCATCTTGCATCGGTGTTACCTGCACAAAATATCGCTCACCGTTGATATCAAAATTTATTTGCTGGGTGTCAGTGATAGCGGTGAAATTGCCAAATTTGGCAATCAACTGTTTGGCTGTCGCTTGGATGGTGGGGTTTTCGATTTCAAATGCTTTAATCGTTTCTAAGTCTTTACCTTTGATGATATACGGCTGTTCAATTTTAGAGCTGGCAATCATTTCGCCATCACGATTGATAATAAAAAATTGTCCGGTTTTACCAATTTCAAGAGTTTTCAGGAAGTCATAAATTCGAGGAATGTCAAAACGGCTACTGAGGACTACCAACAGTTGCTCTGCGCGATCGTAGACAGGGTAAGTTGCAGTAATTGCTACTACTGAGGTATTGACATTAATGTAGAGAGAAGTCCAAACAGGTTTTTGGGCTGCGATCGCGTTTTTATACCAAGGACGAGTGCGCGAATCAAAGTTTTTTTGCCTTTCAATGAGTTCAAGGCGATCGCCTCGATTGTCCAGACGATATACTTCTCGATCGGGAGTAGTTGTGCTATTTCTGACTCGAGTTTCGATCTGGTTGGGAACTCGTTCGACTAACACCGAATTGCCTTCAGGAGTAATCAACTGAACAGCCATAACGGTTTTCCGATCCACCAAATGCCAAAAAAACCATTGTTGTTTGATTTGGTCATTCAGATCGAGTTGTTCGGTTTTAATGGCTGCGGCGATGGTTTCTAAGGTTAAGGTAGGGCGTTCTAGATAGCTGAGAACTTGCTGTTTTGTGCGATCGCTCACTTCTTCCTGAATCTGTATCGCCATGTCGTTAACTGCTTTCTGTCCGCTGCGAAACGACAAATAACCGACAGTTCCGACGGCTGCGACAATCTGGACAACAAATGGCACGATCAGAATCGCCCGTAGTGGGACGTTGCCGATCAGTTTACTGAGAAAAGGCTTTCTGGTTGGGGATGACATATTAGTTATTAATGAAGGAATGAATAAAGAAATTTGAAATCTTTACCTATCCTACAAATTCAGTTGGGATTGTCAGTGATCTCGATCGGCATAAATCGATTTTATCTGATATCTGGTATTTTCAAGAACAGGCAAGATGCCTGTTCCACAAAAGATTCATAAGACATCTCCCAAAAAGCTTGTCAAGAACAGGCAAGATGCCTGTTCCACAAAGAGTGAATCTTTTGTGGAACAGGCATCTTGCCTGTTCCTAAACTGATCATTGATCTCAATTTAATCTGAGATCTGCACCATTCTCAATAAGCCTTTTATGGACGGGCAGGATGCCCATCCCACAAGAAATTCACTCTTTGTGGAACAGGCATCTTGCCTGTTGCTGACATTGGTGCAAGATCTCAATTTAATCAAACTTGAGATCAATCCTCAGCAGCTTCGCCACCAACCACGACATTCCGAATCCGCAAACTAGGGCCGCCGCAGCCCACAGGTAAACCACTTTGTCCACCCTTGCCGCAGCCGCCGGATTCATCCCAATAAAAATCATCGCCGATCGCCTCAATATCCGCTAAAGTGCTGAAAACATTACCCGAAAGAGTCACATCCCGCACCGGTTCAGCCAATTTGCCATCGCGAATCATCCAAGCTTCCCCCGCACTGAAAGTAAACATTTCGCCGTTAGTCATGCCACCCTGCCAATTACTCGCATAAACACCTTCCGAGATGCCAGAAAATAAATCAGCCACCGGTGTTGTACCGCGTTCGATCCAAGTATTGGTCATGCGGACGATCGGCGGATAATGATAATTCAAACAACGAGCATTTCCAGTCGGGACTTCTCCCAATTTCCCAGCAGTCTCGCGGGAGTGCAGCCGCCCGACTAAAGCACCATCCTTAATCAACTGAGTAGTAGTAGCCGGAGTCCCTTCATCGTCGTAGAAATAACTGCCACGGTGTCCTGGAGGCGCGGCACCGTCGAAAATTTGCAAGTCTTTGGGCCCGAACTGGCGGCCGAGGGTCATAACTTCCAAGATATCGGGATTTTCATAGGCCATGTCAGCTTCCGAGAGGTGTCCGAAGGCTTCGTGGACGAATAATCCGCTGAGAATTGGGTCGATGACGACGGTGTAAGTGTTGCCTTGGACGGGGGGTAAGGCTAAGGAGTCTACGGCTCTCTGGGCGGCGCTGCGAACTTGCACATCAAGGTCGGTTAAGTCTTCGTAGGCTTTGCGGGAACCGGTGGTTTCGCGGCCGGTTTGTACGGTTTCCCCGCTGCGGGCTGTGGCGGCAAAGCGCATTTCCATGTCTACCCAACCTTGTTCGAGCATTGTGCCTTCGGAGGTGGCGAGGATGATGCGCTGGGTGCTGTCGCCGTAGCGGACGGAGACGGTGGCGATGCAGGGGTCTATGCTACGCAGGATTTGGGCGTAGCGATCGCACAATTGCTTTTTTTCGATCAGCGGAACCAGACGGGGGTCTGTTCCGGTCAGGGGTAGGAAGCAAATGTCTTGTACGGGGGTGACAGGGGCGAGAATTGTTTCTTCCTCGCCGATCAGTTTGGCCGCGGCGATGGCTTCTTCAATCCTTTCGGCGAGGGTGGAAAGTCGGTTAAAACTGGCAAAGCCCCAGCCGCCTTTGTGACAGGCTCGAACTTGGCCGCCAATGGAGACTCCTTCGCTGAGGGTTTCGATTTTTTCGCCCCGCAGCAGGATGTCGGTGCCTTCGGCTTCTTCTAGACGAATTGCTAGATAATCGACTTGGTGGCGGTAGCGTGCCATTAAGTCAGATAGCAGATTTTTCGAGTCGGCGATCGAGGTGGGCATAAGGAAAGCACGGTGTTTAACTAACTTCATTTTGCACTTTTGCCGGGGCGATCGGTCTAATTGATCCAAAATATGGCCCAAGCGCGGAGATTGCGACTTGTTTGGTACGGTTCTGCCAATATCGGGAATTGACAAAAGTAGATATGCTGTGAGTCAGGAGTCATTCAATTTTAGATTTTAGATTTTAGATTTTGGATTGACCCCACGGATAAATTCGGGGGCTTGAGCATTTTGGATTTTGGATTGATTCTACGGATAAATCCGGGGGCTTGTACCATCAATAAATTCTTGGTCATGTAGATAACTCCCAAGTTTTAATATTAACAATAAATATTTTATACTTCATGCCTCCAAATCTGTTTTTATTACATTCTAACCATCCGTTAAATCCGTTACATAATCCGTTGCCGAACTTCCTTCTTATATAACTGTGAATACTTATTACTTTTTACCAACAATCAGCGAGATTTTAGCCTCCGAAGGCTCAGAAAATGACCTCAGTCCCAGGGACACGAGGTTAGCAGCAGAAAATAACCGTCCGAGATGTTCTGGGAGTCGCGGGGCTTCCCGGCTGAAAGCGGAACAGGAATGGTATGGGGCGATCGCCACTTTGAATCAAATGCTCGATCGGCAAAAACCAGCACAAACAACAGATTCCTTGCTTCCCAATTCCTGTCAGGGATTAGTATTGTCGGGCCCATCTTCCGTTTTAACTGACCCCGCATTGGCTTCCGGCTTTGCCAATTGGATTTTTACCAGCATTCCAGACAACGATGCAGCTTTGTGGTCTTTTCGGGCCAGACAAAGTTTAGCATTACTACCCGCTGCTGATGTGCAAATATCAGTACCTACTGCCGCACCTGCACTAGCTTTAGCAAGTGGCGATCCCTTGGCCAACGAGCAGTTTTGTTTAGTTTTAACAGCTACTTTTAGCCTGGTGATGGTTTTAGGCGAAAATGCTGTCGGCATTCCAGCTTTTCTATTTTCTTTCGATCCGCAAGTAGTCGCGAAAGCTTGGGAGGTTTTGCGACACAGGGTGACTGACAGCGAAAATTTGTTAGGAAATTCTGACGGCGAGATTAATCTCGCTATTAGTCAATTAACTCATAATTCAACTAAATTAGATGCGCTATTTGAGCAATTTTCACCTGTCGATCCAAATTATAAAATAGTTACGAATTTTAGTCGCTTATTGTTGAATAATTTGCCGATTTGGAAAGAAGAAACAGGCAGAATTAAGGATGAAATAATTGATGAAGGTTGGAGGAGAAGACATGAAAAATTACAGGCGAAGAATCTCAACTGCAAATCTCCGATTCCTCACGCTACTAAAGAGGTAGAATTGCTACAGGCGATCGCCCATGAAGTCCGCACTCCATTGTCTACCATTCGCACTCTGACTCGATTGCTACTGAAACGCCCCAAACTCGATGCAGTGGTAATCAAGCGTTTGGAAATGATTGATAGTGAGTGTACTACTCAGATCGATCGCTTCGGCTTAATTTTCCGCGCCGTAGAAATGGAAATGTCACAAGCCAAAAATTCTGCTGTCCAGCTAACAGTAATGTCCCTGGGTGAAGTCCTGCTTCATAGCATTCCCCGCTGGCAAAAACAGGCAAGTCAGCGCAATCATACTTTGGAAGTAATAGTTCCCAAAAAGTTGCCCGCCGTTGTCAGCGATCCTACTATGTTAGATCAGGTTTTAACTGGTTTGATTGAAAATTTCACTCGAACTTTGCCTTCGGGGAGTCAAATTCAAGTGGAGGTGACATTAGCGGGCGATCAGTTAAAATTGCAGTTGGAATCGAAACATCTATCCGACACTGAGGGCGAATCGACTTTTTTACCTGCTGCGAATACTCCTTTGCGATCGATCGGACCCTTGTTGATGGTACAGCCGGAGACAGGAAGTTTGAGTTTAAATTTGAGCGTAACTAAAAATTTATTTCGCGCGGCGGGGGGAAAATTGGTAATTCGTCAGCGTCCTCAAAAGGGTGAGGTGATGACGGTGTTTTTGCCACTGCAATAGTTAAATCCATTCCGGTAACACCGGAACGATCAAAACGGAGGACACGGCATTGCCGTGTCCCTACCCTGAATTAATAGCATCTTAACCACATCTCACACAAATCAAAAAGGCGGCACCCAGATTTGAACTGGGGGTGGAGGTTTTGCAGACCTCTGCCTTACCACTTGGCTATGCCGCCGTTACGTCAGAAATTTGACGTTATTTCATATTACACCAAATCTTGATTATTTTAACATATTTGTCAAAAATTACGATCGAGCCAAGCTATCCCGTTCCCCCGCAGGGGTCAGGGCTGTTTCATTCTCACCAAAAAAGTCAAATGATGGGGGGAGAGGGGGAGAAGGGGAATCGGAGGGATGACTGAAAAGCTGAAAAATTCATCGTTCTGGGGGTTCTGGCGATCGCCCCATCTCCCCCTCTCCCCCTCTCCTCATCTCCCCATTAACC
>NZ_NXIB02000102.1 GCF_002412335.2 Tychonema bourrellyi FEM_GT703
CAACCTACAAAATCTACATTTCACCTGTGAGGGGTATTACCCTTTATTGATTCGCCAACAGTCTCTTTAAAGGGACACTAGCCGCGATCGGCAATGTCAAACCCAGCAGCAGTCAAAGGTCATCGGGAGGGAAAAGTCCGAACTGTCACTGAGAGTTACGGTTAAGCCACTTTTCGGGAGGATATAAAAAAAACTTTCAAAAATCTCTTGCTATTTCCAGAACTTTACGGTACTATTATATTCTGTGTGCGGGCGTAGTTTAGTGGTAAAACTTTAGCCTTCCAAGCTAATTATGCGGGTTCGATTCCCGCCGCCCGCTCTTACACAAAAAAGCCTCAAACTAACGAAAATCAACGGTTTGAGGCTTTTTAACGACGATTTTTGGGCTTTGTAGGGGGTCAAATTGAGTTGAATACAAATTGACTAGGACTCAACTCAAATCACTTCCTCATCCGCTGGGTCGCCGTAGGGGTCTTCGCTGGCTGGGCGGACATTGCCGAACTGTTCATCCGCTGGGTCGCCATAGGGGTCTTCGCTGGCCGGGCGGACGTTGCCGAACTGTCCAGAACCTGGGGGATGACCGTAGTTGTTTTCATCCTCAGAAGCTGCTGGATTTTCGTCCTCGGACCCGACGATCGCATCTTTTATTTTTCGCAAAAAACTATCTACCATGATTAAATTCCTCTTGTTTATTTGTTGAAAGAACGGCCCTTTTAGATGGGGAAATGCCAAATTTAATCGTCCATCTAAAATCTCAAATAATTTGGTTACTGTGCAGGAACAGCAGTTTTAGCTTCCGGCAAGCTAGTGAGGTCTTTACCTGTAGTTTGGTTGTTGTACCCCTGGAATTCGCGGTAACGCGATGCTTCCGACTCCGGCACTTTAATGCCTTCTGGTGGCGGCGTTACCCAATGAGCTCGTTTCTGGGCGTCGCGGTAGTAAACGCGGCCGTTTTTGGAAAGGTAATATTGCCCCTGTGGCCCCTGTTCTTGTTTATTTTTGTGCTGATTGTAGATGTAATAAAGGGCGGCGGCTCCTACTAAAGTAATCGCTACTTTTTGAGTATTGCTCAGTCCTTGTTTCGCTTGGGGCCTTGGACTGGCGGGGCGATTCGCGGGTGCGCCAGCGCGGGTATCATCTACTGGGGGCGGGGGAGCAGAACCTTGCTGGCTGGAACCGCAAGCAGTGACAAAGGGAAATGTCAGCAGCGTTGTCAGCAGCAGTGCCATGAAGCGCGAGCTTCTTGGTTCCGGGTAAACTTTATTCATTGCCCATCCGATTTCGTTTCTAACTTTAATCATCGTCAAATTTTGAGAAAATTTCGTCCTTCTAGAGAGATAGAATTTTTGTTGATTCCGCCCGCAGTGCAGCAGATTCCAGCCCTAGAGACACAGTGCCGTGTCCCTAGTGCTGCTACTACTGGACGGGTCAAGCTAAAATTAGTGAGCTGAACCGTTACCGTGATACTTGTCACTGTCGTAGAATCCGTTTTTGGTGCCGAAGAACAGACAGCACACAGTGAAAACTGCTGTCAACACTGCTAAAACTAACTTAACATCCATAATTTACCTTCTCTTGTTCTGTGAGTGGAAATACTCAAATTGTAGAGTCTTTTTGGCTAGCGCGGCCATCTACTAGGGTAGCGCCAGATTTGTTGGGTTGTAAGTTCGCCTTGTACGGGCGAATGGCCATTCGCCCCTACTACAATACCTAACTGACGGGGAGACGATTCGGGGAATGATTGTGGAAACCGAAGTCTATGGCCCCGGAGATCCTGTTGTCACAAGGGATTGATTTACCGAAACGTTGGTATTATAAAACTTCATTAAGTTTATGGTCAAAGATAGTCAGAAATAGTATATAATGACCGATACCAGGAGTCGCACGCCCAACTGCTGGCAACGCGACCGCCCTTTACGAGCCACGCCTGTCGAGTCATGCAGAAAGCCGAAAGACATATTATTAAATCCACTGACGCTCGTTTTGACCAACTCGATAACTTAGCGTTTCAATCCAAAAATTTATATAACGCTGCGAACTACGTCATTCGCCAAAACTTTCTTTACGGCTGGGGATATCTCACTTACAATCGGATGGCTTCGTTGATGAAATCCCATCCAGCATATCAGGCGCTACCTGCCAAAGTCAGCCAACAAATCTTAATGATATTGGACAAAAACTGGCAAGCTTTTTTCGAGGCGAATAAAGCTTACAAAAATGAACCGACCAAATTTACCGGACGCCCCAAGTTACCGAAGTACAAAGACAAAGTTAAGGGACGAAATCTGCTCGTTTATACTCTGCAAGCAATTAGCAGCAAGCAATTAAAAAAAGGAATTATCCAACTTTCAGGGACTGACATTTCGATTAAAACGACTGTCAGGCGTGAGGGAATTTGTCAAGTAAGAGTAGTTCCCAAATGCGATTGTTACGTAATCGAGGTAATTTACAATGAACCGGAGTCCACCCGAGAGCGAGACAACTCTGCTACTGTCGCCAGTATCGATCTGGGACTGAACAACTTAGTGGCGCTAACATCAAATCAACCGGGATTTATCCCCTTACTGATTAACGGGCGACCGCTAAAATCCATCAATCAGTTTTACAACAAGCGCAAATCCCAGCTACAATCTGTCTTGAAAGGCTATCTCAAAACCTCATCGAGAATACAGCGCCTCACTCGCTGTCGCCATCAAAAAGTAGATAACTACTTACACCATACTAGCAGGCTGATTATCGATATTTTGAGCGAGCGCCAGATTGGGACATTAGTTATTGGGAAAAATCGGCAGTGGAAAAACTGCATTAATTTAGGTAAGCAGAACAATCAAAACTTGGTCAGCATTCCTCACGCTCGATTAATTCAGATGTTGGAATACAAAGCTAAATTAGTTGGGATTGAAGTGGTAATACAGGAAGAGTCCTATACTTCAGTTTCCAACTTTCTTGCTTTAGATCCGATTCCTGTTTACGGCGATAGTGATGCTAAGCGCGTGGAATTTACTGGCAAACGCATCCATAGAGGCTTGTACAAAACCGCTTCGGGTTTGTTAATTAATGCTGATGTGAATGGATCGTACAATATCATGCGAAAAGCACTCCCAAATGCGTTGAGCAATGGGATAGGGAGCTGCGTAGTTCAGCCCAGGCGGGTTAATCCGCTCGAAGTAAAAGTGAAGGGGGAGGGGCTTCATGCCTCCCATGTCATGTAATAGATGACTATACTTTTACCAGCTATATAGGGAACTATCCGGCCGTGTCTAAATTCAAGTAATCTCAAAGATGTCAAAGATGTCAGTGTAAATTTTGTCACTTATCTAAATCAAATTATGGCTTACTCTTCTGAAAATCCGATCGTACAACTCAAGAAATGCCTAACAATGGCTCAAGATGTGAGCAGTCACGCCGAAGCTAGCCGCGCTTTTGAGCAATTGTGTGGGATTATCGATGCTGAAAACCCAATGGCGGCGCAACTTTTGGAGATGTTGTGGCAAGAGGCGATCATGGCTAGGCGATCGGCTTTATTTTGGCAACAAATGAGCGATGTTGAGAAAGATATGGCCAATAAAATGATGGAAAATATGACGCAGATGCGGCAGAATTATTTGCGGTTGATGCAGGAAATGTAACATTGGGGAATGGGGAATTGGGCATGGGGCATGGGGAAATCGAGACTCAACTCTGACGGAGTGAAAATCCCGTCAGCTTGAGCACCTTTTCCCCTGTTTTTTCTGGCTGAGCGAGGCAACAGGGAACTCTATAACAGCCTTGTATTTCCACTTTGGTCATGTAATAATTTTATCTATAGGGGTTCTCAAAAAAGTGAGGTATGCCCACGGAACCCTATGCCCTATGCCCCATCCCCTATGCCCAGTAGTACCTCACCTTTCTGAGAAAGGCTATAAATCTTAACAGTGTGTGTCTAGCGAGATACCTTATTCTTTCTAATTCAGATAACTATGTCAAATCCATTCAATGTTGGTAAGCCAGTTCCCCCAGAGCTATTTGTGGGACGAAGCTATGAAATTGCGGCTGCATTCGACCAAATCAATAATCGCACTCACTTCGCGCTTTGGGGTGGTTCAGGAATGGGTAAGACCTCCTTTTTGGAGTTACTGGCGTCGCCTCAAGTCTGGAACAAGAACGGACTAGATCCGTCCCAGGCTGCGATCGTTCTACTTAATTGCGAGAATATCATTCCCTTTACTCCCTCTGGCTTTTGGCGGGAAGTCCTCAGCCTAATGAAGGATAAGTTGGACAGCGAACCTGGATTGCAGGGTGAAATTGAGACATTGTTGGGACAAGGTAATATAACCAGAAATAGTCTGCGCCAGGTATTGCGGCAGCTTGGGCAAAAAAACAAATTCTTGGTGCTGCTGGTAGATGACTATGATGCAGCTCTGCGCCCAAACGAGCAATACACTGAAGCTGACATGGAACAATTCGTCACCGAGTGCCGTAGTTTAGCCGTTAACTCTGAGGAGAGAAAATATCTCTCAATGATTGTCGCTTCCCTCAAGCGCCTGAATGAACTGGGTCCGCAGCTACGATCAAATGCTTCACCTTGGTATAACCACTATCTGTTCCAGTCGCTGAAGCCATTTAATAAAACTGAAATTGCTCAACTATTGGGGGGCATCCCAGTCAAACGAGAATTACGGGATGCCATTGAAGAAATTGCTGGTGGACACCCAGGTTTTCTACAGATGGCTGGTTTTTTTATTTACATAGAACTGCGAACAGGAAAAAGACCTGATGTTCAAGCTTTTAGTACGAATTTTGAAAGGGATACCCAGCCATTTTTCCACAGTATTTGGGCTAGGTGTTCTGAACAAGAGCAGACTCTGTTGATGCTGATGGCTCTGTCTCATTTAAAAGGTCGTTTGCATAATAAAAAACATTTTGATTTGAGTGGCACGGATCTCATTTTTACTCAAAGAGAGCGAGAGTTAACCAAACTAGAAGAAGCAGGTGTAATTACCCGCGTTGCCGAAGGAAGAGTGCCATACTCCTTCACTTCATCAATCATGGAGCGCTTGGTGATTCAAGAGATTTGGAATTCGGATCGGGTTTTCCTTCAAGAACGACAAAAAGTGTTTCTCAACCTCATGAGTCATGCTCAAGTCAAAAAATTCCAAACCGCAATTAACTGGCTATGGAATAAAAAAAATGAAGTGCCGCCTACTCTGGAATGGTTGGCTAAGTTAGCAGCCGCGTTTAACGGATTGACAATTTGAGGGGTTGAGAAACCGGGTTTATTCAAAAAAACCTGGCTTCTCAATAGCTTAAACCTATCAAATTAATTTTGACGCAATACTGGGAACCTGTGGATAGAGAGAATATGGCTGGGCAAAATAATAGAAATCCTTACATTATCGGTCGTCCTATCCATGAAACGGAAATATTTTTCGGTCGAGAAAGTTTGTTCCGCTTTATTGATGACAATCTAAGACAGAATGCACAAGTTATCTTGTTGCACGGTCAACGACGGATCGGCAAGTCATCTGTACTCCAACAGATTCCCAATTTTTTTAGGAATAATGAGTTTGTTTTTGTTGATTTTGATTTGCAATACCAAGGTCAGTCAACTCTGAGTAGTATACTTCATTGCCTAGCTAATGATATTATCGATCGGCTTCAGCTAGAAGGTCGAGTGCAACCGCCAAATCTTGAAGAGTTAGCAGCAGATACAAAGATATTCTCTGATAATTTTTTACCCTCAATTTATCAGGCAATCGGCGAGAGTAATCTGGTGTTGTTACTGGATGAGTTTGATGTTTTAGATAACCAAAACAACGACATAGTAAATAAGGGTGCTCGTTTCTTTGATTATTTAAAATCCCTGACTAGCGAACAGAAAAGATTCTTTATCATTCCGGTAGTGGGACGGCATGTGAACGATCTGGAAAATCTGCTTAGTTTGTTTAGAGGTGCGCCTTACCAAGAAATAGGTTTCCTGGACGATCTAAGTGCTCAACGGCTGATTAAGAACCCAGCACGGACAATTCTTACATACGAACAGGAGGCGCTCCAAGAAATTCGGAAACTATCGGGAGGGCATCCCTATTTTACCCAAGTAATCTGCTCTTGTCTTTTCACGAAAGCAAATTTAAACAATAATTGGACGGTCACTCATGCAGATGTGGAGAGTGTTGTAGACAAGGCAATTGAAAGCGCTGAAGCTAGCTTGCCATATTTCTGGGATGGACTGTCTATCTCAGAGAGAGTGATTTTCTCAGCGGTAGCAGAGGCTCAAAAGATAGCTATTGAGAAAAAACAAAGCTTGCCGGAAGAACCTTTAACGCTACTCAAAAACTACGGAGTTATCGAAACAAATTCCCTGGTGGAAGCAGCTAAAAAACTAGCTAAGAATGGTTTCTTGGATGATACGGGGCGTAGAGTGAAAGTTGAATTAGTTCGCCTCTGGTTGGTGAAACGCCACCCACTGCGGAAAGAAATATGGCAACTGGAGCAACTAGATATAGAAAATGTTACTCGCCTCTGCGAAGTAGCGAATAGTCTAAAGCAACAGGGAAAAAAGGATGATTCACTGAGGATTTACGAGCAGGTTTTAGTTCTCAATCCCAATCATTTCAACACTGTACTGTCTCTGGCTGAGGAATATTTGGAGAATCAAAATTTCGACAAAGCCTTGGAACTTTACGAGCGATCCTACCAATTTGACCAGGCAAACAACAAAGAATGCCTTGTCAACGCGCTGCAAAAATACGGGCATGAGTTGATAACGCAGCAAACTTTCTCACGAGCAAAGAAGCAGTTCAGCCGAATCTTGAAAATTGATCCCGATCGAGAGTTTGCACAGCAGAGACTGAAAGAAATTGCAGTTTTTATTCGCAGAAGCAACAGCAGTATCCAGATTCAGCGTAAACAAGTTTGGATAGGCTTAATAGCAGTAGCAACGATCGCTACCGTGGGTTTCGGTGCTTATCGAGTGGCAACTCCTTGTCCACCAGGTCAACAGAAAGTATTATTAGGTATTGGATGTGAACCAGATACGAGAAGGATTAGTCGCGGCGATCGCACTTTATTTCCTAATCCTAATATTAAAAACACCAATCGCGATCGTGGTATTGCAGTATTCAAAAAAGGCAATTACTCCGAAGCTGCTCAATTCTTTAAAAACGCTGTTGTGGATAATCGCAACGACCCAGAAGTGCTAATTTACTACAACAATGCACTAGCAAAACAACAGGGTTCTCCGATAACTTTGGCAGTGGTTGTGCCAGTGGATAACCGAGAACCAATGGCTAAAGAAATTTTACGCGGTGTGGCACAGGCACAAAATCAGTTCAATCAAAAAGGAGGATTAAACGGTCGATTATTGGAAATTGTCATCGCCAACGATGGTAACGAACCGGACAGAGCTAAACAAATAGCTGCTGAGTTGGTGAAAGACCCATCTGTACTGGGAGTGATTGGACACAACTCTAGCGATGCTACCAAACAGGCGCTAGATGAATACAAACTAGCTGAAGTAGCAATTATTTCTCCCACCAGCACCAGTACATCTTTGAGGGGTGATAATTTCTTTAGGACAGTGCCTTCTGATGCAGATGCTGGCAAAAAATTAGCTGAATATGCCAGAAAAACCCTTAACTTAAACACAGTTGCGATTTTCTTTAACCCTGATAGTTCCTACAGCGACAGTCTCAGGGAAGAATTTACAAAGAACTTTGAAAAACTCGGAGGTAGCGTAGTTCGGAAGATTAATTTGACCGAACCGAAATTCAATCCAGAAACAGAAGTTGCAAAGAGTCTGTGGAGATATAAAGCACAAGCAATTGTGTTGTTTCCAGACACTCAAAAGACTGATGTAGCCCTAAAAATTGTCACAGTTAATGCCCAGCAGACGGCTATGCTAAAGACTAGGCCCCAAAATCCACAGAGGCAAGGGCTAAAGTTGTTAGGAGGGGATGCTTTGTATAGTCAGATAACCTTGGACAAAGATGTTCAATCTGAAGGCTTGATTCTAGCTGTATCTTGGTTTAGGGAAGCACCAGAAGCAAAAAACTTTGCCATAGCAGCACGCCAGCAATGGGGAGGAGATGTGAACTGGCGCACAGCTACTAGCTATGATGCGACTCAGGCTTTTATTCAAGCTTTGTCACCCAATCCCACTCGCGCTACAGTTCTGCGAAGACTCAAAAATATCAATCTTCCAGACAGTCAAACGTCAGGGTATCCACTCAAGTTTACTTCGGAAGGGGAGCTCCAGAGTGAATCCATCCTTGTTAAGGTTGAGAGAGGTGAATTCAGACTCCTGCAACAGAGATGAGCTATTATAGGAGATTGGATGACACATTCACCTGCTCGCGGAAATACTAACATTACGCGGAGATACTAACATTATTGGTGTTCCAATTTATGACACATTCACCTGTTCGCAGAAATCCTTACATTATCGGTCGTCCAATCAATGAACCGGAATTATTTGTTGGGCGAGAAAGTATATTCCGCTTTGTTGAGGATAATTTGAGGCGGGGTGAAAAAGTGATCTTGTTGGACGGTCAGCGACGTATCGGTAAGTCGTCTGTACTCCGTAATATTCCTAAGTTTGTTGCATCAGATGAATTTGTCTTTGTTCCTTTCGACCTTGAAGACTACAGCCAAGAACAGCTCAGCAGTATCTTAGTAGCCCTCGCTAAAGAAATTATCGAACACCTAGAACTAGATGCAGCTAAGATAAGGCTACCTTCAATCGCCGAGTTAGAAACAGAACCATATATTTTCTCTAGCAAATTTTTGCCCCAAGTTTATGAGGCATTGGGAGAGAAAAATATAGTTTTGTTGTTTGATGAATTTGATATCTTAGATAGTGAATATTTAGTGCCAGTATTTGAAGATTTTTTGCCCTATTTACAGTCTGTTATAGAGCTAGATAATAAACTATTCACCGTTCTATTTTTAGGACGGCAATCGCCAGATCTGCCGAAGTTACTCAGTTTATTTAAAGATGCGCCCTATCAAGAAATTGGTTTGCTAGATGAGGTAAGCGTTAAGCGTCTGATTACTAAACCAGCACAGGGGATTCTTGAATACGAACCAGATGCGATAAAAGCAATTCTGGAACTGTCGGCAGGGCATCCCTATTTTACTCAAGTAATCTGCTTTGCTATTTTTGGCAGAGCGCGGGATGTAGATAACTGGACAGTCACTCGTGCAGATGTTGAGAGTGTTGTAGACAAAGCAATTGAAAGTGCTGAAGCTGGATTGGCATGGTTCTGGGATGGACTATCTCTTCCGGAAAAAGTAGTTTTTTCAGCAGCAGCAGAAGCTCAAAAAATAAGTAGTGAAAAAGCAGATAAATTTCCAGAAAATCTATTAAATCTGCTCAAAATCTATGGAGTTTTCCGAACAGAATCCCTCGTTAAAGCAGCCGAACAACTCGTTGAAGGGGTTTTTTTGGATAATAAGACACGCAAAGTTAAAATAGAATTAGTCCGCTGCTGGTTGGTGAAACGTCACCCACTAGAGCAAGAGGTAGATGAATTAAAAAAGCTAGAGAAGGTTGAACTAAAAACAGTTAATTACTCCATTAGCGAGCAATTATCAGCCCAAAAACAAGAGCTAGCAAATACAGTTAGTCCTTCCAATGCCCTGGCTATAAAACAGCGATTTTTGTTAGGAACGGTGGCAGCAATAGGATTAATCTCTTTTGCTGTGTGGTTGGGGGTTTATCGCTTGGTAATGCCCTGCCCAGTAGGTGAAAATAAAGAGTTAGGTTTTTTCTGTATAGCAGATACCAGTATTAATATTAGTCGCGGCGATCGCACGTTATTTCCTATTACTGGTAACACCAATCGCGATCGTGGTATTGCAGCATTCAAAAAAGGCAATTACTCCGAAGCTGCTCAATTCTTTAAAAACGCTGTTGTGGATAATCGCAACGACCCAGAAGTGCTAATTTACTACAACAATGCACTAGCAAAACAACAGGGTTCTCCGATAACTTTGGCAGTGGTTGTGCCAGTGGATAACCGAGAACCAATGGCTAAAGAAATTTTACGCGGTGTGGCACAGGCACAAAATCAGTTCAATCAAAAAGGAGGATTAAACGGTCGATTGTTGGAAATTGTCATCGCCAACGATGGTAACAAACCGGAACAAGCTAAACAAATAGCTGCTGAGTTGGTGAAAGACAAATCTGTCCTGGGAGTAATCGGACACTACTCTAGCGATGCTACTAAACCGGCGCTAGATGAGTATAAACTAGCTGAAGTAGCCATTATCTCTCCCACCAGCACCAGTACATCTTTGCAGGGTGATAATTTCTTTAGGACAGTATCTTCTGATGCGACTGCTGGCAAAAAATTAGCTGAATATGCCAGAAAATCCCTTAACTTAAACTCAGTTGTGATTTTCTACAATCCCGATAGTACCTACAGCGACAGTCTCAGGGAAGAATTTACAAAGAACTTTGAAAAACTCGGAGGTAGCGTAGTTCGGAAGATTGATTTGACCGAACCGAAATTCGATCCAGAAACAGAAGTTGCAAAGAGTCTGTATGAAGATAACGCACAAGCAGTTGTGTTGTTTCCGAACACTCAAAACACTGATGTAGCCCTAAAAATTGTCACAGCTAACGCCCAGCAGACGGCTAGGCTAAAGAATAGCCCCCAAAATCCACAGAGGCAAGGGCTAAAGTTGTTAGGTGGGGATACTTTGTATAGTCAGACAACCTTGGGCGGAGGCGTTCAAGACGTTGAAGGCTTGATTCTAGCTGTACCCTGGTTTAGGGAAGCACGAGAAGCAAAAAACTTTGCCAAAAAAGCAGCGGATCAATGGCGAATAAGTGTGAACTGGCGCACAGCTACTAGCTATGATGCGACTCAGGCTTTTATTCAAGCTTTGTCACCCAATCCCACTCGCGCTACAGTTCTGCGAGGACTCAAAAATATCAATCTTCCAGAAAGTCAAACATCAGGGTATCCACTCAAGTTTACTTCGGAAGGGGAGCGCCAGAGTGAAGCCATTTTGGTTAAGGTTGTTGGAGATAAGTTTGTGTTACTGGAGTCGCAAAAATGACTGGGAGCAAGTTGATGACCTCGCAGTAACAGGAACCAAGGTCAAAATGCGTTAATTGCGATCGTCATTATAGCCAATCATCGCCCAAAAATAGTGTAAAATTGCGATCGACCGCCATTAGTGATGGACTGCTATGAGCGATCGCTCGCCAGATATCAAATGGGTTCTATACAGGGCCTTATGCAGGCACACTACATATAGTGTGCCTGCATAGATACGAATGCTAATAATTGATCCAAGCTATTTGCCCGATCGCAATTACCAACTTTTCCTAGTTCATTAAAGCAGCACCACGGTTGTAAAGTTCCCGCGCATAATCAGTCCAAGTTCCCTGTCCCCAATAGCGGAAACAACTTGTTTGCAACAACAAGTTGTAAAGCAAAGCTTGTTGATACTCAAACTGCTTGGTAACTGTCGCATCTTCCTGTACCAGCGTGTCGTACTTTTGGTGAAATGCCGCACTGAGTTGATTCATCGGTTCCAAGACATTTTCGTAGCCTTTCACCCAACTCAAATCGTTAGTCCAAGAAGCACCATCCATGTGAAAATTGTGGTCTGTTTGCTTGATTTGGACGATCGCACTTTCCACCTTTTCCGGTGTCGCACTATCAGCATCGACTAACTGCCAGATTTTGTGCTGGTTGATTCCCTGACAAATCGGATAATCATCAGGATTAACCCCCGCCGCCTCAATGAGTTCCAAATATTCAGTACCATTTAAACCGACAACCCCAGATTTTCCGCCACCTTGTTCCCGGTTTTCGTGCCAAGCTTTCATAAAAGCGCTGGGGAATTCATTCATCATCACGCCGCCATTTTCGCCATCAGCAATCTGAGTGACTAAAGAAGGAATTGTGACCTTGCCAATTTGCTGTTTATTACGTCCTTTTGCTTCGTAATAAGGCTGCATTTGACCGACCAATTTTGTATCAGAACCTTGAGTTTTAATCAAAGCCGTGATGCTAATTGTTTCGCCGTGAGAATTGCGCGCCATCAAACGATTGGGAATATATTTTTGGTCTTGCGACAATCCCGAACCGTCAAGATTTTCCACAGAATGTTCCTGCACCATCAGCCAGCGGTAGCCGCATTCTTTCAAAGCTTTGATGTATTCATAAAGCGTGTCAGGGTGATTGGGAAAGTGCATTTCTGGGGGCGAAAAACCTTTAACTCGCTTTAGGGCATCTATGCCAAAAATAGATGCAAAATGATGTTGCCATGCTTGAATTTGGAGTTTGATATCGGGAATTGGAGTTGAGGGAATGACAGCATGACTCCACATTGTCCCCAGCCATTCTACGTGAGGTTGATATTGTGGATCGGAGGTAATTCGCTTGAGATTATCAAAGATATCGTCGCGTCCCATTTGGCGCAATCCCCACAACAAATTACCCGAATAATCGAGCATGATTCGCGGGTTGCAACCTTCAGCAATCAGTTGGGGAATGAATTCTCCCATGCGGGAATAGCACCAAGCGAAGACTCCGGCGTTGTGATTGTCTCCTTGGTTGGGATGTTCAAACATATGCTGAAGATTGCAGATTAATTCGCCGTTTGCACCGCCTGGAATTGTGGGTTGGTGCATATGGAGGGCGCAAGCGAATCCGGCTTGAATATTTTCGAGGCGGAGGTTTGTCGTAGGTAGAAAGACTGGTTCGTTGCTATTGACTGCGGCACTAATTTCTGCTTCGGAACCGCAAATATTGGGTAATCCTGAGTTGATTTCGTTTAAAATGAGTAAATTGGGAGATTGTGCGATCGCAGGCATAAAACTTTCCTCAATAATTGTGGAGCGGTAGTGTCTGCTACTGCTAAAATAACTGTAAAATTTGAGAGTAGCAGAATATGCCTGAAAAACATAAATTTCATTATTTAATTGTTGGTTGACTGAAATTAGCGCCAGTGTAACCAGTAGTCAGCCAAACAATAGCTCTCACACCGTCGCGAACTGCTTTTTGCAGGGGTTCCGGTTCTCTACCCGAAGGAACAGCCACAGGCTTGAAACTAATCCCTCGACTACCGAAAACAATCTCGCCGATAATCCAAGCTCGTCTCATGTGGTCGTCTGATGTAATCAGATACAAGCTATCAATTCCGCGATCGCGCAATTCATCCACCAATGTGGTAAAGTTGGTAACAGTATCCACCGCTCTGTAATCCAAATGGACGCGATCGGACTGAATCCCCGCCTCTGAAAACACCCATTCAGCGAACTCACGATTGCTCCCAGAAGAAACCCAAATCGGCAAACCAGGATGCTTGCGAGCAAAATTAGCTGCAAACACCTCCCGTTCCGTAGCCCCACCCAAAACCAACAAAGCTTCGGGTCTTTGAAACTCACCCTTGAGATGTTGATAACTAAACCAAAAAGCCATCAAAAACGCTACTAGCAACCGAACTTGCTGTGAACTTCTCAAACGCTTGCGAAATCGCTTGTTTAAATTGACTCTTAACCACATTTAAACCTATAAAAATTTTGTGTATCTGACAAGGGAACAATAACAAAAAATACGGCACTTACAGCCTATTAACAGGAATTAAAATTTTAAAGTTAAGAAGTAACCGAGGACACGGCAGTGCCGTGTCCGTACAATTAATCGGTGACTTGATTTTTTCATGGGACTGGCCGGGTTCGAACCGGCGACCTAGCGCTTCAGATTTGTGTGAGTTTCCCCACTCTCTGGACTATTCCTTCACCATAGGCTTGCGCCTTTAGGTGGCGGCCGTATGTTTAGGAAGTTTTATGATGTTTACTTCCTAAAGCCAGTCTCTGCACCTTCTCCACCAACATTTTAGTATTAGTAGAGCTTGGCTCAAGATTACCTTATCCGTTGTCAGACTTAGGCTTCCTTGAGTTTGACCACATTCACTCCCAGAGTTTCCTACCAGGGTGCCCGATTCTTCAGGAGGCGCTTGCTCTATCCATCTGAGCCACAGCCCCAGTTGCTGAGTTGTTTTGATTATAGCAGATAATGTCGATTTTGAATTTAAATTTTTGGATTTTGGATTTTGGATTCAATTTCTACAGCCACGCGCCAAAAACCCGGTTTCTCCGAAAAATTGGACTATTCTCAATTAGCCTTTTATGAACAGGCAAGATGCCTGTTCCACAAAGACTCTATTTTCTTGTGGAACAGGCAAGATTCCTGTTCCACAAAGACTCTATTTTCTTGTGGAACAGGCATCTTGCCTGTTGCTGACGCTCAGGATAAACTCCGTCGAAGGGCTCAACCACCGGGGGTTTTTGTCTTAGTCCTAAGTTTATTGATTTCGGCAAGCTGCAAGTCTTTCAGTAATCGCGATCAAGTTCTCTGCTGCGGTGAGTTGGCCGGCACCGTAACAAGCCCGCCGCCGCCAGACTGTGATGGGGAGATGCCCAGGCGGGGCAGTTTCGCGAAAGCATAGTTCCTCGTAATACTTCCAATTATCCTTGACTCGCCACCCGACCCGATCGCAAAATTCCGTATATTTACCCCCAACACTGTCCCAAATCTGCTGCTGTACGCTCAACCCGAACCGTCCATTGCTATATTGTTGCCAAAGTTGGTCGATCGTGCGAAGGTCTGTACAAGGAAAATTGTCAATATCCGCTGCACTCAGCCAACCTTCCTCCTCTCTCAAACTAATAGATAGCAAAATTTCCCAAGTATGTTCGTCAGCTTTCTGCCATTTTCCAGTTTTTAATAGCTTGGTCAATTGGCGGTAGTCCATCCCTACTTCAGACATCGGCGGAGTTTTGTCAGGTATTTCGCCTATTTTTTCTTCCAGGCGCAGTAGAGTGCTCGCAATAGATTCTGGGTTCAATTGTTCCAGACGGTACAAAACCCAGTCTAACTGAGATTGGATGTGCGATCGGGCGATCGCACTTTCCTGCAATTCCCCTTGCAATTCATCGAACTTCATCTCCCAACTTTGTTGAGTACAGGCAAATTCCCACATCTTTTTTGCCCAATCCAATCTAACTTCTTCTTTTTTTAAATAAATTTTGCTAGGCTTAGAACTCGACGGATAAGCCGTCAAATCCCAGCCACAAACCGAGCAAAATACTGCGATTTCTTCGACATATTCCGTATCGCAAACTGGACATTTAGGCATATAATATCAATTTATGAACAGGCTTTCCGGCCTGTTCCACAAGAAATAAACTCTTTGTGGAACAGGCCGGAAAGCCTGTTGCTGACAATGGTGCAAGATCGCAAACTGGACATTTAGGCATATAACATCAATTTATGAACAGTCAAGATGACTGTTCCACAAGAAATAAACTCTTTGTGGAACAGGCTTTCCGGCCTGTTGCTGACAATGGTGCAAGATCACAAACTGGACATTTAGGCATATAATATCAATTTATGAACAGGCTTTCCGGCCTGTTCCACAAGAAATAAACTCTTTGTGGAACAGGCCGGAAAGCCTGTTGCTGACAATGGTGCAAGATCGCAAACTGGACATTTAGGCATATAACATCAATTTATGAACAGTCAAGATGACTGTTCCACAAGAAATAAACTCTTTGTGGAACAGGCTTTCCGGCCTGTTGCTGACAATGGTGCAAGATCACAAACTGGACATTTAGGCATATAATATCAATTTATGAACAGGCTTTCCGGCCTGTTCCACAAGAAATAAACTCTTTGTGGAACAGGCTTTCCGGCCTGTTCTACAAGAAATAAACTCTTTGTGGAACAGGCCGGAAAGCCTGTTGCTTGCTGATGCCCTAACAAGGCAAGCGAATAGTAAACAAACTACCTTTCCCCAACTCAGACTTAGCCTCAATCGTGCCCCGGTGAGCTTCCACTATTTGGCGACACAAATGTAGTCCCAAACCAGTGCCAGATCTTTTGTGAGTTCCCGGCCCAAACCTTTTAAATAACTTTGCTTGTTCGGTTGGAGAAATCCCCGGACCAGTATCTTGAATTTCAATGATTACCCAAGCTAGCGGTTGGTTTGTGAAGCTAGTAAAAGCTGGAGAATTTGCCGCTTTTAAGCGAATGTCTATGGAACCGCGATCAGTGAATTTTATCGCATTTCCGATTAAATTTGTTAGCAAACGGTGTAACTCCAGGCGATCGCCCGGATACTTAGCAATTGGAGCACTTTCTGCACTTTCTGTCAAGTCCAAATTCACCGACAAACCTTTAGCATCGGCTAAGGGTGCGAGTTCTTGAGCTACTTCCGTAATTAGCTGTCGCAAGTCAACGGCTGCATAACTTAGGGATTTGCCACCTGCTTCGTAGCGGTATACTTCCAGCAGCATATTTACCATACTGATCAGGTTTTTGTTGCTGCGAACCATTGTCCCGAAAGCATCGCGCATGGGGAGGGAGATTTCTCCCAGAGCACCTTGCTGCATTAAGGTTAGCATTCGATCGGCTGCTACCAGAGGTGTCCGTAAGTCGTGAGCGAGTCTGGAGACAAAATCTTCTCGCTGAAGGGCGATCGAATTGCGCTCGTCTACGCTGTGTTTAAGCCGCAGAAGCGATCGCACCCTTGCCAATAGTTCGTCCATTTCCACTGGTTTGCGGATAAAATCATCTGCTCCCAGATCCAATCCTTGAACTACGCTAGCACTGTCGTGAGCGGTGATCAGCAAAATGGGAATAAACGGCAATTCTGGTTTTTGCCGAATTCGCTTAGTAACTTCGTAACCGTCGATTCCCGGCATCATCACGTCTAGCAGTAGCAAATCTGGGGGACATTTGTCAATTTGGCTCAAGGCCGAAAAACCATTGTCTGCACTGCTAATTTCGTAACCCTCTTCTTCCAGAATTGTCTCTACTAACAAAACATTATCTGGAGCGTCGTCTACAACCAGAATGCGATCGGCCTTGGTAGCATTCGGAACAGATAAATGTTTCATTTAATTCTTGACCTGCCAATTAACATAAAATTTCACAAGGCTTGCTAACCATTTATTCACATTTTTCAATCTGTTGAATCTGTCATAAGGAATATCTAAAAATATTCATAATATTATAAATTTTGCACTCTAATATAATAGGATACCATACCCGGTTAAATAGTGTTTTCTTGCCTCTTCTTTAGGTTGGGTTAAGCGTAGCGCCACCCAACAAATCTACAAAAAATGTTGGGTTTCGTTCCTCAACCCAACCTACAATTTAAGGCAATACTGGGTTGAAAAATACGCCCAATGCCCTATGCCCTATGCCCAATGCCCTATGCCCTTATATATATTACTTTGTAGTCATAGTATGCACGCCATCCCAATCCTCCGGCGGAGACACTTCCAAATAACTTAGAGAGCGTTCCATGTGCACTTCAACAGGTTTATCGTTCGGTCGCATCACCAAAGCCGCCTCAAAAAAACTAATAGCTTTCTGGAAGTTTCTAGAAATATAAGCTTCTCGACCATTTTTGTAAAGTTCCAAAAACTTTTGAGTTTCCCCATCAATAGGTTCTGAACTACTTTGTAGCAATTCATAAATGCCCACGGGCTGATTTTTGCCTTTAACCCGCACCTTGTCCAATTCTCGTACCCAAATGCGATCGCGACACAAACTATAAGTAAATTCGCTCAAAATTATATCACAGCCGTACTCCTTGGTAAGCTGTTCCAGGCGCGAACTCAAATTCACCGCATCTCCGATAACCGTATAGTCCATACGCTTTTGAGAACCAATATTTCCTGAAACCACCTCTCCCGAACTAATCCCAATACCAAAACGAAATGGAATTTCACCGGGGCGAGAATCATTAAACTCTTGAAGCCGCTTTCTCATATCCAAAGCTGATTTAACCGCCATCCACCCATGACTTTCCGGTGGATTGAGGGGTAACGGCGCGCCGAACACAGCCATTAAAGCATCGCCAATAAACTTATCTAAAGTACCTTCGCAGTGAAAAACAGCCTCCACCATCGTCTCAAAATACTGATTCAGCAGGGCGACAACTTCCGATGCTCCCAAATTTTCCGTCAGCGTCGTATAGCCGCGAATATCCGAAAATAAAATAGTGACATCCTTGCGTTCCCCCACCATCAGCGCATCATCACCCAAGGCCATCACTTGTTCCACGACTCCAGGAGTCATGTAGCGAGACATCGTAGTTTTCATCCGCTTTTCGCGGCTAATATCTTCGAGTACCACCAAACCTCCCCGCACGCCTCCTTCTGGATTAGTCAGGGGATTAACAGTCAAATTCAAACTGCGTTCAATTATTTTAATTTGAGAGCGGGAAATGGGGAGAGGACAGTAAGGGTAATAAGTAGCAGAATTGTCAAGGGCGAATAGAGATTGAGAATTAGCCAATTTTAGCTGTGCTAATTCCTCAGTCCAAGCATCGTTTTCGCCCCAAGCATAATATAAATTAGGGTTGTTCGGAGCGGGAACTGCCAAAATATAATTGTCTTCTTCTTGGGGATTTAGTGATTTTTCTACTAAAAGTCCGATGGTTAAATTTTGTTCAGGAACATAATGTCTAGCAGCATGGTTAAGGCTGTCTTGTAGTCGAAATTGCAAATTTTCGATCGGCAAAACATCCCAAACATAGCGATTAATCAATTTTTCTTCCCAAAGCTGGGGATTATCTTTGGTTTTATCTTGATTTACCGGACAGCCTAAAAGTTCTAGAGCCGCCTCATTAATAGTCACAATACGACCCTGAAAATCAGTGGAAATAACAGCATCAGAAAGACTTTGGAGCATATCTTTCTGATACTGTTTTTCGACCATCATATTTTCAAACAATTGAGAATTTTGGAGTGCCATTCCCGCCTGGGAATTGAAAGCCCGCAGAAATTCTTCATCGGAATTAGTAAAAGTTCCTTGGTTTTTATTAATTAGCTGAGTTACCCCGATCAACTCACCTTTAGCATTGAAAACTGGCATACACAAGACAGTCCGAGTGCGATATCCTGTTTGCTGGTCTGTCGAGGGGTCAAAACGGGGATCATCGTAAGCATCTGTAATATTGAGAATTTGACCTGTAGAAGCGACGTAGCCAGCAATCCCCCTATTAGCGGGAATGCGGAGTGAGACCATCGTTTTGCCATCGGCCTTAGCGACTCTTGTCCAGAGTTCGTTGGTTTCCCGATTCAACAAAAATAGCGTGCTGCGGTCGGCCTGCATCAAGTCACGAGCTTGATCCATGACCGATCGCAAAGTTGTTTCCAAGTCAAGACTTTGGCCCAAAGTCGTCGTAGCCCTCAACAACGCAGCCACCCCTCGTTGGTTGCGAGCAACTACATAGAAAGACTGACAGCTTTCAAGAATAATCCCGATCGAATCTGCAAAAACCCGAAACTGCTGTTCATCTTCCTCGGTAAAAGGGCTATCCCCTGCTTTATTTAAAAGTCTGACCACCGCTACTGGCTCAGTTTCGCTCTTACTGCTAAAAATCGGCATACAGAGGATAGTCTTGATGCGGTAGTCGGGAGGTTCATCAACTTCGGGATTAAATTGCTCGTGATCCCTAGCCTCAAGAACATTGAGCGATTCTCCCGTACTGGCTACATAGCCTAAAATACCTGCATCCATAGGTAAGCGAACTTCTAGATTGTTGCCGTTAACATCGACTGTTTTGTGCCATAGTTGATTTTTGCTAGAGTCCACCAAAAAAATTGTCGTTCGGTCTGCTTGGAGGATGAGGCCAATTTTGATAGTGAAGGCATCTAAAAGTTGCTCTAAGAGACTTTCGAGAGCTTCATTGTTAATCAGATCCATCGCCCGAATAAATTGCTGAAATTCAGCCGTGATAAAGTCCAGCAAACAGACTAATTCAGGAACTGGCAAGTTCTTAACACGGGAGGTTAATGCCCCCATCAAATTGACTTGAGTCAGTGTAGCCAGAACGCTACCAACATTGGAGAATGTCATGATTAACTGCTTTTTCAGAGGGTAGACTAACCACTTATTAAAAAGTAGATTTTGGTATTAGTTAAAATTTTGAGTGAATTTTAAGACGACAGGGCTAAGCTGTTCGGCATTTAAATTCCTGGCTGTCGGTGCGTAGGGGCTCTTGGCCAAGAGCCCGTACAAGGTTTTCCGTTTCAGCGTAAGGGTTCTAGCTGACGCACCCTACTAGCCTCGTTACTGGTTTAAATGGAGAACAGCTTACGCTAACCCCTGTGTAAAACCGATGTAAATATAGAACAGACTTAACTGTATTCTTTGCCACATTTAGAGCCCGGTTTGCGGTATATTAGCATTCAGGACACATATAATGGTAGCAATCCTTGGGTTTTTGGTCTTGACATATCGACGTTTCAGCCCATTGACCAGACCAAATACGGTTTGGTGGATAGTGTTTGGGTTAACTGCGGTGACGCGATCGATATTTTGAAGAAGTATTGATAGTCTAATGTTAAACCAAGGAGGAGAATAGCTACGCAATCATTCCTCAACCCTACTTTAATCAGTGGCTGTCAATCCTTCACGCTACAGAAGACATGGATTGAGCAAAGATCGCGGATTGATAGTAGCGCCGCAATTGTGCAGAAGCGGCGGCCCAACCCCAGCGTTCCGCTTCTCGGCGGGCGCTTTGGCGCAGATTTTCGCGTTCTTCGGGATTTGCAAACAAACGTTGGGTGGCGACGGTGGCACCTTGTTCATCAGTTGGGTCAAATAAATAGCCGTTAACGCCGTCGGTGACGATATCGGGAATTCCGCCACTGCGGGCCGCGACTACGGGTGTCCCCGCAGCCATTGCTTCTAGGAGCACTAAGCCCAGGGTTTCGGTGCGGGAGGGAAAAATGAAGGCATCTGCGGATGCGTATGCAGAAGCTAGTTCTTGCCCCTTGAGGTAGCCAACAAAATTGGTGGGAGTGTCGGCAAAATATTGTTCTAGAGTTTGGCGATGGGGGCCATCTCCGACGAGGGCGAGGCGGGCGTTTGGAATTGCTTCGAGCACTGGTTTGATGGCTTCGATTTCCTTTTCTGCACCGAGGCGGCCGACATAAAGCAAGAGGGGACTGTCGGGGTGATTTTGAGAAAGGCGCGATCGCATTTCTCGACTAGCCAATTCAGGTACAAACATCTCAGTATCAACACCACGCTGCCATAAGTCTACGCGATCGATCCCGTGGCTTCTGAGTTCCTCCACCATCGCTGTCGAAGTACACAAATTCAATTCTGCTTGATTGTGAGCACCTTTGAGCAATTCCCACAACAAAGGTTCCAGCATTCCAAAACCATAGTGGTGCAAATATTTAGGTAAATGAGTGTGGTAAGAAGCCAAAATCGGAATGTCGAGCTTTTTGCCATAATAGATGCCACCCAATCCCAAAATAGCGGGATTGACAACATGAATAATATCCGGTTTAAACTGTTCCAATTCGCGACCAATCGCCGGAGAAGGAAGTGCCATTTTCAATTCCGGGTACATCGGGAAAGGCAAACCCTCCACACCATAAACTCTGGCACCTTTGTATTCTGTAATTCCGTAATCTGGGGAAAATATCAGAACTTGTTCACCCGATCGCTGCAAATGATCTACAGTGTGAATCAGGCGCGTCACAATGCCATCTATTTTCGGCCAAAATGTTTCAGTGAACAGAGCAATTTTCATAATAAGTTAGTTAGGGAGCAGATAATCCTAGCCTTTGGCAAACGTCGGGGTCGATGACAGAATAGACTGTCTCGGAGGGAGTAAGTAATTCTGGGCGATCGCCTTCTTTATATTGGCGCTGTTGCAGTTAGTTTCAGTTACGAATAAGGTTCTGTTAGCAGGTTGATTATTTATTCCCAAACAAGGCGGCAGTAAAAACCAGATCAGATTTTTTCAATTAACCGCAGAGGACACAGAGGACACAGAGCAAAAAATCCAAAAGATAGATCGAAATCAATTCAGAACTTGCGAACCCTTCTCTTCTCTTCCCTTCTTTTCTCTTCCTTCGCGCCCTTCGCGCCTTCGCGGTTCGTCAAAAAAAATCATTCTTCCCGTAGATAGATGCCAGAACTTACCGCCAAGAAACCTTCGGCAAAATCTGATTCTTATCGACACGGTGCTGATATTTTGTGGCAAAATTTAGCAGAGAATCGAGCAGCGAATCTGAGAGATAATGCGGTTGCAAACCGAGGTCTAGCAAACTGGTGTTTTTGGCATTGAAATAATGTTCTTCTTTCTCAACTCTCGGATTTTCGAGGTGATTGATTTCTACCTTTAATCCCATTGCCGTGCCTGCTTTTTGCACCAATCCAGCCAAGTCGCCGACGCTGAATTGTTCGGTGAATTGGTTGAAGACTCGGAATTGTCCAGGTTCGGCGGGGTTCGCGATCGCCAATTCGACGCAGCGCACAGTATCCCGAATGTCCAAGAAGGTGCGGGTTTGCCCGCCAGTTCCGTAAACTGTCAAAGGATGACCGATCGCAGCTTGAATGCAAAATCGGTTCAAAGCTGTACCGAATACTCCGTCGTAGTCCAAACGGTTGATCAACAGTTCGTCCATGCCAGTTTCTTCTGTGAGTACGCCGTAGACGACTCCCTGATTTAAGTCAGTGGCTCTTAAACCCCAGGTTTTGCAGGCAAAATGGATATTGTGGGAATCGTGGACTTTGGAAAGGTGATAAAAACTTCCTGGCTGTTTGGGATAGGGTAGTGTATCCTTGCGGCCGTTGTGTTCGATCGTGATGTAGCCTTCTTCGATGTCAATATTCGGCGTGCCGTATTCGCCCATCGTCCCCAATTTGACTAAGTGACAGTCGGGGAAGTCTTCTCGGATGGCGTACAGCAGGTTCAGTGTCCCAACTACATTATTGACTTGGGTGAGGACTGCGTGTTCGCGATCGATCATCGAGAAAGGTGCCGAACGTTGTTCGCCGAAATGGACTACAGCCTCTGGTGCAAATTTTCTCATGCTTTTGCTGAGAAAATCGTAGTTAGTGATGTCACCGACGAACAAGTCGATCGACTTGCCCGTTAAATCTTGCCACCGCTGGAGTCGTTGCTGAATCGGTGCAATGGGAGTGAGGGTGTCGCTGCACAGTTCCAGATCCCAGTGCCGCCGGACGAAACTGTCGAGGATGCCAACTTCGTGACCTTTGTTTGAAAGGTAGAGTGCGGTTGCCCAACCGCAATAGCCATCGCCACCAATAACCAGGACTTTCATAAAACAACGGTGAATCTTGCTTGCCAATACTGGGTTAATGTACCAGGTATTGGTGCATTGTGAACCTTTAATCAACCGGGTTGTTTGCTAAATCGGGGCTGAGTTTTTTTCTATTGAACCTGAATTTCATCGGCAAAGCTGGCCCGGCGGGTGAATTCAAAGGGGCCGGCGAGGGCTCCCCAGACGTGGGCATCGGTTTCTGGGTCTCGCCCGCGATCGTGACTCACAAATTTGTCTCCATCGATCTCAAATTCGCTATCCAGATAGGTTTTTTTGCCCTTTCTGACTACCATACAGCCTTTTCCGGGTTCAACGCGACCTTTGAAGCTGCTGCCCGTCCAGTGCGTAATAAAGGTGCACCCCGGCATTAGTTTAAATTCGGCTGTTTTGAGTTCTTGGAGTTTTTGGCGATCGCGGGAGGCGCCGTAGAATTGTTCTTCGTTGGCGATCGCATAATTTTCGATATCGATGCGATCGGCCATCGGGACTAATTTTAGCACTCGGACTCGGTAAGGGGAGTTGAGTTCGATGTCGTAGGCTTGTTCTAAATACAGACTTACGCCGTCCAAAAGTTCCACTGGTAGGGGTCTCATACAGACACGGATGTGGGCGAAGAAGGGCGGATTTTCAAAGGCTTGGGCTTGGTTGCTGAAGTCGGAGGCCATCCAGCGGGCGAGGGTGATGATATCGGTGGAATGAGACATATTGATTTGAGATTTTGGATTTGAGATTTTGGATTTGAGATTTTGGATTGAGAGGAGGTACGAGTTATCAAGAAATTGGGTTTAAAACCCCGTCCTTATAGGACGGCTTTAATTGTAAACCTTTGTTCCAATATCAGATATCTTGTGCTAAACAGGCGTAGGGTGCGTCAGTATGATCAGGTTTTCCGTTTCAGCGTAAGGGTTCTAGCTGACGCACCCTACTAGCTGTTCGGCATTTAAACTCAAACGCGTAGGGTGCGTCAGTATGATCAGGTTTTCCGTTTCAGGGTAAGGGTTCTAGCTGACGCACCCTACTAGCTTTGTTCCAATACCAGATATCTTGTGCTAAATAGATTAGTGTCAAGGGTAATTAATCCAGACTCGATCGCAACTACTTCGCCGCCGGTAAAGACAACTGAGGCGAAGTTTTAGGATAGCTGCCATTATTGGAAATCACCTCCGGTTCGGAGGAAAGCAAAAATTCACGAATTAGTCTAGCAACTGCTCTTTGAGCTAAACCGCCGACTACTCTCTGCCCCATATTCTGCAATTCGGGTTTCACTAACAATTGTGGCAGTAGCTGCAATACTTTTGTCCCATCAAAACCGGGAGTTGATTGCAAAATATCCCAAATTCGTTTGATGTGTGCTAGATTGTTTTGTGCAGTTTGTGAAACCACGGGTTGACTTGCCTTAACTCCAAACCATTCGCCGACTACAGATTTAGCATTCGCAAAGGCATTACTGGAAAGTGTGTCGAGACCTTTGACTAATTCTAGGACTATGCGATCGCGAATAAAATCTCCTCTTTCAGAAAATAAATAGTCTAAGGCTTGGTTCAGAATTTTGCTGATGTCATAGTCTTCGCTATCGCGGGCATTGCTAAGCAAGTTTTCTAAACGATTCCAGCGGAATTCGCCTTGTTTGAACAACAACTCTTGCAGAGATGTTCGCAGCTCCGGTGAAGGGTCGCTCAACAGACGTTTTGCCACGTAGGGATAGGCTTTGCTGAGCACTTTGAATTCGGGGTCAACGTTGATGGCGATGCCTTCTAGGGTGACGAGCGATCGAATAATCAAAGCGTAGTAAGCTGGAACTCGGAACGGATATTCGTACATCACCGCCGAAAGTTCGTCAGTAATGCTTTTGAAATTGAGTTCGGCAACGCTAGCACCCAAAGCATTGTTAAACACTCCAGCCAAGGCCGGAATAATTGGTGTCAAATCGGTGTCCGGTGTCAAAAAATCTAACTTGACATAATCTTTTGCTAAACCTTCAAAGTCGCGGTTCACCAAATGCACTATAGCTTCTAACAAACCGTATCGCTGATAAGGTTTCACTTCGCTCATCATCCCGAAATCGAGATAAGCTAATTGACCATCAGGAGTTGCTAAAAGATTGCCGGGATGCGGGTCTGCGTGAAAAAAACCATGTTCTAGAAGTTGCCTCAAAGAGCATTGTACTCCCACTTCAATTAGGTAAGGAGCGTCAATTCCTTGAGCCTTGACTGCTTCTAAATTAGTCAGTTTAACCCCGGTAATCCACTCCATTGTTAAGACACGGCGGCGGGTATATTCCCAGTAGATGCTGGGGACATAAATGTCTTTGATGTGGCCGTATAGTTCGGCAAACCGTTCGGCATTTTGACCTTCGTGGGTGTAGTCCATTTCTTCGTAAATGCGTTCGCCCAATTCATCCATAATTGCTGCGAGGTCACTGCGAATTATTTTGAAGGTGTTTTGTGCCCAAAGTGCCACGCGCCGCAGGATGTAGATATCTAAGCCGATGTTTTCAGCTAAACCTGGTCGCTGGACTTTGATGGCGACTGTTTCTCCGGTTTTGAGTTTGCCTTTGTAGACTTGTCCGAGGGATGCTGCTGCGATCGGATCGGGGCTGATTTCTGCGTAGATTTCGTTGGGGTGCGCGCCCAATTCTTCTTGAATGAATTGATAGGCTACTTCGTTGGGAAATGCTGGCAATTGGTCTTGCAGCGTTGTTAGTTCTTCTAAATATACTGGTGGTACTAAGTCTGGTCTGGTTGAAAGTGCTTGTCCGATTTTAATGAATGCGGGGCCGAGTTGGGCGAGAATGTCTCTGAGTCTGGCGGCGCGACGCTTTTCGTTCTTGGCGACGCGGCCTGTTTTGCCGTCGAACCACAAACTGAAGGTAAAGCTAAAAAATGTCCAAAAGACGCTCAGCATCCTTCCCCAGACTTGTAGCGGGCGATTTCGGTACTCGGCTGCGATCGCCACTGGATCGTACCGAACAGCATCTCCGGCCAACTCGAAAGCTCTGTCTTTGGCTGATTTAAGGACTTCGGATGTTACGGCTTCTGTCTCTAGTGGGACTGCTTGTACGGGAATTGTGTTGACATCTTTGAGATTTTCGAGTACAGCCTGAGTCCCTGAATTTGCATAAGTTTGCGTGGAGGTTGGCGATACAGTCTTGACATTCATAAATCAGACCTAGTGTGAAGCATTGTAAATATATTGTAACAATTTAAGGCATTGGGAATGGGGAATTGGGCATTGGGCATTGGGCATTGGGCATTGGGCATTGGGCATTGGGCAT
>NZ_NXIB02000103.1 GCF_002412335.2 Tychonema bourrellyi FEM_GT703
AGTCCAGCCCCCCCTTGGTAAGGGGGGGAGCCAAGTCCAGCCCCCCCTTGGTAAGAGGGGGAGCCAAGTCCAGCCCCCCCTTGGTAAGAGGGGGAGCCAAGTCCAGCCCCCCCTTGGTAAGAGGGGGAGCCAAGTCCAGCCCCCCCTTGGTAAGAGGGGGAGCCAAGTCCAGCCCCCCCTTGGTAAGAGGGGGAGCCAAGTCCAGCCCCCCCTTGGTAAGAGGGGGAGCCAAGTCCAGCCCCCCCTTGGTAAGAGGGGGAGCCAAGTCCAGCCCCCCCTTGGTAAGGGGGGGAGCCAAGTCCAGCCCCCCCTTGGTAAGGGGGGGTTTGGGGGGGTATAATTTCTTGACTTAAATCGTGACCTTCTATAAATTCTTGAACTAAATAAAACTCTTGATTTTCTTCAAAGTATGCAAAAAGTCGGGGAATGCGATCGTGGTTTCCCAACTTGTACAAAACTTGTGCTTCTGTATCGAATAAACGCCTTGCTACCTGTAAAGTTTCGGGATCAGTTGCTTGGGGTTTGAGTTGCTTGACGACGCAGAGATGATTTCCTGGTAGCTGACTATCTTCAGCTAGGTAAGTTTGAGCAAATCCTCCCCCTCCCAAGTGACGGATAATGCTGTAGCGACTGCTGAGTGTGATTCCAAGCATGAGATTTACCTATATTTCCTAGTCTTTTGGAGAATTAGCTTCTAACCAAGCTGTTAAATCTTCCGCATTTGAAAAATCTAACATGGCTTCTGCAAGATTCTCTAATTTGTCGATCGGCAATTGGCGAATACGGCTTTCAAAATCCGGGTTTATTTGACCTAAACGGCGACTCAGCAAACGCATAATTAACTTTACTTGTCCTTCTTGTCTGCCTTCTTGTCTGCCTTCTTGTCTGCCTTCTTGTCTGCCTTCTTCTCTACCTAAAGCCACTGAACCCTCTTGATCTTGAGCAAAAAACTCTTGCTGTTGTAATATGTTAAATTCCTCCTGTGTCAAACTAAGTTGATTGGCAATTTCAAAAGCTCTCTGAATTTGAGGTACTGTAGCCATTGTTTGAGGTACTTCATCCAAAGTGCCAGTGGTTTTGATAAAGTAAATCCACTTATCCGTAAGACTTTCCAATTGCTCCAATTCTTTCTTGAATTTTGGCAACTCTACAAATACTAACTCAATGTCATTCTGTATATAATCAGACAAGCGAGTTTTTTCTTTGAAGACAAAATGCGAAGTCACATCTTCATGTCCACTAAACATTTCAAAATCTGTGATAGTCAAAGCAATCACAGGTCGCAATTCCTTGTATAATTCTCCCCTTGTTAGTTGCAGTGCATAAGTTTTTGCTGCATTGTACAAAACTCGCTTGCCAAATGCCTGTACCTTCAAAACTTGCATTTCAATAATCACAAATGTGCCGTCGTTAAGTAGGGCTTTGACATCTAAGTAACTATTTTTAGCTCCGGCTATTTGAGGGCCAAGATAAGGGTCAAGGATTTCCAAGCTTTCAATTACGGATTCCCCTTCATAAAGTATGGCATTTAAGAAACTAATCAAAATCTCTGTACTTTGGGTGGAGCCAAATATTTTCTTGAATGCAAAATCAATTTTAGGATTGATAAATCTCATGTTATTTTTCTCCTTCGATATTTGTAGGTAACACGGCGGCCAACCTTACGGTGACAGTCTGTTTGCTATTTTTCTTGTTCCCTCCCCTTACTAAGGGGAGGGTTAGGGTGGGGTTCTAGATTTTTGCTAGTATTGAGATGCTCCCACTATAACTTAACTTCAAACAGCTTTCAAGATTTGCTCATCGACTGAAAAATCAATCTCAGCTTTGTCCCTGCCCGAAACTACATAATCATTCTGAAATGAATCTTTTAAGCCGGAAACTAAATCAAATTCCGGTTGCCAGTTAAGTTCGGTGACGGCTTTATTCACTGAGGCAAAAAAGTGCTGCAATCTCATGGGAAAAGCTTTCTTTTTACCAAAGTCAAATTGTTTTGGATCGTAGTGTATAATCTTAATTGAATCGACTGATTTGCCAGCAGCCTGAATGCAGGCGCGGGCTAAACCGTCAAAGGTGACAAATCGATCGCCCGAAACGTTGTAAATTTGCCCGATCGCCCTTTGATTCCCCAAAACCGCCGCCATCGCCCTAGCCAAATCCTGACAGTGCCCTAGCTGCGTGAAGTGCATTCCGTTACCGGGAATCGGGATTGGTCGATCGCGCACAATGCGATCGAAAAACCAAGCCTCCAAATCGTTATAATTTTGGGGGCCATAAATATAAGTCGGGCGAATCGAAGTCCAAGGCAAACCAGACTCAGCCAAGTAAGTTTCCGTTTCACATTTACCCAAATGACGGCTTTTCGGATCGGTAGCGTCCCCTTCGATATGAGGCATTTGATCGGATTTCAAATAAACCCCCGCAGAGCTCATATAAACAAAGTGCTGCACCCTCCCTTTAAATATTTCAGCTAAAGGCTTTGTATCGCTCAGTTCGCGGCCGTTATTGTCAAAAACGACATCAAACTCCTCCGTGGATAATTTGTCTTTAAGTTGGTCAAGATTTGTGCGATCGCCCTGAATTTGCTGCACTCCCGAAACAGGCACCGGCTTATTGCCACGATTAAACAATACCACCTCATGCCCTTGTGCTGCTAAAATCCTAGTAAGATAAACCCCGATAAATCGAGTACCGCCCATCATTAAAATTCGCATTATTTTCCATGCTCATTACAGTTAGTGTAAATATCTTACAATAAAGTTACTCCTTAGCTTTACTCAAATATGACTTACGCATAAACACCAAAGAAACCGGGTTTTTTACCAGTATCAAAGGCTCAAATCCAGTATTTTCGTAAAAAACCCGGTTTCTGCCTCCAAGATAATCGAATTGTGCAATTCCTCAAACTAAACATAGTTTCAACTTACCTCAAATAGCCCTATGCAAGTTCCCAGACTACATCCAGAAACCATCGAAGAAGTCAAACAAAGAGCCGACATAGTAGATGTCATTTCTGGTCGTGTCGTCTTGCGAAAACGGGGCAAAGAATTCGTCGGATTGTGTCCATTTCACGACGAAAAATCTCCCAGTTTTACCGTCAACCAAGCCAAACAAATGTACTATTGTTTCGGCTGTGGCGCTGGCGGCAATGCGTTTAAATTTCTCATGGAATTAGAGAAACGCTCTTTCAGCGAAGTCGTATTAGACTTAGCTAAAACCTATCAAGTACAAGTCAAAACAGTCGAACCAGAACATCGACAAGAATTGCAGCGCCAAATTTCTCTGCGCGAACAACTGTATGAAATTTCTGCCCTCACCGCCAAGTTTTACGAACACGCTTTGAGACAAACCCAAGGACAAGAAACCTTAGCATATCTCAAATCCAATCGCCAGCTTAGCGAAGAAACAATCCAACAATTTCAGTTAGGTTATGCTCCCCAAGGTTGGGAAGCACTCTACAGCTATCTGGTAGAACAAAAACACTATCCAGCCCAATTAGTAGAACAAGCCGGATTAATTGTACCACGCAAATCAGGAGGCAGTGGCTATTACGACCGTTTCCGAAATCGTGTGATGATTCCCATCCGCGATACCCAAGGCAGAGTCATCGGTTTTGGTGGCAGAGCTCTCGGCGATGAACAACCGAAATATCTCAATTCCCCCGAAACAGAACTATTCGATAAGGGCAAAACTTTATTTGCCCTAGATACAGCCAAAATAGCGATTAGCAAAGCCGATCGAGCAGTCGTTGTAGAGGGGTACTTTGATGCGATCGCACTTCAGGCAGCGGGCATTGGCAACGCCGTCGCTTCCCTCGGTACAGCACTCAGTTTAAACCAAGTACGACAGTTATTGCGCTACACAGACTCCAAACAAATTATCCTGAATTTCGATGCCGACAAAGCCGGAACTCAAGCAGCAGAAAGGGCGATTGGAGAAATAGAAAAACTTGCCTATCAAGGAGAAGTACAACTGCGAGTTCTCAACATTCCCGATGGTAAAGATGCCGATGAATTCCTCAAAACTTACTCTCCTGAACAATATCGAGAATTGCTGAAAACAGCTCCTCTATGGCTCGACTGGCAACTTCAACAAATGCTGATTAATCAAGATTTGAAACAAGCAGATACTTACCAGCAAATTACTAAAAAAATCATTAAATTATTAACCAATATCACTGACGACAATCAACTCACACATTACCTACAAAAATGCGCGGAGATTCTCAGCAAGGGAGATTATCGACTGACAAAAATGCTAGCAGATAACTTGTTGAATCAAGTAATCAACGATTGGGGTAAGAGGCTGAGTCAAGACGAATCATTGACAATGCCATTGTTAATTAGAAAGAAGCTGAAGCCAAACAAACAATACAATAAACAGACTACCACTAGCGAAAAAAAACACTCCAAGGAAAGCTTTGCCGCCGTAGCCCGGACTCTTTTGGAAGAAGCAGAAGGGCAATTATTGCAGATATATTTGCACTGTCCCGAATACCGCCAAGATGTTCGAGAATCCATCGAAGCTAGAGAAGTCCAGTTTAGCCTTTCTCACCATAGGTTTTTGTGGCATCAGATTTTGAACGCAGAAATTTTGCACAAAATCTCTTTACAAATAGCGCCGTCTGAGTTAATATTAAGGTTGCAAGATAGCTTAATCGAATATCCCAATCAACTCAATCAAATTTCCCATTTATTTCACTTAAATGAGTTGTCAGAAAAAAATGTTTATCGTGCACCTTTAGTAATTAGGTCAGCTCTGGCGTGCATCGAGCAAATTATCAGCATGAAACGCCGTCGGATTGCACTGAATATGTGGGAAAATACGGATGCTGCTAGCAATTGTGAAGAGGCTTTGGAATATCACCAACAATTTCTCGCTGAACAAGAATGGATACGGGAATTAGAGCGGTTGCGTCAAGTCAATTTTTACGATTTAATATCAGTACCCTGGAGTGGGAATTTCTAGATTTTACTTTTGGATACTGATACTAAATCATACTGAAATAAGCTGTTACGCATTTAAAATGGTATTGTAGGGTGCCCAGGGGCGAATGGCCATTCGCCCGTACAAGGCGTTTCCCATGTATAGTCAGTGTGTAGGGGCGAATAGTGTGTAGGGGCGAATGGCCATTCGCCCCTACTGACGCACCCTACATGGATAGTTAGTGGTTTAAATGCGTAACAGCTTACTCGTTTATTCTTTAGTCTCGCGTTGCTCGGACTTCGTTTTTGGTAGGGGTTCTTGGCGTGGTTGCCCCGGTTTCAACTGCCGATATAATCAACTCGTCATTTATGTCCATAGTCGCAAACTTCAGCACTTCATTAAAAGCTAAACCCCGTATTTTTAGCTCCCAACGAATGCCTTTTGCTTTCATCCGTTTGGCTTTTCGCATATCGACATCAGTAACTTGTTGATGCAGGAGCAAATATTTCATGGCTGCTGTGGCTTCAATTTTTCTGGGATATGCAATATAGGTGATAAATCCACCCTCCCAGTGATTGGCATTACGGATGCTGCTGATAGTAGCAACTCTCGGACTAAAACGGTTCCAGTAAAAATCGCTGTATCCTACAGACTGTGTTTTAACGTGGAGTTTGTTTGGCATTTTACTTAACTCCTATAATCTTTTTGGCGGGGTTTAGCAATACCGCTTTGGTGCTGCTATTTATAATTATAGCAAATTATCTATCGATGATCAAACTTTTGTACATAAAATTTGCGTTTACAACGGTTTTAGTTAGTGGTTTGGGCGGTCAATCGATTTTAGATTTTAGATTTTAGATTAACCCCACGGATAAATTCGGGGGCTTGTACCATCAAGAAATTCTTGGTCAATGTGGAATTTATGTCTGTCTAATTTATGGTTTGTTTAAACGCAGGCCGATAATTACAACATCTCTTTCAACTCCATCAAGTTCGGCGACTTGTGGCAGATGTCCCCAGGTCTGAAATCCAAATTTATTGAACAATTTTAAGCTTGGTTGATTGTGGGCAAAAATTATGCCGATTAAGGTTTTAATTCCTAATTCTGGACTGCGCCCAATTGCTTGTTGTAATAATTTTTGCCCGACTCCGCAGCATTGGCGATCGGGCGTGATGTAAATGCTAACTTCTGCTGTATGCTGATAGGCGGCGCGTCCGTAGAAACGCTGCAAGCTCAGCCAGCCAATGATGGTTTGTTCTGATTCCATTACCCAAATGGGTAAGGAATCGGGGGAGTGTTGTCTGTACCAGGGGAGGCGACTTTCGACGGAGATTGGTTCTAAATCTGCTGTAGCCGATCGCCCTGGTATGGCTGCATTGTATATTTGAACTATTGCTGGTAAGTCGCTTTCACTTGCGTCGCGGATTTTCATGAATTATTGTTGGGCGATGGGTGCGAGTCAGAAACCGGGTTTCTTCACAAAATCTCGTTAGGATGCCAAAATTATCGCAGAAACCCGGTTTCTTGGATTATCAACTAACTCGATGTTAATCTTCAATATCACTTATTGACTCGTTCACTTCTTCGTCTTTAATATCAAAATTAATTCGTGCGTAAATCTCTCTGATCGGCATTTGGAATTCTACTGATTCCAGGGTTAATACCGATTCCTCTGAGTCATACTCTGTTAATACCCATTTACCATTAGAGTTTTTAGCAAATTGTTCGATGTGATAGCTATATTGGTCAATTAAAATGTATTCCTGAAATTCAGGAATTGAGCGATAGGCGAGAAATTTGCCACCTCGATCGTAATCTTTGGTTGAATTGGATAAAACCTCGACGATTATCAGAGAATTTGTGACAATTGTTTTGTTACTTCCTTGATATTTTGGTTCTCCTTGAATGACCATGATATCGGGATAGACGTAGCGGCGAGTTAGGGGTATCCACAGGCGCACATCATTGATAAATGTCTCGTAATCTTGACCATTCACAGTCGAGGGGAATTTTTTGTAAAAGTTCCCAGCGATTTTGTTATGGTTTGCGGTTCCGCCTGTCATTGGTACTATCTCTCCATCGTGGTATTCACTTTTGTCGATCGCACTTTCTTCTAAGGCCAGATATTCCTCCGGCGTGTAGTACCGTTTTTCGGTTGGTGGTTGCTTGGCGATTGCTGGTTTTTCTTGGGTTTGCATTGTCGTTCCCTTCTGCTCTGAAGTGATTTTATGATAACAGCGATCGCGTCGGGGTTCAGAAACCGGGTTTCTTACCTAAATCTCGGTGAGGATGCCAAAATTATCGCAGAAACCCGGTTTCTTGGATCAGGCGCGTGGGGGCCTCAGAAACCGGGTTTCTTACCCACATTTCGGTGAGGATACAAAAATTGTCGCAGAAACCCGGTTTCTAGGAGGTCATATTTTCAAACAAGATAGGTTCAATTCGCTTCAATACTTCCCTAACTAAATCTTCTGGACATTCACCAATCAAACTTGCTTGCCTTGATCGATAATCTAAAGAACGCAGTTGATCTGTCATAATTACACCTGTCACCAATTCACCTTCTGGAATGGGAACATAAAACGGATTTTTGCGTTGTGTGGTACTAATTGGACAGACAAACACAAACCCCATTTTTTGGTTAAATTTAGTTTGACTCACAACCAGTGCAGGTCGAGTTCCCATTTGTTCGTGCCCTGCTTGAGGATCGAAATTGAGGCGAATGAAATGACCTCGTTCGGGGATATAGTTTACCAAAATTCTTCTCCTTCTGGTTTTCCCCAAGAGATTTCTTCGCTGGGTTCTATTTCGCCTGCTAATAATTCATCTAGGGTATATTTGGAAACTTTCTGATTTACAGGTTCTATGACCATTTTTCCATTTTCTATACTGCAAATTACCGAATCATCTGCTTTCAGGTTGAAAAATTTTACAATATAGTCCGGTATTGGCAAAGCTAAGGAATTACCCAAGTTGCTGATGTGTATTTTGGCTGTCATACATTTGCGATTTTCATGCTCAGGTTTTTCTATTCTAACAACTAGATATAGTCGCGTGGGGCTCAGAAACCGGGTTTCTTACCCAAATCTCGGTGAGGATGCCAAAATTATCGCAGAAACCCGGTTTCTTTCTAGGAAAATTTATCAGAGAAACCCGGTTTCTAAGTTTCTGAGTCACTCCACCCGCCAAATCTTAATCGTGTCATCATCACTTGCACTGACAAGCGTCTGCCCATCCGGGCTGATGGCGAGAGATCTAACCCTCTGAGAATGCTCGGTGAGGGTGCGAAGTAACTGCCCCGTACTCAACTGCCAAATCTTAATCGTCTTGTCATCACTGCCACTGACAAGCGTCTGCCCATCCGGGCTGATGGCGAGGGAATTAACCTCGTCAGAATGCCCTGTGAGGGTGCGAAGTAACTGCCCCGTACTCAATTGCCAAATCTTAATCGTGGTGTCACATTCACCGCTGCTGACAAGCGTCTGCCCATCCGGGCTGATGGCTAGGGAACTAGCCCACAGATAATCCCCAGTGAGGGTGTGAAGTTCCCGCCCCGTACTCAACTCCCAAATCTTAATCGTTTGGTCACGACTGCCACTGACAAGGGTCTGCCCATCCGGGCTAATGGCAACGAACCAAACCTCGTCAGAATGCCCAGTGAGGGTGCGAAGTTCTCGCCCCGTACTCAATTGCCAAATCTTAATCGTTTTGTCATCACTACCACTGACAAGGGTTTGCCCATCCGGGCTGATGGCGAGGGAACCAACCGAGTCAGAATGCCCAGTGAGGGTGCGAAGTTCTCGCCCCGTACTCAATTGCCAAATCTTAATCGTTTTGTCATCACTACCACTGACAAGGGTTTGCCCATCCGGGCTGATGGCGAGGGAACCAACCGAGTCAGAATGCCCAGTGAGGGTGCGAAGTTCTCGCCCCGTACTCAATTGCCAAATCTTAATCGTGGTGTCGTCATCACCACAACTGACAAGCGTCTGTCCATCTGGGCTGATGGCGACGTAATTAACCCCATCAGAATGCCCTGTGAGGGTATGAACAACTGAGACATTTTCTAGCTTTCGTTTGCGTTCCACTTCTTCTCGTTGGCGTTGGCGTTCAGCCTTAATATCCTCCCCAATCATCTCCCGATAACGACTTTCTCCGATCGCAGCCAAACACCCAGTCAGCTTCTCCACATATTCACTATCCGCCACCGTCAAAGTCGATTTAAACACCTCCAATAAATTTTCCAAATTCAACAAACCCAGTTTCTCTTCAGAAACCCCATTTCTCAGCTTCAACCAAGCTTTAATCGAAAACTCAACCTGCTTTTTCGCCCAAGATTTATCCGACAAACCACTCAAACTCAACGCCAAATCCAACAACAAATAAGGAATCGCATTAGGGCGTTTCCCCTCAATAGACTGATAGAGACTTTGATAACTGGAAACAATCTCACCCACCAGCATTTCATTCAAACTATTACTCGGCATTTTTTCCAGCAATCCCGGCAAAAGTTCAGGCAACTTCGGACGCACATCCCCATGATAAAAATGGTATCTATCCGCCATCAAACCCACTAAAATACAGTGGCAAATCCCTAAAAACTGCGCCAATTCCTGAATGTACTTGTCTTCCTTAACATTGTACTGATAATCATGTTGACCGCCCCTGCCCAACTCCCGATCTTCTTCCTCTTCTTCCAAGATTAAAAGATTCAGTTCATTATCCCCACCCCGGCGCTTCAATTCCTCTAAACTTCTGCCTTTTTCTAATAACTTCATCCGGTACTCTCGCCACTCTTCGGCATATTTCCGGGCGATGGGATACAAAACTTCCTTCCAAGGAATAGTTAGCACCTTTTCATAGTGAGGCACTTCTTGCATCATATCCCAACCCGCCACATAAACCCTGAGTAAATCCCCATCAAACTTAGACTCTAAAACCACAGTGGGGACTGATTTGAGGACGTGGTGCAAAGTATCGATCCCAGTTTTCCCATGAGAATATTTACTTTCCCAATCCGCCCCTTGATATCTTACAGGTCTTTCCTGATTTGTGATAGAATAATGTTTGCAAAACTCCTGTATTTCATCAATCAATCGGTTTTCAACTAGACCAAATCCCTGAGCCACATGAGGGAATTTTTCAAACTGCAACGCAGGCGGAGAAATCACCACTAATAGAGGAATTTGTTTCATATTTTCCTGATAGCTTTTGTAAGCATCTAAAATTACCCGTGCGGGAGTTTTCAGAGGGAAAGTTTCTCTAATTTCCTTATCATCAGCTAAAGTTAAAGCTGTTAGCAATTGAGCGCGAGATAAAATCAGGTGAGTTTCGCGGCGATACTGTTCTAATTTTTCCTCATGTTGGAACCGTCTAGCTAACTGTTCCCGTTCAGAATCGAGGCGTTTTTGCAGTCGCACATCTTCACAATATTGTCGATAGGCTTCCATTTCCTTACTATGTTCTTGACGCACTCCTTCCATCGCCGCTTGGAACTCCAGCGATCTATTTTGCATTTCAATCTGGGAAGCAATTCTATCAATCTCATTTTGCCGTTGCGTCATCGCCATCACTGTCTGGGGCCCCAAAATGCCGTTAACTGCTGTTATAATTCCCTGGGCAAAGTTCCAAATCATAATCATTTCTCCTGATGTGAAATTGTGTTTGCAGAAACCCGAATTCTCCAAGAAACCGGGTTTCTTTAACAATATAGCAGTCGCCAAGGCGCTTTGGTCATTGAGCGTAGTTCTTTGTAGGTTGGGTTGAGGCACGAAACCCAACCCATTTGTTGGGTTTCGGTTCCCTCAACCCAACCTACATGAAAATGGCGAAGATATTGTTTCAGAAACCCGCTTTCTCAGATTTATAACTAACTAAGACTACAACTATTAAAAACTAAAGTTGCGGCAGCCCAACGAGCCGTTCCGCCTGTAGCAAATAGCTTATCATCCGTTGTATAAGCTTTGCCAGAAGGCGTAACATAACCAATTTTATGTGCATCAGCATCATACACATTCATATCAGCACCCAACCGCCCGATATAATGACCATCGCGATAAAATTTGTGTCCATCTACAGTCCCCGCTTGACCCCAAGCATAACCATGCCAATAAACTTGATCGCCAACAAATCTAACTGAATTGTTATCATCTTCAGTAATCGCTCCTGAATGTGTAGATGAACTTTTTGCCGAAAACTCAACAAAATTTTCCGAGTGATTATCCGATGAAAAACTATCCTGAGAATGGTTATTATCAGTCAGCGATATAGTTGAATGAGACATTAAACCTTGGGGATGACTTTCTGAATAAAAATCCGTTTTGATCTCAGCCAAACTCTCACGATATGCAGCATCCAAAGCACCCGCCGGAGTCATCAATGAATGGTGGGAATGATCGACCCCATCTAAAGCACCAACATGGTTTAAATCATGGGGATGGTGAACATCCCCCAAATTCAAGTGAAGGTGAGATAAATCAAGAGGATCTGAGGGGTGATGGTTGCTGTGGTGGTGCGAGTCTGAACTATGGGAGTCTGAACTTAAAGACTGTATAAAGTCATCCAAGGGAGAATGACTGCTACTGTCAGAGTTGGGGTCAGAGGGATTATTCATAGCCTGCTGCTAAAGGAGGGAAATATAGTTTGTATTTTAGCAAGGTTATCTGTTTTCCGCCCGTGTTTGGCCGTATCGCGTGGGGGGTTGAGAAACCGGGTTTCTTACCCAAATCTTAGTTATGATGCCTAAATTGTCGCAGAAACCCGGTTTCTTGGATTAGGCGCGTGGGACTCAGAAACCCGGTTTCTTACCCAAATCTTCGTTATGATGCCTAAATTGTCGTAGAAACCCGGTTTCTTGGACTAAGCGCGCTACGCAGAAACCCGGTTTCTTGGACTAGGCGCGTGGAGATTCAAAAACCTTACTCCAACCTCATGAATCGCCAAAATATTCGTGTTATTTTGAAGTCAGCTTAATCAATATTCAAATTGTACAGTTGCATCACATCGCTAATCGCCATTCTCGAATGTGCTCCTAAAGTTAATGGTGATGTGTGTCCTTGCTGCAAATGTTCTGCCGCTGCACAGGCGATCATTGCTGCATTATCAGTACAATACTTTAAAGGTGGAAACAATACTCGCAAATTGTGTTTAGCTGCTGCGGCTTGCAAATGTTGTCGCAATCCACTGTTAGCGGCAACTCCGCCACCGATCGCAATAGTGTTGAGTCCCAGATTGACCGCACAGGCGATCGCCCTTTTTGTTAAACTCTTAGCTACACTCTCTTGAAAACTAGCCGCAATATCATTAATCACAGATTCTGGCAAGATGCCCTCGCTACCAAAATGATTATTTTCTTTCTTGAGTTTCTGCACTAATTGCAAAACAGCAGTTTTCAAGCCACTAAAACTGCTGTCATAGGGATGAAAACCACCTTCTGGTAGAGAAATTTTGCCTTCTGGCAACTTAAAAGCTGTAGGATTCCCCACTGTTGCCAATTTGTCAATTAGCGGCCCGCCCGGATAGCCTAGCTGCAATAGTCTTGCGACTTTATCAAAAGCTTCCCCCGCTGCGTCATCGCGAGTGTGTCCTACAGTTTCGTAAACGCCACAATCTTTGACGTGAATTAAGCTGGTGTGCCCCCCAGAAACTAACAGACACAAAAATGGTGGCTGCAAGTCTGGTTCAGTAAGATAAGAAGCATAAATGTGCCCTTCCAGGTGGTGTACGCCTAAAAAGGGTTTTTGGTGGACAATTGCCAAGGTTTTGGCCGCCGTCAGCCCAACTAATAATGCACCCACTAAACCGGGGGCGCAAGTCGCTGCAATCCCGTCAATTTCTGACCAAGTGAGGTTTGCTTCAGCAAGACACTGGACAATTACCTGATTGATCATTTCTAAATGACTCCGCGAAGCCACTTCTGGAACCACCCCACCGAACTGCTGGTGGATTTTAATTTGTGATGCCACAACATTGCTGCAAACTTGACGATTCTTAACAATTGCTGCGGCAGTTTCGTCACAACTTGTTTCGATCGCGAAAACGGTTGCCATTAACTGGTAATTTTATTTGATAGGTTGTCTACTGCTAGCTTAAACTGTTAATACAGCAGTTATCTGGATGACCGATCGGCAAGTTGAAATGCTTGTAAAAAAACTTATTGTTTTGTAACAAAAGGAAACAATTTCATGCGACGATTGTTTGCTGCGATTTTAGTGGTGAGTCTTTGGATTAGTTTTGCTCCTGTTGCCTCGGCTTACAATTTAGTGCCGTGCAAGGACTCTCCCGCATTCAAGGAACTGGCTGAAAATGCACGTTCTACCAATGGCGACCCGGCATCTGCAAAAGCCCGATTTGACCGTTATTCCGAAGCTTTGTGTGGCCCGGAAGGATATCCTCACTTAATTGTGGATGGCAATTTGAGCTACGCCGGCGACTTTTTGATTCCTAGCGTGCTGTTTTTGTATATCGCTGGCTGGATTGGTTGGGTAGGCCGCTCTTACCTGCAAGCAGCTAAGAAATCTGACAGTCCAGAGGAAAAAGAGATTATTATCGATGTTCCAATGGCAGTCTCATTTATGCTGAGTGGTTTTTTGTGGCCTGTGGCAGCCCTCAAGGAAATCACCAGTGGTGAAATGTTTGCTAAAGACGACGAAATTACCGTTTCGCCGCGCTAGTAATTTGGGATTTTAGATTTGAGATTTTAGTTGGGAAAGCAAATGCCAATTATCAAATCCTCAATCTAAAATCTGTTCTGGCTTTTTTTTTTAAGTTGTCTAAACTTTCGAGGAGCAGTATTTATGCAATACTTTCTGAAGTATCTTTCGACCGCGCCAGTCTTGGCAGCAGCTTGGATGGTGGTAACGGCGGGAATTTTGATTGAGTTCAATCGCTTTTTCCCTGATTTGCTTTTCCATCCGCTACGCTAGAATCTTAGCGAATTTAGGTTCCCAAACCTAGATAAAAAAGTTGAGAGTTTTGAATTTTGAGTGGTGATTTATCAAGTTATTTCAAAGCTCAAATATCAAAACTCTCAAAATTAGGGAATAGGGCATCGGGCATAGGGCATCGGGCATCGGGCATTGGGCATCGGGCATAGGGCATAGGGCATAGGGCATCGGGCATAGGGCATCGGGCATCGGGCATCGGGCATCGGGCATCGGGCATAGGGCATACCTCACTTTCTTGAGAACCTCTATAATGACCACTGACCAATGACTAATGACCAATGACTAATGACCAATGACTAATGACCAATGACTAATGACCAATGACTAATGACTACTGACTAATAACTACTAACTACTAACTACTGACTACTAACTATTAATTATCAATGAAGTCTTATCTCGCCGCCGCAATTCAAATGACTAGCTTGCCTGACCTGCAAAAAAATTTGGTACAGGCAGAGGAATTAATCGACCTGGCAGTGCGTCAGGGTGCTGAGTTAGTTTGTTTGCCAGAAAATTTCCCGTTTATGGGAGAAGAGGAGGAAAAAATTGCTGCTTCAGAAGCTATTGGACAGCAAAGTGAAAAATTCCTCAAAACGATGGCTCAGCGTTTCCAGGTAACGATTCTGGGTGGCGGGTTTCCGGTGCCGACGGAGGGGGGCAAGGTATATAATACTTGCTTGCTAGTAGATCCGAACGGCAGGGAGTTGGCAAGGTACAAAAAAGTACATTTGTTTGATGTGAATGTACCCGACGGAATTACTTATCGCGAATCTAGCACTGTGAAGGCGGGTGAAGATTTGCCGCCGGTTTATGCGTCGCCAGAGTTGGGGACGCTGGGACTTTCGGTGTGCTATGATGTGCGATTCCCGGAATTGTACAGGCATTTGTCGCAGAAGGGTGCGGATGTTTTGTTTGTACCAGCGGCGTTTACTGCTTATACTGGCAAGGATCATTGGAAGGTTTTGTTGAAGGCTAGGGCGATCGAAAATACTTGTTACACGATCGCCCCGGCACAGACTGGACACCACTACGGCCGCCGTCAAACTCACGGTCACGCGATGATTATCGACCCTTGGGGTGTGGTTTTGGCGGATGCGGGGGATGAACCGGGTCTGGCGATCGCGGAAATTAATCCCGATCGACTCGAACAAGTCCGTCGCCAAATGCCCTCATTGCAACATCGGGTTTTTCTCTGAAGGCATTTTGAGACCAATTGGTCTCAAAATTTCAGTTTGAGTCAGGGAGAAGACCTGAATAATTTTAATTCGATCGAGGAATTGTGTACGTTCGTACACAAATTTTCTGTTGTCGCGAGTGGCGACAGGGCGCGCTGTTACACGCCCGCATAACATAATATATTGTGTAATACAGGTTCAATGACCGTGCGGTTCTCCGAAAAGAAGAATTGGCGACAGTAGAATTGCACGAAATGCGTCTTTTTTGGATAAATGAAACACACTCTTTCGGTTTTAGTTGAAGATGAAGCGGGTGTCCTCACTCGAATTGCTGGTTTGTTTGCCCGTCGGGGTTTTAATATTGAAAGTCTGGCTGTGGGCCCGGCGGAACAAGTGGGAGTGTCTCGGATTACGATGGTGGTACCGGGAGATGACCAAATTATTGAGCAGTTGACGAAGCAACTGTACAAGTTGATTAATGTGCTCAAAGTGCAGGATATAACGGAAATTCCTTGTGTGGAACGGGAATTGATGTTGTTGAAAGTTAATGCTGCGACTGGGACGCGATCGGAGATTATTGAGTTAGCTCAGATTTTTAGAGCGCGAGTGGTGGATATTGGTGATGATACGCTGACTTTGGAAGTAGTCGGAGATCCAGGTAAAATGGTGGCGATTGTCCAGGTGCTCAATAGATTTGGGATTAAGGAAATTGCTCGGACTGGGAAAATTGCGATGACGCGGGAGTCGGGAGTAAATACTGAGTTTCTTAAGTCTTTGGAAGCGAAGGTTTAAGTTAGTTGACTGTTCACTGTTCACTGTTGACGGTTGACGGTTGACTGTTGACGGTTGACTGTTGACTGTTGACTGTTCACTGTTTGTCATTAACTATTTATTAAAAGGAGTTAATATGGAAAGCTTCCAACAGCTAAGAGTTTATCAATTAGCTGAAAAAATAGCAAACGAAATATGGTTTATTGTTAAAAAGTGGGACGATTTTGCGAAGGATACGATGGGAAAACAAATAGTGCGATCGGCTGATAGCGTTGGTGCTAATATTGCAGAAGGACATGGACGCTATAGCTGCCAAGATAATCAGCGTTTTGTGAGAATTGCCAGGGGTTCATTAAATGAAACAAGACACTGGTTGAGACTTGCCTATGCCCGCAATCTTTTAACTCCAGAACAGAGCGATAGACTGCATCCCTTATTAAATGAACTTTCACCAAAACTTAATGCTTATATTAATTCACTAAAACAAAAAGCCAAAGGTTAACCGTCAACAGTCAACAGTCAACAGTCAACAGTCAACAGTCAACAGTCAACAGTCAACCGTCAACCGTCAACAAATTAATTACCATTCTGGCTTACTTGCGACTAACATGGTTGCTGTCTTGCTATCTACTGGCTTCGAGAAAAAATATCCCTGTCCGTATTCACATTGCAGTGCCCTGAGCAAATTAAGTTGTTCGATTGTTTCTATTCCTTCTGCAATTACATTCATGCCTAAATGACCGGCTAAAATTAAGATTGTTTGTACAATAGCTTCGTTTCCTTCATCTTCAGTCATCCGGCTCACAAAATCTCGATCGATCTTTAAAGCGTCAGTTGGAAAAGTGTGCAGCCGAGTCAAAGAAGAATAGCCAGTGCCGAAATCGTCAATATATAATTGAACTTCTAAACTTTTCAATTCTCCCAGCACACTCGCTGCTGATTCGGCATTTTCCATGATTACACTTTCGGTAATTTCCAATTTTAAACTGCCGGGATTGAGCTGAGTTTCTTGTAAGATTTCGCGAATACGTTCGATTAAATCTGGCTGTTTGAACTGTTGGTTAGAAAGGTTGACGCTGACAGTTAGATTGGGATGCTCCGGGAATTGCTGGTGCCATTGTTGCATTTGCAGACAAGCCGATCGCATCATCCACCAACCAATCGGTATAATCAACTTGGTTTCTTCTGCTACGGACATAAAATCAGCGGTAGCGACTAATCCTCGCATCGGGTGATACCATTGCAGCAACGCTTCAAAACCGCTGATCGTGCCGCTAGTTAAACAAATAATCGGCTGGTAGTAAAGCTGAAATTCCTGGCGTTCTAAAGCGTGGCGCAGGTCATTTTCTAGTTGCAAAAGGGCGACAGCACGAGTGTGCATACTTAAATCGAAAACTTCGTGGCGAGCTTTACCTGATGCTTTTGCATGATACATGGCGGCATCTGCATCTCGCAGCAATTCTTCGGGCTTATCGTACAAAACTTGAAGCTGGATATTGGGAAAGGCGGAGTTGGCAAAATCAGTAGATAAATCCGTTTCTATATCGTTAGTATCCCCCGATTTTTCTAATTGGTGCTGCGGCAAACCGGAACAAACAATCCCAATACTCGCACTGCTAAACACCTGATATTCGTTGAGATAAAAAGGCTCGGACAGTTCAGTTTGCAATCTTTCGGCAACATGAGTTGCATCATTTCTGTCTTTGATATTATTCAGCAAAATAGCGAATTCATCGCCGCCGAGACGCGCCACTGTATCTCCATGACGCAAACAGATTTTTAGTCGCCCAGCGATCGCGATTAGCAATTGATCGCCCACCAAATGCCCTAAACTGTCATTGACAACCTTAAAGCGGTCAAGGTCGATAAACAGCACCGCAAACCAAAAATCATCATGGTGTTTTGACAACTCGATCGCCTCAGACAAGCGTTCCATAAATAAAGCTCGATTGGGCAAACCTGTGAGGATGTCATGTAGAGCGTCGTGTACTAATTTCTCTTTTGTGATTTTGCGATCGGTAACATCTTCGACAGTGCCTTCAAAGTAAAGCAAAATGCCCCCAGCATCGCGAACTGACCGGGCATTCTCCGAAATCCAGATGGCGGTGCCGTCAGCGCGGTAAACTTGAGACTCGAACTCAGACACAGAACTGTGTTTTTCGATCGCGCGCAAAAACTCGGTTCGGCGATTTGGCTCAACATATAATTGGCGATAGATATTTTGTATTTGTGCGATCAATTCCGAGGGCGAGTCATAGCCATAAATCTTAGCCAAAGCTGGATTCGCACTGAGATAACGCCCGTCTGGTGTCGTTTGGAAAATGCCTTCGCTGGCATTTTCAAAGATGCTGCGATATTTCTCTTCCGCCCGTTGTAGCCCTTCTTCTGCTTGTTTGCGATCGGTGATATCAGTTAGAGTGCCGATGTACCCCAGAACTTCCCCGGTTTTGGCAATTTCCGGTACTGCTTGCGAAAATACCCAAATTGTGCGATCGCCCTGGTAAAAGCGGTACTCTAGTTGAAAAGGCAACTGCTGTCTGACAGCCCGATACCACTGCTGCAAAACGCCGTCGCGGTCTTTTGGATGCAAAGCAATCGCCCAACCTTCGCCCAGAGTCTCTCTCAGAGTCAGCCCCACCATTTCCAAAAATCGTTCGTTGACATACAAACACTTTCCCGAAGCATCGGCGCGGAAAATCCCGACGGGCAGAATTTTTTCTAAGGTGTAATACCTTAATTCACTTTCTAGTAGGGCATTTGCCGTTACCTTAGTCTCCGTGATGTCAAACATTGCCCCTTGTCGGATGAAAGACTGGCTGGCTTCATCCCAAACGGCGATCGCCCGATCGCGAAACCATAGCACTTTGCCGTTGCGGGCGATCGCCCGGTATTCTGAAACTATCGGCTGATTCGAGGGAATATTTTCTTCATCAGTAAATTGCAGTGTGGCGCTTTCAACTAGCACGCGATCGCGATCGTCTGGGTGGACGAGTTTGAGCCATAATTGGGGGTCTGCTTCCCATTGGGCCACAGAATAGCCCAGCAAAGTCTCAATTTGTGCACTAATTTCAAGTTTGATACTAGGGCTATTGATGGGTGAAATGTAAGTAACTGTCGGCGCTTGTTCCACAAGAGCACAGTATTTTGCTTCCACCGTGTGGAGTTGTGCTTGTAGGCGCCCTCGCTCTAATTCCGCGCTGGCCCGCGAGGCAAAAATTTTGAGAATTAATCTAAATTGGGCTACCTTTTCGGCGGCGAGGGGTCGATCGTGGAACAGGCAAATAGTACCTAGACATTTGCCGTAGGAGTTGGTGAGGGAGACTCCCAGGAAGCTACATACACCTGTAGCTAAAGGTCTGTGGTCTTGAGGAAAGGTTTCCAGCAGGTTGTCTGGACAGGAGTACATTCCCTGCTTGATCGCCATTGCTTCGGGAGTATTTGCGGTGTCGCACTCAAAGTTTGGTTGCCGTTGCCGATCGCTCCAAAAACTGATAACTTGTAATTTAGGACAAGAAGTGCGATCGTCAGACTTGACCAATTTCGAGGCGATGACGCTACGAACTCCCAGTGCTGACTCCAAGTGGCGAACTAAAGCATCAAAAAATTCAGGTCCAGTCGCCCGATCGATACCTGCTAAAATATTCTCCAGCAAATCTTCATCTAATTGAGCAGCCGTGCTAACTTTGGGATGATTGCAGCCCGAAAGCTGAGTTTCGGATTCAGAAGCGTTCATATAATTATCAGGTTTATCGAAAAATATAAACACCAGCCTACCAAGCTGTCTGGTATTTTTGATAGCCAGCATTTCAGCAACTGAGCAAGGTACGATCGCAACTATCTCCCCTTTAAAAAACCAAAAAATATGAAAGCAATTGTTTTTGAGACTCCCGGAAGCCCAGAAGTTCTGAGAATACAAGACATCCCAGCCCCTACTATACAAAAAGAAACCGAAGTTTTGGTAAGGTTGCGAGCGGCTGGGGTAAATCCGATCGATACTAAGTTACGGAGCAAAGGTACTTTTTACCCAGATCTAAGTCCTCACGTTTTGGGCTGTGACGGTGCTGGAGTTGTTGAAACTGTAGGTTCTGGCGTACAAAGTTTCAAAGTTGGGGATGAGGTTTTTTTCTGCAACGGCGGTTTAGGCGGCCCAACAGGTACTTATGCTGAGTTGGCCGTTGTAGACGAAAAGTTTCTCGCCCTCAAGCCTGCTAGTTTAAGTTTTGTTCAGGCGGCGGCGGCACCGCTAGTCTTAATTACAGCATGGGAATCATTGTACGATCGCGGACGCTTGCTTGCTGGACAAAAAGTTTTAATTCAAGCAGGTGCTGGCGGTGTCGGCCACGTCGCGATACAGTTAGCAAAATTACAGAATGCTGATGTCTGCACTACCGTTAGTGACGAGGAAAAAGCCAAATTTGTCAAGGAACTAGGCGCAGATTCAGTTATTTTCTACAAAAATGCCGATGTAGTCGATGAAATTTTGACTTGGACTCAGGGAGAAGGAGTTGATTTAGCTTTCGATACAGTTGGGGGAGAAACTTTTTACCAAGCTATTCCGGCTATCAAAGTTTATGGAGATTTGGTGACAATTTTGGAACCAGATCCAGCTTTAGGAAATTTGAAAGCCGCGAGAATGCGAAATGTGCGAATTAGTTTGGAACTAATGTTAACACCGATGCTGCAAGGTTTGGTAAATGAACAGCAACAGCAGGCTCGTATTTTGCAGCAATGTGCTAGTTTGTGCGATCGTAATTTGCTCAAAATTCACGTCAGCCAAACCTTCCCCCTAGAAGAAGCCCAAGCAGCCCACGAATTGTTAGAAGCTGGTTCGGTAACAGGTAAAATTGTTCTAGAGATTTCCTAAATCGAAGGAAGAAGGAAGAAGGCCCTTCGACTCCGCTCAGGAACCGCTTCAGGAAGAAGGAAGAATGTTGATATAGCAAGGTTTTTAGCCATTTGTATATTACGTCAATCTTGAATCCCAAATCCCAAATCCCAAATCGAAAATCCAAAATTACCTGAATCTTCAATCGAAAATCCAAAATCCAAAATCCAAAATCGAATGACTAAACCCTATTCCATACTTTCCTGCGACGGTGGCGGTGTGCGTGGCTTGATATCAGCCATTATTTTAGAACGACTCGAACAAAAACTCAGACAAAAAGCTCCCGACAAAAAACTGAGAGACTATTTCGACTTAATTGCAGGCACCTCAGCCGGAAGCTTAACAGCTTGTTCTGTAGCCAGAGGAATTGATGCCACTCGCATTAAAAAACTTTACCTAGAAAGAGGAATAGAAATATTCCCACCTTTCAACAATGTATTTAAAAGTTTCATAAATCGCCTAGCAGTCGGCTTTTCGACTCAGCCAATCTACGACGGACTAGGCTTAAAACAGGTACTTCAGGTAGTTTTTGGGCAAGGAGAAATCAATTTTGATAAATTACCAAAACCGCTCAAAATTGAAAATTTACCTGCGAAATCATTACTGTTTCAAGACTTACCAAAACCAGTTTTAATTACGAGTTACGACATTTATAACCGCCAACCAGTTATTTTCAAGAATACCAAAGTTGCCCACGAAAAAATCCCTGTTTGGGAAATTTGCCGATCGTCCGCAGCCGTACCAGTCGCCTTTCCCGCGCACATCATGACCAACCCAGACTTTCTGAAAAATTGGCAGGAAGAGGGCAATCAAATCCCCGTAGCGGGCAATATCAGGGGTATTCCTTTGATCGACGGAGGCTTTGTGGCCAGCAATCCAGCATTATGTGCGATCGCCGAACGTTTGCGCTGGAATCACAATCCACCCGCCAATCCGAAATGGCTGCAAAATCCTGCTAGCCCCTGGCGCGATGTAGTCGATATCAAAGATATTGTAGTCACATCTTTAGGGACTGGCCAAAGCGTCAAAAGAATCGGCATTTCAGAATCGCAAACTTGGGGTGCAGGAGAATGGATTAATCCCTTAGATGGTATTCCTATTCTTGATGTTTTTTCGGACGGTTCATCGGACGGGATTATCTATATTATCAACCAATTAATGAATTCGGAGCAATATGTCCGCTTTCAACCAATCTTGTCTAAAAATTATCCAGCTTTTAATGCTAATCAGCAGATACTTTTGGAAATTCAGCAAGAAATCGAGAAATCATTTTTGACCAATCAGAAGGAGGATGAAAAGCTCAATAAGTTAGCGGATGTTTTGTTATCCCGCTTTTGAAATTAATTTCTATCAGCGCTTCTGGGATCGAGAGCATCCCGCAACCCATCACCCAATAAATTAAACGCCAACACAGTTAAAATAATCAAGATTGCTGGCGGCCAAACTAACCAAGGTTGCAACACTAAAATTGAAGCATTAGTAGACAGCGATAGCAAATTTCCCCAAGAAGGATCGGGCTGTTGAATTCCCAGCCCAATCAAACTCAAAACAGACTCTGCCACAATAAAACTAGGAACCGATAAAGTAGCAGAAATAATCACGTAAGTTGCAGTCTGTGGCAATACATGGCGGACAATAATATAAATTGGATTCGCACCCATTGCCCGCGCTGCTTGCACAAATTCTCGCTCTTTAATTGACAGAACCTGACCGCGAATTACCCGCGCTAAACCAGTCCAACTGATAAATGAAGTAATGATTACAATCAAGATAAATCGCTGAGCGCTTGTCAATCCCGGAGGGAGAATTGCTGCCAATGCTACTAATAAATAAAGACCTGGAATCGTCATCAATACTTCCACGAAGCGCATCAAAACACTATCAATCCAACTTCCAAAATAACCTGAAATCCCTCCTATTAACAATCCCAGAGGAAAAGAAATTGCTATTCCTACTAAACCGATGCTGAGGCTAATGCGGCTGCCATATACTAGGCGAGTGAATTGGTCGCGAGCTTGTTCATCAGTGCCTAAAATGTTGATTTTGGCTTCTCCAACAGTTCCGAATAAGTGTCTATCTAAAGGTAAGATTCCGAACATTTTATAGGGGGAACCTTTCGCAAATAGAACCAAAGAGTTGGGTTTTTGCGAGTCTATAATTACTTGGCGATCGCCTGTATTTGCATCGACTGGCCCCTGGGTGGTAGGATAAACGTGCGGCCCGATAAATCTGCCGTCAGGGGCTGTCAAATGAATCTGTGTTGGCGGCAATAAGGAACCGTTTAATTGAGAGTCATAGGGGTCGTAAGGTGCTACAAAATCAGCTAAAAGTGCTACTGTGTAAAAAATCAACAGCAGCACTGCTCCAAACTGAGCTAGAGGATTATTTTTCAGGTTTTTCCACCATTTCATAAGTTTTAATTTGTTAATTGTTGACTGTTAATTGTTGGCTGTTGACTGTTGACTGTTGGCTGTTAGCTGTTGGCTGTTGGCTGTTGACTGTTGTTATTTGTAAGTTGTTATTTGTAAGTTGTTATTTGTAAGTTGTCACCAATAACCAATAACTAATGACTAATAACTAATGACTAATAACTAATGACTACTGTAATTCTTCGTCCTTAAAAGGATTGTAGAAGAATGAACCTGTTTGCGGTGGCAATTGGGGATTGAGTACAATTTCTACTATACTTTTTACGACCCCAGTTAATGGAATTGCGAGGATAACTCCCAACAATCCTCCGACTCTACCTCCTAACAGCAAAGCTGTGAAAATAATTACCGGGCTTAATCCCGTGAGATTTCCCATGATCCTGGGGGCGACTACATTGTCCTTGACTTGCTGAAGGGCGATCGCAACTGCTAAAACTTGCAGCGCCTGCCACCAATCAATAAATGCTACAATGATACTAACTGCTCCAATACCCAAAGTTGCACCGATAAACGGAATTATTTCGGTCAACCCGATAAATACTGCAAATAATAGGAAAAATGGCACTCGTAGCCACCAAAAAGCGAGAGTCAGTGCTGTTGCCATAAATAGTCCCAGCAGCAACTGTCCTGATACAAACCGCTGGAGGTTTCGCTGCAAAGTTTCGGTTAACACAAAGCGGATGTCGGGGGCGAAAATACTGGTCAAACCACCCCAAACTCTTTGTCCGTCTAGGAGCATATAAAATGAGATTACTAGGATGAGAATTAAGTCGAGAAACCAGTTGACAGTACCGACAACTAATCCTAAACTGGTTCCAGCGATCGCCTGTACCTGTTCTTGCACTTTAGCAGATAATTGCTGCTCCAAAATTTCTACGTTAAAAGGCAAATTGCGATCGGCACTCCAAATCTGGAATTCACCTAACTGCTGTCGCCCAGACTCAAGCAATTCCGGGAATCTCACCCCCAACTGTCTGGCTTGGCTGAACACTGGTGGCACAATAGTTAGACCAATTACTACTAATAACAAACCCGCAGTTAAATAAACCAGGGCCGCAGCTACTCCCCGTGGCAAAAATACTTGCAGTCTTACTACTGCATAGTTCAATAAAAACGCCAGTAATCCAGCCGTTACTAAAATGCTGACCAGCTCGCCAACATAATTGATAGCAGTTAGGGTAAACCATCCCGTTACTAGCACTAGCAACCAAGTAATTAGAAACTGTTGAACGGGAGAAAAGATACTATTCATTTTAAACAGTTGACAGTTGACTGTTGACAGTTGACAGTTAAAGCGAGAGGTTTTTAGGATGGGGATTGATACACCATAGGCACCACAGTAACCCAAAAGGAGGACGCGCTATTGCCGATCGCCTCCGTTAGAATGATATAGATATTCAGACCGCAATCTTTCTTTACAATATCAAAAACCAAAGGCTCAAACCGCCGGGAGGAACTACTGTGACAAATCAAGTTATCTCAGAAGCGGAAGAAACGCAACCCCTTCACCAAATACAGAACGGGCGCAACAGCAATGAAGCTGTGAAAGTGCCTGAAAATGGTGTCAAAGACGACTCTCGCCGGGAATTCTCTTCCTCAGAAGAGGAACGGGAAATTTCTGCTTTAGTTCCAGAAATGGACGCGGAAGAAGCAGTAATTTGGGAAGAAGAAGAAACCGAAGTTCCCAACCGAAAAGGCATTAGGTGGCCGGCGGTGTTGGCGGGTGTGGGAATTGGGGTGGCTGCAACGCTGGCTGGCGTGTACTTGGTTTCGGGAAAAAGCGCCGGTCCCGCAGCTACAGTACCAGCGCCTCAAGCACCGACTTCTCAGACTGTGACGGTGGCACTGGTGGAGTCTGTCGAGGTGGCTCAAGCTTTGGAAGCGACGGGTACTGTGGCGGCTTATGATTTGCTGCCGGTGTTGCCGCAAGCCAACGGTTTGCAAATCAAGCAGGTTTTGGTGGCGGAGGGAGATAGGGTAGAAAAGGGTCAGGTGATGGCGGTTTTGGATGATTCGGTGTTGCGATCGCAAATTGCCGAAGCTGTTGCTAAAGTACAATCGGCCGACTCTACGGTGGAACAAGCCCAAGCTCAGGTGCAACAAGCCCAGTCAGCGCAACAAGAAGCCCAAGCAGGCGTTGATGGGGCCCAAGCTGGTGTGGAAAAAGCCATTGCTGACGTAGCACAAGCTAAGACAGGAGTTGGGCAAGCTAAAGCGGGTGTTGAGCAAGCTAAAGCGGGTGTCGAGCAAGCTAGAGCGGGCATTGCTTCTGCTCAGGCTAAATTAGATCAAGCTCAAAGAGAAGTAAATCGGACTCAAGATTTGGCGAGTCAGGGAGTAATTAGTCAGCAAGATTTGGAAAAGCGCAAGACGGAACGTTTGACTGCTGTTCAAGATTTGAATAAAACTAAGGCTGATTTGAATAAAGCTTTGGAAGAACAGAATAAAGCGGCGGAAGAAGTGCGATCGGCTGTTGCTAAAGTAGCTACTGCGGAAGCTAATATCAGTACGGCGAGAGCGGCGCTGAGCAGTGCTCGTGCTAAGGTGAATACGGCGGCATCAAGTGTCAGCAGTGCGAGGGCAAATGTGGGGAATAATGCAGCAGGTGTCCGCAGTAACGATGCACAGGTCAAAAAGTTACAAATTCAACTAGAACAAACTGTGGTTCGAGCACCGGACGGTGGTACTGTTGCTGAAAGAATTGGTCGAGTTGGGGATGTTTCTGCGGGGAGTCAAAAACTGTTTTCGATTATTCGGGGCAACAAGTTAGAATTGCAATTGAAGGTGCCGGAAACTCAACTTTCGCAGGTGCGGCCGGGAACAGCAGTCAATATTTCTTCTGATTCTGATCGGCGGATTAAATTAGCAGGAACTGTGCGAGATATTTCGCCGCTGGTTGATCCGCAAAATCGCCAAGCTACGGTGAAGATTGATTTGCCTCAAAGTGAGTTTTTGCGATCGGGTATGTTTTTGCGGGGATCGATTTCGACGGCCACGACTCAAGGTTTGAAAGTTCCCGCTAAGGCTATTTTACCGCAATCTGACGGCGGTGCTCTGGTTTATAAACTTGTTGGTGAGGATAAGGTGCTGGCTCAACCGGTGCAAGTTGGTGAAATTTCTGGGGGCGCTGTGGGGGATTTGACGGATGCTAAGGTGGAGGTTAAAAAGGGTTTGAAGGTGGGCGATCGCGTGGTGGTTGATGGGGCTGGCTATCTCAAGGATGGCGATCGGGTTAAGGTTGTTAAATAGTTATTAGTCAGTAGTCATTAGTCATTAGTCAGTAGTCATTAGTCAGTAGTCATTAGTCATTAGTCAGTAGTCAGTAGTCAGTAGTCAGTAAGTGCAAGGTGCGGACAAAGCCCCTGTCAACAGACAGGAGCTTTTGGACTTTTCCAAAATAGCTGAATTTTCTACTTTTCGCGATGCTTACAGAGCATTACCACGAGGCAGAACTTCTTCTGGGAAGATGAAGTTTTCGTGTGGTTGGT
>NZ_NXIB02000104.1 GCF_002412335.2 Tychonema bourrellyi FEM_GT703
TTTGGGGGCTGTCTGGGGGGCGTTTTTGGGGACTTTGGCTGGTGTTTGTTTGGGTTCGGGGTTGGTGGTTTGGCAGCAATATAGTGGGACGATCACTGCGGGGAATGAGTTTGTGAAGTTGTTGCTGTTGGTGGCGATCGTAGCTGCGGGGGTGGGTTCTCTGGGTGGTACGGTTTCTGGAATTTTGTTGGGTTTTTGTGGGTTTGCGCCGAAGTTGCCGGTGTCGTTTCAGCCTTCGGGGGTGAGTGGGGGGACTTTGGGTGCGATTTGGGGCAGTTTCTTGGGTGCGATCGGGGGTGCTGTGTTGGGTGCGGGTTTGTCGGTGGTGTTTCCGGCGATCAGTGTTGGGGTGGTGGGGGAGTTGGCGCCGGTGGCTGGTGCGATCGTGGGTTCCGGTTTGGGGGCGATTTGGGGGGTGGTTTCGGGTATTGTGTGGGGGGCTTTGGGGAAGTGGTGAATGCTTTTGGGTGAAAATCCGTGAATGGGTAGGTGTTAAAATGGAGGTGTTAATTTTTGGGGCTATAATGTTTGTGGTACAAGGGTTTGAGGCGGTTTGTCTGAAAAAATGATTCACGGAAAAGCTGAAATGTATGTGGGACAATGGTTTGAAGGCAGGATGAAAATTTGGGGATTGACAGATCGAGGGTTGAAATGGTATTTTGGTTTTAGGTTCACGGAACTGAACGTTGAAAACCAAATACAGCAAGGGTTCTGGAGCGGGCGGCCGCAATTACACTAAATCCCTATCAGGGATTGAAACTTGACCAGTGCAAATACTACACTATCGACTATAAAAAGCCGCAATTACACTAAATCCCTATCAGGGATTGAAACTGACCGTGTGACTCGCCAGGGACACCCTGACGCTCGATCCATGCCGCAATTACACTAAATCCCTATCAGGGATTGAAACAAAAATAATAAGATTTTTCTGACTTCCGTATATAAGCCGCAATTACACTAAATCCCTATCAGGGATTGAAACGGAACACATCGAGGGATTCAAAATCATCAGGATCTGGTGGCTCAACGCCGCAATTACACTAAATCCCTATCAGGGATTGAAACATTAGCGCTGGACTAATGGCGGGAATTATCAAGCGCTCACGCCGCAATTACACTAAATCCCTATCAGGGATTGAAACTATGCTGGCTTTTCCAGAAATTCCGGGAAACTAGCCGCAATTACACTAAATCCCTATCAGGGATTGAAACTGGCGGAAAGTCGGCTCGTACTAAATGGGAATATGTGCCGCAATTACACTAAATCCCTATCAGGGATTGAAACCAAGGAAGAAATCGCGATTAAAACCCGCGATTCTGTGCTGGCCGCAATTACACTAAATCCCTATCAGGGATTGAAACAAAATCTAAAAAAATAGCTGACGCTCACACCTAGCCGCAATTACACTAAATCCCTATCAGGGATTGAAACCAATATTACCACTGCCAAACTGTAGGCTAAGTTTGCCGCAATTACACTAAATCCCTATCAGGGATTGAAACATGGTTCCGGCATTTATCAACCGACTAATCCTTTGAGCCGCAATTACACTAAATCCCTATCAGGGATTGAAACCTGGTCGCGGGTCGTTTGCTGCTCGTTCTGTTGGCCGCAATTACACTAAATCCCTATCAGGGATTGAAACCGATTGAACTGGTGCTGGTGTCTATATCAGGAAGCCGCAATTACACTAAATCCCTATCAGGGATTGAAACTCAAGGGTTTTATTGATTTGGATTTTGAATCCTCTGCCGCAATTACACTAAATCCCTATCAGGGATTGAAACATTTTCAAAGTGACCAATTTAAAGATAAGGCTTGGTGGAGCCGCAATTACACTAAATCCCTATCAGGGATTGAAACCTCAGAACGGAATATCTGGAAAATACATTGCTGGCCGCAATTACACTAAATCCCTATCAGGGATTGAAACCTCCACCGGGAAAGCCGATACAGTGCCCGAAGCGCCGCAATTACACTAAATCCCTATCAGGGATTGAAACCTTCCAGTCGCGGCGGGTAGCGGATTTTTGAGGTAGAGCCGCAATTACACTAAATCCCTATCAGGGATTGAAACCATAGAATATCTGAATTTAGCTGCGGTAAGAATTCTTCGCGCCGCAATTACACTAAATCCCTATCAGGGATTGAAACAAATGGCGGCCATTTTGTAGGATCGGCTCCAAAGCTTTGCCGCAATTACACTAAATCCCTATCAGGGATTGAAACTGAGGGATTAACAATGTTGTCGAGAGTTATTCAGGCCGCAATTACACTAAATCCCTATCAGGGATTGAAACAGTGCCGCTTACTCTCAAGTCTCCTGCTCTGATTTAGCCGCAATTACACTAAATCCCTATCAGGGATTGAAACATAGGTATTATTGGTTTTTCTTCAAATTGGATTACGAGCCGCAATTACACTAAATCCCTATCAGGGATTGAAACTTGAGACTTTCGATTATAGTGTCAGCGGCAGTGAAGCCGCAATTACACTAAATCCCTATCAGGGATTGAAACACATTACGCCACGCTAGACCAACAGAAATTAAAAGCCGCAATTACACTAAATCCCTATCAGGGATTGAAACACAACTCAATTAATCGACGGATGATTTGGACTCGCCGCAATTACACTAAATCCCTATCAGGGATTGAAACACGCGGTAGGAGCTTATTTAAAGCACTTCAAATAGCCGCAATTACACTAAATCCCTATCAGGGATTGAAACGGAAAAGATGACACCTACGTGCCAGTACCAACCGCCGCAATTACACTAAATCCCTATCAGGGATTGAAACGTCTGACCCGACAAACGCTAGCCGACTGGTTGAGCCGCAATTACACTAAATCCCTATCAGGGATTGAAACGCGTATCCAACCAGACTACGAACAATGTGGAAATAGCCGCAATTACACTAAATCCCTATCAGGGATTGAAACTGAAAACGGGCTCTGATTATTGGTTTGCCTATACCGCCGCAATTACACTAAATCCCTATCAGGGATTGAAACTTTAAATTTCTCGAAGAACGAGAAATTAATTTAGGCCGCAATTACACTAAATCCCTATCAGGGATTGAAACAACGGCGTTAGACCAGGAGTAGCGCCACCATAAGGCCGCAATTACACTAAATCCCTATCAGGGATTGAAACGCTTCAAGAGACGGCGATAACCGCGATCGACGCGCCGCAATTACACTAAATCCCTATCAGGGATTGAAACTGGATTCTTTCGACGTTATGACCGAGTGCGGAATGGCCGCAATTACACTAAATCCCTATCAGGGATTGAAACAGTTTACGCCGCCAAGTATTAGCAAGCCAAAAAGCGCCGCAATTACACTAAATCCCTATCAGGGATTGAAACTAAAGCCTTCTGAGTTCCATCAATCGGTTGCTGGTCATGCCGCAATTACACTAAATCCCTATCAGGGATTGAAACACAACTCCTACTCCTAAGCCTAGTTATGTGACTGCCGCAATTACACTAAATCCCTATCAGGGATTGAAACTTTAAAGATTCGATTATAGTATCCGCAGCGGTAAATTTCTTGCCGCAATTACACTAAATCCCTATCAGGGATTGAAACGCGATCGTTGAAGGATACGCAGTGGCTGCTTTCGCAAAGCCGCAATTACACTAAATCCCTATCAGGGATTGAAACAGAAAAGCTAAGATTTTTGCCAAGAATTTAGCAAGCCGCAATTACACTAAATCCCTATCAGGGATTGAAACTTACCTTGCCCAAACTACCGAACCTTGAAAAATGGCCGCAATTACACTAAATCCCTATCAGGGATTGAAACTACCTCACGCAGGCTGAGGGGGACGGGCGGTACAGGCCGCAATTACACTAAATCCCTATCAGGGATTGAAACTCGGAACAAGAAACTGCTTGGCGATCGCCTAGTCAAGTCAAGCCGCAATTACACTAAATCCCTATCAGGGATTGAAACTACACAATGATATTGTACTGTTAATCTCATAGCCAAGCCGCAATTACACTAAATCCCTATCAGGGATTGAAACAGTGAGCTGACGGAACGGATGGAAAGTAAGTCGGCGCCGCAATTACACTAAATCCCTATCAGGGATTGAAACTTTCTATTTTAGTTTGCACATACAAAGCCATGCTCCAAGGCCGCAATTACACTAAATCCCTATCAGGGATTGAAACCTCACGCCCTAGAGAGCGGAATGAACCCCGTTACAGGCCGCAATTACACTAAATCCCTATCAGGGATTGAAACAAGAAAAAAACAGCAGGCGCAAAAAAAACGCCCCTGCTGCCAACAATTAGTTACCGCGATTATAACACATTGAGCCGGAAAACCCATAAATCCCTATCACGGATTGAAACACCTCTCTGAGGTTTTGGGCGGTGCTTGTTTTGAACCGCCGGAAAACCCATAAATCCCTTGTCATCAATTTGATGGCAAAATTTTACTTCGACAATTCGATATTAAGTTCGTTCACAACACGGCGTTTGAGCGGCAGAGACTTTTCTCTAGGTAGCAAGTCAAATACTTTCCGAAAGGCCTCATCGACTTCTTCAAAAGGCACTTGCCCTTTAGCGTCATAAACCACTTTTCCCGATTGATCAAGCAGCACAGTTTGAGGTACAAAACCTTTGTAATAATGGCTTGGTTCAGTCAGTTTTGGTGAAGCTTCTGGAGGCAGGGAATCGACAAAAATCGGCATAAAATCGGCTTCACGGCCGTAAAATTCCTGGAGGTTTGAGACAACGATCGCAAATTGTTTGCAGTCGCTGCTATCATCGGTGTAAAAAACTAGCAATGCGGGTTTCTGGCGTTTGAAAGAATCTGTGAGTTTAACCTTGGGAGGGACTAGGGAACCGTTGCCGGCGTAGAGGGCATAGATAGTACCGTCGAAGCGATCGTCCGTGAGAGTTGCGTAGGCCGGCGCAGTACCTGTTAGCAAGATGAAGCTAAGGGCGATCGCCACAGTTAAAAGACTAGCAGACACAATTCGCCGCCACAAGCCCAGCCCAGAAGCAGCAGTAGCAATTAAATTTTGGTACTTGGAAAAAATCATAAGTTATTGGCAGTTGCTGTAAAGTGGCGAAAAAGTGTGCAAAACATGATTAAGTTTATCAGCAAATGTCAGCAAATGCTGTTGAGTGAGTTAAATTGGTTTTTGATAAACTATTTTAATGCGCCTAATGATTGCTTTGCTTGACATACTCGCCCAAACGCCGACTGCTGATGTTTCCGGGCCTGCTCAAATTAATATCTTGCAGGCGATCGTTTTAGGCATTGTCCAAGGATTAACAGAATTTTTGCCAATCAGCAGCAGTGCTCATTTAAAGGTAGTGCCGATCGCACTGGGGTGGGGTGATCCGGGCGTTGCCTATACTGCGGTTATTCAGTTGGGCAGTATTGTGGCAGTGCTTTGGTATTTCTGGAAAGACTTGACAACTATAACTTTTGGTGCTGTCGATGCCGTGGTGCGGCGCGACTACGAATCGCAAGAGTTTCGGATCGCCCTGGGAATTGCTTTGGGAACCATACCGATTATCTTTTTTGGGCTGTTAATCAAGATATTGATTCCAGATTTTGACAAGTCGCCGCTGCGAAGTTTGGGTGCGATCGCGATTGCTTCGATCGTCATGTCACTGCTGTTAGCAATCGCCGAAAAAATGGGCAAGCGCGATCGCACTTATGAAAAGTTAACTGTTCAAGACGGTATTTTGATGGGATTAGCTCAAGCAATAGCATTGATTCCAGGGTGTTCGCGATCGGGTTCCACTCTCACAGCAGGATTGTTCATAGGATTGGAAAGACCTGCGGCGGCGAGGTTTTCTTTCTTGTTAGGAATTCCGGCAATCACTCTGGCTGGATTAGTAGAATTGAAGGGTGCTTTGGGAGAAGGAATGGGTGATGCAGGAGTTGTAGCTTTGATAGTGGGAACGATTTCGGCATTTGTGTTTTCTTATTTGTCGATCGCCTGGTTGATGAAGTTCCTGCAAACTCAGAATACCTGGATTTTTGTCTGGTATCGACTGGCCTTTGGTGTAGCGATTTTGACCGCACTTGCTGGCGGTGTATTGAAAAATCCTTCATTATTATAACAGGCTTTCTGGCCTGTTTCACAAAGAGTAAATTGTATTGTGGGATGGGCATCTTGCCCGTCCATAAAAACAGGCTTTTTGGCCTGTTCCACAAAGAGTAAATTGTATTGTGGGATGGGCATCTTGCCCGTTCATAAAAACAGGCTTTCTGGCCTGTTCCACAAAGAGTAAATTGTATTGTGGAACAGGCATCCTGCCTGTTCAAGACTGGCTTTTCGCTCCTATGTACAATAAAAATTATCAAAATTATCGGAGAATTTAGATCGGTCTTTTAAAGTTTGTGTATTAAGTGATACAGATTTATAAAGTATTTACCATTAAATAGAAGTTTGTATACAAATGATGACAGACATAACAGCTCGAAATGACCAAAAGCAATTTGGTCACAAGCCCCCGGATTCATCTACGGGATCAAATTAAAATCTCAAATCTCAAATCTAAAATCCCATGACCAACTCTAATGGAGAACTCAAGCCTACTCTAGGATTGGTAGGCATTACGATTAACGCGATGGCGCTGATTGCTCCCGGCGCTTTTTTGTGGACGACTTACCAACTGCAAGCCCCGCCAGATTCTGCTAAAAATATGTGGGCTGCGATCGCCCTTGCAACCTGTATTGCCCTACTAACGGCAAGTTGTTATGCAACACTTTCTAAAGCTTACCCCGAAGCAGGTGCGGGCAGTTCTTACTACTACGCCGAAGCAGCAATCTTAGCAAAAGAAGAACACAAACACTTTCGTTTGGCACGTTTAGCAAAGTTTGTCACCGGCTGGGCGGCACACTTGTACTACTGGGTGTACCCCGGCATCATGATTAGCTTTATGGGAACGCTTGTCGTTTACATTGGGCAGTTGTTTAACGCTGATTTTGCAACGGATTGGTTCAGTAAAGCCTTAATTTGTTTTATCTTCACTGGGCTGGTGGGTTTTATTGCTCTCCAAGGCGTTACCGGTTCTACACTGATTAATATCATCATCAACATTGTGCAAATTAGCTCTCTCACCTTCCTGGGATTGTTGATGATTATTTACCGATTGGGTCATCCAAATGTGAATTACGAACACGCAAATGCTTTCAGCGTTGTGATGCCTCACGATTTATCAGGATTGATTTATCAGGCAACAATTGCGATTCTTTTGCTGGTGGGATTTGAATCGGCAACAGCGATGGCGGGCGAGGCAATTAATCCTCAGCGCGATATTCCTCGCGGTGTAATTCTTTCTTTATTTATTCAGGCTTGTATCTGCTATTTCTTTGAGTATTTCGCGGCTAATTTTTTCATCGGCGACCAATACACTGCAACTGTTGATGGTAAAACTGTAACTGGTTTTGCCGCAGCATTATCGTCTGGTGCGCCGATCGGCGATATCGCCAAAATCTTGGGAGATTCGCTGCTGTTTGGCAACGGATTTCTGCTGCAAATTACGATCGCCAGCACAGTAGTCATGGCATTGATCGGGACGGCGCTATCGTCGCTGTCAACGGGTGTTCGGATTAGTTACGCGATGGGGAGCGATCGCGAATTGCCTGCCGTATTCGGCTTTTTACACGGGCGCTACAACACGCCTCACATCGGGATTTACTTTCTGAGTGGACTTTCAGCTTTGATTGGTGCCTATGCGGTGCAGAGTGTTGATAACGTCACCATCGTCACCTTAGTGTCTAACATCGGCACGTTTATGCTCTACGGAATTACCTGCGGAGTGACGCTAATTGCTACTCTAGAGCATTTACTAGATGAAGAACACAACCCAATCAAAACAATTGTGATTCCCGTGTTAGGTTTAGTCACTAATTTATTCATGGTGTGTGGCATTTTCTACTATGGTTTGACTGGAGTGGGTAATGCAAAAACTAATTCTCTGACTGCGATCGGGATTTCATTAGCCTTCTTTGTTGGAGGATTTGCTTACCTGATTGGAGACAGTTTAATCAAAGGCAAACCCCTATTTTTGCCCTCGGATCTTAACCATCCTATGCGCGATGGCATCCCTTCTTCTAAATCTAGATAGGTACTTAAAATCTATGCAATTAGTTATTGCGATTATCCAGCCTGGTAAATTGGATTCCGTCAAGGAAGCTTTAGTCAAACTAGGCATTCAGGGAATGACTGTCACCGGTGCGAAAGGATTCGGGCGACAAAAAGGCAGACCCCTTGCTTTTTTGGGGTTGCTAGATATGGAAGGCAAACCTTTTACGGTTGACTTTCTGCCCAAAGTCAGAATTGAAATTGTCGTGAACGATGATATAGTCGATGCGGTTGTCGATACGATTGTGGCAGCGGCGAAAACAGGAACGGTTGGAGATGGTAAATTGTTTGTGATTCCGGTAAGCCGCGCAATTCGCATTCGCACAGGTGAAGAAAACGAAGCTGCTTTGACAATCGAAGAACCTGCAACTTTGAGCGATTCTCGCAAAAGTAAATGATTCAATCTTTGTTGCTGTTTGTATTAGCTGGAGTGTGCGAAATTGGTGGTGGCTACTTGTTTTGGCTGTGGTTGCGCGAAGGCAAAAGCCCTTGGTTAGCCGTAATTGGGACGGTTATTTTGGCGGTTTACGCGGTGATTCCAACGCTGCAACCAGCTACTTTTGGGCGGGCTTATGCGGCTTACGGCGGTGTTTTCATTGTGCTGTCGATTTTTTGGGGCTGGATTGTCGATCGCATTGCTCCTGATAAGTACGATTTACTGGGAGGATGGATTGCTTTGCTGGGCGTTTTGGTGATCATGTACGCACCTCGCCGTTAGTTACCCAAAATTAGGACACGGCAGTAAATACTGTAGGTTGGGTAGAGCGAGAGCGAAACCCAACTCTTCTAAAATCCAGTGTTGGGTTTCGCTGACGCTCTACCCAACCTACGGAATCTAAGGCATAAAGACTCGCTTCTACACAAACAAAGTCTGCCTCCGCAGTAAATACTGTAGGTTGGGTAGAGCGAGAGCGAAACCCAACTCTTCTAAAATCCAGTGTTGGGTTTCGCTGACGCTCTACCCAACCTACGGAATCTAAGGCATAAAGACTCGCTTCTACACAAACAAAGTCTGCCTCCGCAGTAAATACTGTAGGTTGGGTAGAGCGAGAGCGAAACCCAACTCTTCTAAAATCCAGTGTTGGGTTTCGCTGACGCTCTACCCAACCTACGGAATCTAAGGCATAAAGACTCGCTTCTACACAAACAAAGTCTGCCTCCACAGACTAAGAGTCCGCTGGTAACTTCAACCTGCGGACGCTTTTTTTGTCAACTTTTGCTGACAGTCAGATTTTTTTATGCTTGCTTTTTCAAAAAACAGGTAAAATAGTAGTTAAAGATACAGAAAATAGTTAAATCATCAGGGAAAAGCCATGTTTAATACGATTTTGACCCAACAGCGACAAGTCCTCGGAACGTTTTCTAGCCGTGAAGACGCAGGCAAAGCCCTGGATTGTCTCGTGTTTGCAGGCTTTCCGCTAGCCCAGGTGTTCTTGCTGGGGCAAGGCTCTCAGGAACGGCAAAATTCTTTAAATCTTCCCTCAGACTCGTTTGGGGCGATCGCAGGCACTGCCACTGGGCTGAAAAAAGGAATGTTTCTGGGCAATTTGCTCGGAGGTGCAACTGGGCTGATGTTGGGAGTGGGACTCCTGGCGCTTCCTGGTGTGGGTCAAGTATTGCTGTCTGGGGCGATCGGCTTTACGCTGTTGAGTGGCGGAATTTGCACGGCTGCGGGCGGATTAATGGGGGCTTTGATTGGATTGGGACTGACTTCAGAGCAAGCTAAAGCCTATCAGCGTCAAATTTCTCAGGGGAGTGTTTTACTAATTGTAGAAGGAAGCGGGCAAGAGGTCGATCGGGCTAAATACTTGCTCGCACAATCGATCGGCTAAACTGTAACTAGGGCGATCGAACTCAAGGCTGTTGATTGTCTTTCAGAAGTGAGGAACAATTAAAAATGCAAAATGTAAAATTTTAAAGGGAGGATTCACTATGACATCACAACTTAAGCAAGCGATCGATATTGCTCAGTCACTCTCATTAACAGAACAACTTGAACTACTTAAAACACTATCCGCTATTATCCAACGCACCCATTCTCTGGAAATTCAAGCTACGACAACAGAGGAAGATACAGATTTTTCAGCAGTAAGCTTTCGCCAATCTTGGCAACAAGCCATGACAGAACAAACCTTACCCCTAGAAACAGATGCTTGAGTCTTTTCGTTAAGCGATACAACTTGGATGGTCGCCTCAGCTACTGGGAATACCTTTTGAGGTACGGATTGCAGGAGGGCGTGCAGAAAAAATATATTAGAGCGGGAGTATCCATCGGCTATGCTCAAGAGAGAAACTAATATTGCTCTAATAACAAATAACTAATAACAAATAACTAATAACATGAGCGAATTGTCAACCCGGCCAGCCCTAATCAGCAAAGTCATCCCCGACAGCATCTGCGCCGAGATGGGATTTGATGCCGGTGATGCCATCGTCGCCATCAACGGTGAAAAACCACGCGACTTAATCGACTATCAATTCCTGTGCGCCGATGAATTTATCGAACTAGAAGTATTAGACAATAAAGGCAAAACCCACAAGTTAGAAATCGAAAAAGAGTACGACGAAGATTTAGGTTTAGAATTTGAAACAGCTCTTTTTGACGGGCTAATTCAGTGTAACAATCGCTGTCCTTTTTGCTTCATTGACCAACAACCACCGGGAAAGCGTGAAACTCTCTATCTCAAGGATGATGACTACCGCCTCAGTTTTCTTTATGGTAGCTATCTGACTCTCACAAATATGAGTCAAAAAGAGTGGGAGAGAATCGAACAAATGCGGCTTTCTCCTCTCTATGTTTCCGTGCACGCTACGGAACCGGAAGTGCGAATTCGGTTGCTAAAGAATCTCCGGGCTGGCAAGATTTTAGAACAAATCAAATGGTTTCAAGAACGCCGCCTGCAAATTCACGCTCAAGTTGTTGTTTGTCCAGGAATTAATGACGGCGAACATTTAGAACGCACTTTGTTAGATTTGGCAAAGTTTCATACAGGAAATATCCCGGCGGTTGCATCGGTGGCTGTGGTGCCAGTTGGTTTGACTCGCTTTCGTCCAGCCGAAGATGAATTGATCGCAGTCACACCGGAAAAAGCGCGAGAAGTAATCGCGCAAGTGCAGAAAATTCAAGTATTGTTGAGTCAAGGGAAAGCCGATCGGAAAAGGAAAAAAAAATCTCCGAAATTCACCCCCCCCAGCCCCCCCTTGGTAAGGGGGGGAGAAGATTTAAATGCCCTGTTAGGAAGGTCAAAATCGCGCTGTATTTGGCTGGCTGATGAGTGGTTTTTAATTGCTGGTTTAGATTTGCCGATCGCCTCTGACTACCAAGATTACCCCCAAATTGGTAACGGTGTCGGTTCAATCCGCCAATTTATCCAACAGTTTGAAACGGCTTTTGCTAAACTGCAACCCCAGCCAGTTAACCCGCAGCGAAAATTAACTTGGGTGGTGGGAAATGCTGTGGAAAAAGCTTTTGAGCCGATCGCCCATCAACTCAATCAAATACCCGGTTTAGAAGTTAAGATGGTAGCATTGTCCAGTCGCTATTGGGGACAAAACATTACTGTCACTGGTTTACTGACCGGGCAAGACTTGCTCGAAGCTTTGCAGGGACTAGACCTGGGAGATGGCATCCTACTGCCCTCAGTGATGCTAAAACAAGGAGAACCGCGTTTTTTGGACGACATGACCCTGTTTGAACTCGCTAGCCTCCTGAAAACGGAGATTTTCCCCGTTAGTGGAGTTGAGGAACTAATCTCAATGGCGATCGGTCTGGTGAATGCTGAGGTGCGATCGTGAATTTTCCGTCAAGGATTCAATTCAAAAGTTACGAAAGAGGCGATACTAAGCTTGGACTTCTAAGTTTAAACTAGAAATTAGAGACCTCTCTGACTTGAAAATTGTCTCTGGAATTGCACAATAATTTAAAATTTATGCGTATTTTTCATCAAATCGTGGTAGTGGGAGTAGGTACTGCAATTACTTTCGGCAATCTGGGACAGAGTGTTTCGGCACAGGCACCGGTTCCAGCCGAGAAAATTCAGCGCGAAGCATTTCCGATCCCCAGCAACTCCAAAACCATTCCGGTGCCGACGAACCCAACACCAGTCCCGCAGAATACGCCCAGCGAGAGTTTTCCTCCTGTCACTCCCAAGGGCATTTTAGAAACCCAGCCTCCGAGAACCCTGGAACCAAACCCGAATCCGCTGTTGTTCCCGACTCAACCAGATGATGTCACGGTCAAGCAAACAGAGGCAATTACCTTGCAACAGGCGGTTGACCTGGCTCGTCGCAACAGCCCAATTATCCAAATTGCCGACCTGCAATTGCAACAAAGTCGATCGGCCCTACGAGAACAACAAGCAGCCTTATATCCAGACCTCAATTTTACAATGGACGCGACCCGTCAACAGTCCGCAGGCGGAGAACTAGGAGTGCGCGCTCAGCAGCGCAACCTCGACTTTTTGGAATCCCAAAACCGACGGCCGGCCAGCTCTGTTAACCCCCAAAATTTCGGCAGTAACAGTCTCAGCAGCACTTTGCAGTTGAGCTACGACGTCGATTTGTTCGGGCGCCGGACGGCAACCATCCGTGCGGCCAAGGAACAGTTACGCTTGCGAGAACTGGAAGTGGAACGCCAAGCCGAGGAACTCCGCTTTGATGTGACTGATGCTTACTACAACCTCCAAGATGCAGACGGACAAGTTGCAATCCGCCAAGCTTCAGTCAGAAATGCTCAGCAAAGTTTGCGAGATGCTGAAGCTTTGGAACGGGCGGGAGTGGGAACAAGATTTGCGGTGTTGCAGGCCCAGGCAAATTTGGCTAATGAACAGCAACAGCTCGCAAATGCCCGCCGCGACCAGCGAATCCGCCAGCGCCAGTTGTCTGAGCTGTTAAATATCAGTCAGTCGTCGAATTTGGTAGCGGGAGACCCAGTAGAGCAAGCGGGTGCTTGGAGGCTGTCTTTGGAAGACAGTATTGTGCAGGCTTTTAAGAATCGCGCTGAGTTGGAACAGCAGTTGGTACAGAGGGATCTCAGCAAGCAGCAGCGCCGAGCTATTCTGGCCGGGCGTTTGCCTCAACTGAGTGTTTCGGGTAGTTACAATGTGCTGGGGCAAGACCCTGATGATCCTAATCCCTTTGCCTCTCGTGGCTGGGCGGACGGCTATGCGATTCGGGCGAACCTGACTTGGAGTATCTTTGACGGAGGCGCTGCGAACGCTAGGGTGAAACAGCGGGATGCTGATATTGCGATCGCCGAAACTCGCTTTGACCAAACCCGCAACCAAGTGCGCCGCGAAGTTGAACAGGCTTATTTTGGCTTGGAGTCGAGTTTTGAGAATATTGAAACTTCTGAGGCGGGGGTTTTGCAGTCGAGGGAAGCTCTGCGTTTGGCCAGACTGCGCTTTCAAGCTGGTGTTGGTACTCAGACAGATGTGATTCAGGCGGAAACGGATTTGACTAGGGCTGAAAGAAACCGACTTATAGCAATTATTGGCTACAATCGGTCGCTTTCGTCTCTCCAGCGGGCGGTGACTAATATTCCCGGTAACAGTCTATCCAGAACTCCTTGAGATTGGGGCGGTATTCCTTTGATTATTAGAGAAATTGGCGAAATTGGCGATTAAATGTCCGACACATTAGTTAATATTTTGTCATAAAGATCCATGTCAACTGTGTTAAGGAACGGGCAATGGCCAATATCAAGTTTGTGAAAGAAAATCAGGAAGTCATTGCAGCAGACGGAGCCAATTTGAGGCTCAAAGCTCTCGAAAACCGCATCGACTTGTACACCTTTGCGGGAAAGATGATGAATTGCGGGGGCTACGGTCAATGTGGCACTTGCATCGTGGAAATTGTCGAAGGAAGTGAAAATATTTCGCCCCGTACTGACTTTGAGAACCGCAAGCTCAAGAAAAAGCCCGAAAATTATCGCTTGGCTTGTCAAGCTATGGTCAATGGCCCGGTGAGTGTCAAGACTAAGCCTTAACTGCCAATGGGCATGGGGCATGGGGCATAGGGCATGGGGAGATGGGGAGATGGGG
>NZ_NXIB02000105.1 GCF_002412335.2 Tychonema bourrellyi FEM_GT703
AACACAATAAAGAGAATTAAAGCCGTCCTAGAAGGACGGGGCTTCAGACCCAGTTATTTGGTGAAGTTTATGAGAGTTGAGTGTTTCTTGGAGTGTCTGAGTCATATTCTTTCCTCCATCAAAGTCCTGTAAAATGCGAACACGAGAATTACCTCGCATTTACAAGATACGAGAATTACCTCGTGTTTGTCAACCCACAGTCTGAATTTATGACCGACGGTTCTAAATCAACTCCAATCTGGCGCGTACCTCAACAGGCTCGTAGCTGGGAACGATTTCATCGCATTCTTGACGCAGCGGCTGATTTGTTTGTTGAAATTGGCTATGAATCAGTCACAACGGATGACATTGCAGCGAGAGCCAATACCTCAGTTGGGGGGCTATATCGTTTCTTCCCAGATAAGGTAGCTGTTTTTCATGCTTTGCTCGATCGCTATCTCAATAAATTGAGAGATCTGTCTGCGGCTCTTCACACACAGGAAGCCATGCAAGTACCGCTCGACATTTACATTAACCAACTGGTAGACGAGTTTGATCGGTTTGTGATTGCAAATCCCGGATTCCGCACTGTGTTCGTTCAAGCTCGCCTAATCTCTACAACAGTTGCAATGATTGCGACATTCTATCAGGAGCTTGCACAACAGTTCACCGTTTACTTTGCAGATCTTAATCCCGCTTTAGAGCAAAGTCATAGAGAGTTAATTGCAACAATCAGTGTTGAAGTTGCCTGTGCGCTCGATATTCTTGCCGTATCCCGCGATCGCACCTTTCAACACCAAGTTCTAAGAGAAACTAAAAAACTGCTGATTGCTTACTTAATACAGTATCTTCCTGACTGATTTTGATGCTCTACTAGCAGTCTCAAAATACTGCCTCAACCGACAATTTAATCCAGCCAATCTATAATTAGAACGCAATTGCGGTTTAATTAATCCACTGAGGAAAAACTACCGTTGAGTCCTAATTTAGGTCAAGTGCGATCGCCTCAATTATCTATCTACTAAAGGGTTTGCATCATTGCGATCGCTATTCCTGTGAGTCGTGATTTTTTAGGCGATCGCTCAATTATCTAACTGCTAGAGGTTTTGCTGTATGCGATCGCAATGATGCTTAAGACAAATAGAGTTACAATTTTTTGGTGAAAAACATGACAGATCATCAACCTAATCCATCCTTGAATTGATTCGCAATCAAAAAACTCCACTCTTTTCAAGTTCAAGTACAGTGGCTACTGCATTAGCGACCCCATCTTCGGCTTGAATTTTTGCTCCTAGATCCGCAGCGCGTTGACGCATTACTGGATCGTTCATAGCCTGCTGAATTGCTTTTGCCAGTCTTTCAGCAGTGAGGTCTTTACGGGGAATCGGTGATGTCCCTACGCCTAATTCTGCGACACGCTGCCCCCAAAAGGGCTGATCGCCAAAGAACGGAATCACGATGCTCGGAATCCCTGCTCTGAGTCCAGCGGCGGTTGTCCCCGCACCCCCATGATGCACGACAGCCGCGACACGGGGAAAGAGCCAAGTATGGGGAATGGAATCCACCATAAAAACCGTATCTGGCAAATCACGCTTACTCAGACCACCCCAACCCGATTGCAAGATGGCACGTTGTCCCGTGAGGGCGATCGCTTGCAATACTAGATCTGCTGTTTCTTCTGGATTTCGACTCGTCATACTCCCAAATCCAATAAACACGGGGGGAGAACCACTGTCGAGAAACTCCAACAAAGCGCGGGGTGGAGACCAATCGGCTGCTTTATCTAAGAACCAATAGCCCGTGACATGGGTATTCCGCCAATCCGAGGGTTTAGGAATAACGGATGGACTCAAGCCATACAGGATCGGACAACGCTGAAGATGAACCGAATTATAATCTCCCCAAAATGGGGCGGTGGGCAAATCTAGCACTTGCTGTCGCGCTAATCCATCCGCTTTCCGCGATCCTTGCCACATGATCTGTCGAAAGAGATGATGCGACAATCGATTTACAGTACCGCCAAGTTTAGCAATGGACTGAGGAAACAGGACGGCGGGAAAGGCTTTGGTCGGCGTAAATGGGAAAATGTATGCTTGAAGTAAAGGGATCTTCAGCTTCTGAGCCAGGGAAACGCCTAGGAAGAGTCCGCCCACGCCTGCAACCAGCAAATCCATGCCCTGAGCAGCAACCAAGCCGCCTTCTGCCCAAGCGATCGCGACACTTTGCAACATTTTTGCGGAACGCGCATTAATCGCCAAAAACTTCCCGCTTTCCAGCAATTTGCGGGTTTCGGGGTCTTCTAGGAAGGCTTGAACGTTTCCCTTAAGGGGATAGAACTCTAGCTCATGGGAATTGACCAGCGATTCAAAGTCTTCATTGGTGACGAGTCGAACGCTGTGTCCTGCGGCTTTCAAGCCTTTGCCTAAAGCAACGTAGGGCTGAACATCTCCTCGGCTTCCCGTCGCTATAATCATGATTCGCATCAGTGATACTTCCTTTTCTGGGGAACTTGTCTGTAGAATGTGAATAATTACTCATAATTTTATGAGCGATCGCACTCCTCTGACAACTCGCATTTCTGGAAGACTTGCCCATGCCCTCTAAGCCCCCCGCAACTCCGCGTAAACGCCCCAAACAAGAGCGATCGCAAGCCACTGTTCAAGCGATTCTCACAGCAACGACTCACATTTTGACGGAAGACGGATACAACCAGTTGACGACAAATCGGGTGGCGGAACGGGCAGGAGTAAGTATTGGCTCGCTGTACCAATACTTTCCGAATAAGGAGGCGTTGATTTTTGCTTTGGCAGAGCATCATGCCAATGAGATGATGCAATTGGCACAACACCATTTAGAAGGGTTAGGCGTTGGCGAAGCCTCTCTGCAAGAGAATCCTTCGATCCTAGAGGTGCTGCGGCAGATTATAAAAGCAGCGTTGGCGGTTCATGCCATCAATCCTAAACTCCATCGCGTTTTGCATGAACAGATTCCCCACAGTGAGGTGATACGACGCTTAGATGAAGCAACGATGGAGAAGATGCTGCGATCGTTTCTCGCGCAGCGGCGCGATCAACTTCAACCTAAAAATCTAGATTTAACGGCTTTTATTATTGAACGGACTATAAGATCGCTGATTCACGGGGTAATGATCGATCGTCCAGAGTTGCTCAAGACTGGGGAACTTGAACAAGAACTAATGGCGATGTTGACAGCTTATTTAGTCAAAAGGTGACAAGCGGCTATTGAACCCACATTCCGCACCCCCTTGGGGCAGCGTAGGCGGATTGAGGGGGTAAGTAGTCGGACATAAATAAAAACTTATTGTGGAAAAGAACACGGAATTCTCATAAATCCAAACAAAATTACACCCAAAGAAAAACTGGTCAAGCGGACTTAGATATCGTTTACATTCCGAATAGTTGAGTTTTTCAACTATTCGGAATTGTTTGGTTTTTACCTATTTAATCTTTCTTAAGATAGCATTGTTTATTTATGTCCGACTACTTAATAGCTATTAGCTAATGACCAATAATCAATGACCAATAATCAATGACCAATAACCAATGACCAATAACTAATCGATCCAGTTATAAACATTTACGGATGTATAAAGAAAGGACTGCTTAGCGCAGTCTTACCGCTGTTCCAACGGCAGTAATCAGCAGCAAAGCCCCCTTGGTGTCTACATTAATCGTGCCGGTGTCAATTTCTACCCCGATGACGGCATTTGCGCCCATTCTCTGAGCCCGTTGTTCGAGTTCCGCGAGGGCATCTCGTTGTCCTTTGAGAAACACTTCCTCATAACTACCTGTGCGCCCGCCGATGATGTCTCGAATTCCCGCGAAGAAGTCTCGCAGGGCGTTAGTGCCGTAGACCACCTCAGCAGTTACAATTCCAAGGTAAGATTGAATTTCTGCTCCTTGGATAATATCAGTTGTTGTTACAATCATCAGTTGACCTCGATCGCGAAAATTTTGAGTTAGTCTTGTTCTGTAGATTTACTACATCTCGTCGCTCAGAGATTCCTGGTACATCCTCAGTTGTCTGTTTAGCAAACGGATACTAATTCGCTCTCTCCTTCCACCACACACTCTTTCAAACAAATGGCCGTGTACAAACAAAGTCTCTTGGTATTCAGTACGTTATTGCTAGCGGGAATCGCTGTCACCGCACCGCTTCGGGCACTCTCAGCAGAAACCACTGTTCAAGTCAACCCTGAAAATAATGCAAATTTGGATAGTCTATTGCGAAAAGGACGCGAATTAGTCGATTTGGGAGAATACGGTAAGGCGATCGCCATTTATGAGCAAGCAGCCCGTTTAGATGCGGAAAACCCGCGCATTTTTTCCGGTATTGGTTATTTAGAAGCGCGTCAGGGTAACTATCAAGCAGCAATAGAATTTTATCAACAAGCCATCAGTCTCCAACCCAACAATGCTGACTTTCAATACGCCCTAGGATATGCGATGGCGAATTTGCAAAACTATCCCGCCGCAGCCACAGCTTACCGCCGCGCCGCTCAACTCGATCGCAAAAACGTTAATGCCCTGATCGGTTTGGGAGTTGTACTCTTTCAGCAACAAGATTACAGTGGCGCTTTTAAAGCTTACCAACAGGTGATCGCGATCGACCCCAAAAATTGGCAAGCTTATTCTTCAATGGGTTTAGTCTTAATCCAGCAGGGAAATTTTTCCAGTGCAGTTAACCTGCTCCAGCAAGCAGCCAAACTCGCTCCAAAACAAGCCAGCGTCCAGTTAAAATTAGGTACTGCATTACTCCGCAGCGGCAACACTTCCGAAGGGGTATTAGCTTTTGAAGAAGCGGCTAAACTAGAGCCTAAGAACGCAGATATGCAGTTAGAAATCGGCGAACTACTCAGAACTCAAAACGACTTAGACGGAGCGCTTGTAGCTTATCAGCGGGCTGTTGGGGTGCGACCTAATTTAGTGCAAGCACACGCTGCGATCGGGGAAATTCAACTGGAAAAACAAGATTCATTAGGAGCGATTATCACTTTTCGGCGCGTAATTCAGCTCGATCCTAACAGAGCGGAAGCCTATTATAACTTGGGTATAGCACTCAAAAGGCGCGATCGGACATCCGAAGCAGTTGAAGCTTTTAAACAAGCCCTCGATACTTATCGTCAGCAAGGTAACAATGATGGTGCCCAAAAAGCTGAGACGGCGCTCAGGGAACTCAAGTAATTGGTAATTGGGCATGGGGCATGGGGCATACCTCACTTTTTCTAGAACCGCCATAGTTGAGTTTTTGAGGTAATTATGGGAAGACCTGATTTTGAGGAATTAGAGGTTTATAAGTTGGCGGAAAGTTTGGCAAATGAGATTTGGGAGATTGTTAAAAAATGGGATTACTTCACAAAAGATACGATGGGCAAACAAATCGTTCGGTCTGCTGATAGTGTCTGTGCTAATATTGCGGAAGGAAGAGGTCGTCATAGTGACCAAGATAATCGGCGTTTTGTAAAAATTGCTAGAGGCTCTTTGTACGAGACAGTAAACTGGTTAAGATTAGCCTATGCGAGACAACTTATCACCAGCGAAGAAGTAAACCAATTCAAACCAACTCTCGATAAGTTACTGCCCAAGCTTAACGCCTATTTAAACTCAATAGGACGCAGGGAATAAATCATAAATAAGCCCAATTCCCGATGCCCCATACCCAATGCCCAATGCCCCATGCCCAATGCCCAATTCCCGATGCCCAATGCCCAATTCCCGATGCCCAATGCCCAATGCCCAATGCCCAATGCCCGATGCCCAATGCCCGATGCCCAATGCCCGATGCCCCATGCCCATACTAATCGATCGCTCTTTTAAGCATTTCAGTGATAGCATTACCATCCAAAGGTTTAGAAAACCAATATCCCTGAGCTAGTTCGCATTCAAGTTCCCTAAGCTGTGCTAACTGTTCGGCTGTCTCAACACCTTCTGCGATCGCCTCTAGTCCCAAATTGTGAGCCAAAGTCACAATCGCCCGTACAATTTGTAAATGCTGACTCCCATCATTACCATCTTCGCTAGTTCCCAGACGACTCACAAAAGAGCGATCGATCTTCAGCGTATCCAGCGGAAAACGGTGCAAATAACTCAAAGACGAATAGCCCGTACCAAAATCGTCGATCGACAGCCGAATCTTTTTAGCCTTCAATTCAGCCAGTACAATATTAGCTTTCTTGACATTTTCGACGATCGCACTTTCAGTAATCTCCAACTTTAAACAGCTTGGATCGCACCCAGTTTCAGCAAGAATTTCATCAATTTGCTCCAACAAATTCGGCATTCCTAACTGTTTAGGAGACAGATTAACACTCATTGTTAATGCCGAAGGGTCAATTATTGGTAATCGGAAATTGGGCATGGGGCATGGGGCATCGGGAATTGGGAATTGGGAATTGGGCATCGGGAATTGGGCATTAGTAGCCTTCTCTCCCCCTCTCCCAATCTCCCCCTCTCCCAATCTCCCCCTCTCCCAATCTCCCCCTCTTCCCCTTCTTCCTTAATTAACATTTCTTGCCAAGCGCGCAATTGCCGACAAGATTCCCGCAGCACCCAAGCCCCCAGAGGCACAATCAAACCCGTTTCTTCAGCTACAGGAATAAAAGTAGACGGTGGCACTAAACCCCGAACCGGGTGTTGCCAACGCACCAAAGCTTCAAAACCCTCGATCGCACCACTAGCGATCGAAATAATCGGTTGATAGTTGACAATAAAATGGGAACTTTTATCCTTGTTTTTCCCTAATTCCTGCTGACCCAGAATAGCCAAGCGCAGGTCAGTTTCTAACTGCAACAGCGACAAAGTTTGGTCGTGCATCGCCAAATTAAACACCTCATGGCGAGCTTTTCCCAAAGCTTTAGCCCTATACATTGCAATATCGGCATCCCGTAGGAATTCTTCAGGATGCGTATACAAAGCACTCTGTTGACCGTTCAACTCGTCGCCCTCTAATACTCCTACTTCCTCTCTACTAAAAACTATGCCAATGCTAGCCGTGGTGAATACTTCATGGCCTTCGAGATTAAAAGGTACTCTCAATTCTTTTTGTATTCTGTTAGCTGCTAGGGTAGCGTCGCCGAGGTTTTGAGTGCTGTCTAGCAGGATGGTAAACTCGTCTCCGCCGAGTCGCGCGACGGTATCGGAAAGGCGCACACAATCCTGAAGTCGCTGTGCGAGGGCGATTAGCAGTTTGTCTCCTAGAAGGTGTCCTAGAGAATCATTAACTACTTTGAAGCGGTCTAAATCTAGGAAAAGGACAGCAAATTTGTAATCTGGAGAATCTTGAGAACGGTGTATAGCTTGTGCTAGTCGATCGATAAACAAGAGGCGGTTTGGCAAACCCGTCAGCGCATCGTGAAAGGCATCGTGGAGGAGTTTTTGTTCTACTCGTTTGCGTTGGGTAACATCTCTAATAATAATTTGGGCCGCCGCTGAGCCTTGATAGATGGCGGGTATGCCCGCAACTTCCACATCAATGATCGTTCCGTCTAGTCGCATCAATTGTTCTTCCGCAAGGTCGATCGGTCTATTTTCTTCCTCTACTTGCCGAATCCGTTCTCTGGCTATTTCTATATAGCTGGGATGAACGAAATGCAAGACTGGAAAGCCGATTAGTGCGGATGGAGAGCTAGCGCCCAGAAGTTTTGCCCCTGCTGCATTGATATAGGCGATTTTGCCTTGAGAGTGAACTGCGATCGCCTCTGGAGAGAGTTCCACTAAACTGCGGTAGCGTTCTTCACTTTCTTGGAGAGATACTATTAACTCCGATCGCTCTTTTTCTACTTGCTGGCGTTCGATTTCCATTCTGTGAGCAGCCAGGAATTTACTCAGACTTTGAGCCATCAATTCGATAATTTCTTTTTCCTGGGATGCAAAGTTTTTCTGCCTGACATCTCTGGAACAAAAACTCAAAGTACCATAAATTTTATTATTAACAAATATCGGTGTTCCTATGTAAGATTCTATACCCCAATCTTGATATAATTTATACTCCCCAGTCTCCAGTATTTCTTTGATGTGACAACAGGCCATTGTTTTTCTAAACTTAATCACTGCCTCACAGTAGGTGTCAGCAAGATTTAATTCTAATCCGGGCGTAAAATATTCTAAATCAGTTTTGGCGGAGCGAATAACCAAAGATTGATTTTCTACCTTAGCAACGATGCCAATAGAAAGTCCAAAAATCAAACAGCCTGCGCTTAGATAATCATCAACCAGTTCTTGAAAATTTTGATAATTATAAGTTGTAATCCGGTGTAAGTGTTTGAGGTTGGCACTAAAAGTTGCTAAAGCTTGAGATTGTGAATATAATTCTTCTTCGGCTCTTTGGCGATCGGTGATGTCTGTTTGAACTCCAATAAAATGGGTCAAGTGTCTGCGTGAGTTGTACACCGGAGCAATAGAAAGTTGGTTCCAAAAAGGCGTGCCATCTTTCTGGAAATTACGCAATATAACTTGGCATTCTTTGCCTTCTTCAATAGCTTTTCGCAACTTTTTGACAGCGGCGGGATTCGTGTCTTTACCCTGTAAAAATCGGCAATTTTTACCAATTAATTCGTCTCGGTTATAACCCGTGATTCGTTCAAAACTTGGATTGACATAAATAATCGGATTGTCGGCAATTGTGGCATCGGCGATCGCAATGCCGTTAGTGGTACTCTCGATCGCCCGTTCCATCATTTGCAAACGTTCGGACGATCGAATGCGCTCGATCGCCGCCGCTAACAAATTGGCGATCGCTTCCATAAAATAAACATCATCTTGGCTAAAAACCCGCTCTTGAGTAGTGTGAACTCCCAAAATACCCCAAACAGGAGATTCAAAATTGTGAGCTTCAACTGTTTCTCCCCAGTTCGAGGTCGCCACTCCCGGATTTCCTGGAACGATCACCGTCACTCCACTGACAATTTCGTGGTTGTGCAACAATGGCGACTCGCCAAAGCGGGTTTCCACCCGCAAATCTGCGACGACGATCGGTTCGCCAACCAACAATGTATAACCCGCTTGAGACCTGGGCGAAGCAGTGACAGTAGCACCACCAACCATCCCGGCCTGCCAGCCAAACCCCGATCGCAACATGAAAACAAGACCATTCGGCAACAGTTCCAAAAACTGACAATACTCGACATCCAGAGTTTGGGCAATCAACACCCCAGCTTTGTCCATCAGCGCCAACAAATCTGTTTCAGCCAGGGCCAGATGCCCCAAGTAAGCTACGGCGACTTGCTGGCGGGCGCGCAAGTGAATTGACGCGAGCAATTCCTGCTCGGCGGCTTCGGCTCGCTTGCGTTCAGTAATGTCGCAGAACACTGACAGGAGAACTTTTTCCGACTGAAATGTCAGGTAGCGAATCGATACAGTTGCCCAAAACAGTGTGCCGTCGGCCTTTTTTACCCGGACTTCTGCCTCGCAGACGCGGCCGTTGCGACCGAGTTCCTCCAGTAGTTTTTGTCGGTCTGCGGGGTTGCTGTAGAATGTTGTGGCTTTTTCATACTCGATCAAATCTTCAGGTTTGATTCCGAAAAAAATACCACACAAGTCGTTGCAGTAAAGAATGGTGCTGTCAGCTAGACTACTGATCACCAAGGGTACTGGCATCGAATCGGCGATCGCCAGAAATAATTCTTGAGTTTCTTGTACCGCCTCACGGACTTCCGACTTGAGGCCACAGCCCTGACAGTTTTCGGATATCAAAATGTCTAGTTTTTGATTGACCCATTCTAATAATCTTTTTTGCACAAAAGCGGACTCCTTTGCCTCTTGTCGAGGGCTGTGAATTTGTGGTCGTTGGCGATTTCAGATGCCTCCGGGCGATCGATATTTGGATAATCCTGTTTTTCTCCAATTCTTTTCTGTTACATAATCGATCGCTAAGTTACTTGAATATTTGATTCAGTCCAATGACAACATTTTAGATCAGTTTAATTATTGACTTATTGAGTGCAGACTGAGCTGATTGATAACTTTGCCCAACAATTACAACTGTACATTATCATGTACAGTTGTAATTATATAAATAAACTTGTTGCGTGATTTTCTCAACAATCTCAAGTTTGTAAAGAGTGGTAAATTAAAAAGCCATGATTGCGAAGCTCCGAGGATCGACTTTAAAAGAAAAAAGGTACTCCCCGGACACCCGACAATTTTGAGTTTGAGTTGCTGGCAAGTTCCGTGAATATTTGTCTTTGGTATTGAAGTCCACTTTTTTTAGTATAGCCTTAAGTTTTTATAGAGTAGGCTACTTTGCCGAATCAGGAGTACAAGTTCCTCATTTGACAAGTAAACTGAACTGCAAACAATCAACGAATGCCATCCGAGGAGACACCAGAAATGCTTGAATCTTACCGCCAACACGCAGCTTCACGTGCTGCCTTGGGAATTCCCCCACTACCCCTAGATGCTCAGCAAACCTCCGAACTTTGCGAATTGCTCAAAAATCCCCCAGCAGGCGAAGAAGAAACCTTAGTAGAATTATTGCGCGATCGCGTACCCCCAGGCGTAGACCAAGCAGCCTACGTCAAAGCAGGATTTTTGACCAGCATCGCCAAAGGAGAAATCCACAGTCCCCTCATCACCCCCACATGGGCAGTCTACCTGCTAGGGACAATGATGGGAGGCTACAACGTCCACTCCCTAATCGATTTGCTCAATCCCACCGCCGAAAGCGCCATTCCCGCCACCGCAGCCCGCGCCCTCAGCAAAACCCTGTTAGTGTTTGACGCATTCCACGACGTTCTCGACTTGTCCGATATCAATCCCTACGCCAAACAAGTCATCGACTCTTGGGTGAATGCCGAGTGGTTTACCAGTCGCCCGCAACTAGCCGAAGCCATCACCGTAACGGTGTTTAAAGTGCCGGGAGAGACGAATACCGACGATTTGTCGCCGGCCCCCCAGGCTACCACGCGGCCGGACATTCCCCTGCACGCTTTGGCCATGCTGGAAAGTAAAATGCCCGGTGCTCTGCAAACCATTGCCGAATTGAAGCAAAAAGGTCATCCTGTAGCCTACGTCGGCGATGTTGTCGGCACCGGTTCCTCGCGGAAATCGGCGATTAATTCCGTGCTGTGGCACATTGGCAATGATATTCCGTTTGTGCCCAACAAGCGCAGTGGCGGTTATATTCTAGGAAGTGCGATCGCCCCGATTTTCTTCAATACCGCTGAAGATTCCGGTGCATTGCCGATCGAATGCGACGTGGCCAAAATGGAAACCGGCATGGTAATCACCATCCATCCCTACAAAGGCGAAATCACCAACTCCGAGGGAGAAATCATCTCCACCTTCACCCTCAAACCAGACACAATATTAGACGAAGTTCGCGCCGGCGGTCGAATTCCCCTATTAATTGGACGCACCTTAACCGACAAAACCCGCGCCGCTTTAGGACTAGAAACCAGCACTATTTTCACCCGCCCCACCATCCCAGTTGATACCCACAAAGGCTTTACATTAGCACAGAAAATGGTAGGCAAAGCTTGCGGTTTGTCCGGCGTTCGTCCCGGTACATCCTGCGAACCAGTGATGACTACAGTCGGTTCCCAAGACACCACCGGCCCGATGACACGGGACGAATTAAAAGAACTAGCTTGTTTAGGATTTAGCGCCGATTTGGTAATTCAAAGTTTTTGCCACACCGCCGCCTATCCCAAACCAGTTGATGTCAAAACTCACCACGAATTACCCGATTTCATGGCTCAACGAGGAGGAGTAGCTTTGCGTCCGGGAGACGGCATTATTCACTCTTGGCTAAACCGGATGTTATTGCCAGATACAGTAGGAACTGGTGGCGATTCTCACACTCGTTTCCCCTTGGGAATCTCCTTTCCGGCGGGTTCGGGATTGGTGGCCTTTGCTGCTGCTTTGGGTGTCATGCCTTTGGATATGCCAGAATCAATTTTAGTCCGGTTCAAAGGTGAATTGCAACCCGGAGTAACACTGCGGGATGTGGTGAATGCAATTCCCTATGTAGCCATTCAAAAAGGTTTGCTAACCGTCGAGAAACAGAACAAGAAAAATGTGTTTTCTGGGCGGATTATGGAGATTGAAGGTTTGCCCGATTTGAAGGTCGAGCAAGCTTTTGAATTGACTGATGCCACGGCCGAGCGTTCTTGTGCTGGTTGTACCATTAAACTGAGCGTGGAGACTGTTTCCGAGTACATTCGCTCCAATGTGGCGCTGCTGAAAAATATGATGGCGCGGGGTTATGCGGATGCGCGGACGATGATGCGTCGGGTGGCGAAGATGGAGGAATGGTTGGCAAATCCGGTGTTGCTGGAGGCTGATGCTGATGCTGAATATGTCGAAATCATTGAAATCGATTTGAATGAGATTAAAGAGCCGATCGTGGCGGCTCCCAATGACCCGGATAATGTTAAGTTGTTGAGTGAGGTTGCGGGCGATCGCGTTGACGAAGTATTTGTCGGTTCTTGCATGACAAATATCGGTCACTACCGCGCCACTGCGAAGGTGTTAGAAGGTTCAGGGGAAGTCAAAACTCGCCTGTGGATTTGTCCCCCAACTCGGATGGATGAACAGCAACTGAAAGAAGAAGGTTATTACAGCATTTTTGGAGCCGCTGGAGCTCGTACAGAAATGCCGGGGTGCAGTCTTTGTATGGGAAATCAAGCACGAGTTAAAGATGCCACAACGGTGTTTTCAACTTCTACTCGAAACTTCAACAACCGCATGGGTAAAGACGCGCAAGTTTATCTCGGTTCTGCTGAATTAGCAGCAGTTTGTTCGCTGTTGGGTAAAATTCCCACAGTCCAAGAATACATGGAGATTGTAGCCAAGAAAATCAATCCTTTTGCTGACGATTTGTATCGGTATTTGAATTTCGATCAAATTGCAGGTTTTGAGGATGAAGGGCGAGTGATTGCTTTGGAAGATATGCCTCGGATTGAGGATATTTTGGGCATTCCCGAAGGTGTTTTGAGCAAGTAATATCAACTCCGGTGCGATCGGAATTGATATTACCCACATTTCCGGTAGCATCGGAATTATGATTAGCCGAAATTAGGACACGGCACTGCCGAAATTAGGAGACGGCAGTGCCGAAATTAGGACACGGCAGTGCCGAAATTAGGACACGGCAGTGCCGAAATTAGGACACGGCAGTGCCGAAATTAGGACACGGCAGTGCCGTGTCCCTACCGCGATCAATTGTAGGGACACGGCACTGCCGTCTCCTCTATCATTCCGGTACAACCGGAATTGATATCATGGACTGTAATAGCCAATCCAATAATTGAGGATCGCCAATCAATTCAATTTGCCGGCCATGATCATAATAACTTAAACAAATTTGCAAATAATTATCGGGTTTGTATGGCAATCTTTCCGCCCATTCGATCGCCACTATTCCCAAATCCATTTCTAATCCATCCCAATAACTTTCTAGGTGTAAACCCTCCACTTCCTCTGTTTCTAACCGATACAGATCCAAATGATAAAGCGGAATTCGTCCTGATAAATACTCGTTGATCAGGGTGAAAGTAGGACTTTCAATGGAGTCTGGAATTTCTAAACCTTCGGCGATACCTTGAACTAGAGTAGTTTTGCCAGCACCCAAATCTCCTTCTAATAAGATGATAGTGCCTGCGGGGAGCGATCGCCCTAATGTGACACCCAACTTGTGCGTAGCTTCAGCATCTGGAAGATCAAGTATCATTTTTGTTAGTTGTTAGTTGTTAGTTGTTAGTTGTTATTTGTTATTTGTTATTTGTTAGGAGCTTTTAATAACTAATAGCCAATAACATGAGTTAACAGTTAATATCAAATCCGTTAGCATCGGAATGATATAAGGAGGACACGGCTTGGCCTTAGTCCCTACAATTGATCGCGGTAGGGAAACGGCACTGCCGTGTCCTCTATATCATTCCGGCGCAGCCGGAATTGATATATAGCAATCCTAAATCAGTTGTGTAATTTTTGTAGGGGCAATCCCCCCGTGGTTGCCCCGCTTATGCTGGGGTAGGCACGGGGGCACTACCCCTACAAATCCTCATGAATGATTTAGGATTGCTATAACAGTTAACAGTGAACAGTTAACAGTCAACAGTCAACAGTCAACAGTCAACAGTTAACAGTGAACAGTCAACAGTCAACAGTCAACCGTTAACACTCAGCAACTTAAAGATTCTGGGCGCGACTGTACCACCGCAGCAACATCCCCGCCAACCTTTGGGAATTGTGACGAATTAAACCCGTATGTTCATCTTCATCCATCACATTAGCAATGACAACTCTCCGCCCCAATTGCGTTACGGCTTCTCGATCGAGGATTACAGGATAGGAATTATCCTGGGAATAACCGATCAAAGCTTTTGCAGAAGGGACTTTTCCTTGAACTACTACAGCATCAAATAGTGGCCGCCCGCAAGCGCGATCGATCGCACGAATGTGATCCGCTACCGTATAGCCATCGGTTTCCCCCGGCTGAGTCATAATATTGCAAACATAAATGCGCGGAACTTCGCTACGGGCGATCGCATCGGCAATTTCCGGCACCAACAAATTGGGAATCACACTCGTATAAAGACTCCCCGGCCCAATAATAATAAAATCCGCTTCCCGAAGCGCTTCCACAGCCCTCGGCAATGCCGGAGGATGAGGAGGAGTGCAGCCAATTTTGAGGATTTTCCCGTTAGCTTTGGTAATACTGGACTCCCCCTCAATCCTTCTACCATCAGCCAACTCTGCCCACAAAGAGACATCACTCAGAGTAGCTGGCAGCACTTCCCCCCTGACTGCTAAAACTTTGGAACTTGCGGCGATCGCCTGTTCAAAATCTCCAGCAATATCACTCATCGCCGTCAAAAACAAATTCCCAAAACTATGACCAACCAAACCGTCACCGGCGCGAAAGCGATATTGAAACAACTCAGTCAATAACTTTTCCTCATCGGCCAAAGCAGCCAAACAATTGCGAATATCACCTGGTGGTGGCACCCCAATCTCCCGCCGCAGCCGTCCCGAAGAACCTCCGTCATCGGCCACCGTCACAATAGCCGTGATTTTGGCACTATCATCCTTCAATCCTCTCAGCAAATTAGAGAGGCCTGTACCGCCACCAATTGCCACAATTTTTGGTCCACGGTGCAGTCTACGGTGATTGATGAGGCGATCGACCAATTCCTCGTTTCCTTCGGGCATCAGCACTTGAGTAATCGAGTTCAAACTGCGGGTTTGTCCCCAGAGAATCAACAAAATCCCGGCGGCGATAACTACGGGCCCAGATATGTAATTGGGAACAACTTCCGCAATCCAGGTCAAAAAATTTCTCAACAATTGCAAGAAAAAGAAAATGGGAGTCATCCCAGTCCAAATCGCTAAACCCAAACTGGTAAGTACCACCCCACTTGCACTGATCAACAGCCACCGTTTCACCAAGAGTCCGGGGGATAACCACTTGAACCACTGGTGAACTCGACCATTCCGCAAAGAAAAAGGATAAGGATTTCTAGATTTGGCAACAACTTGTCTGGCTTTAGCCCAAACACGGAGGGCCTTGGGAAATGAACTAATTGACATGGTTAATTAGTCTTAAGTGTATGGGAAGGGATCGAGCTGACAAATTTACAATACAAGAGAGTTTTGGTTCTGACAGTCAATTTAAGTTATAGCAACCGCCAAGGCGGTTAGGACGCAAGACGCAAGACATCCAAGGGTCGCATGGAGGAAACAATTAAACCGATCGAGCTGTTTGCGGATGCGACTTTTTAACCAAGACTAACACTGTTCAATTTTGTTAAGGTCTGGGGAATAGGGGGGTAAGTACAGTAATTGACAGCCTGCATCCTCAATCAGTTGAGAGATACGCCCTCATGAAATGAAACGTGGCATTATCCATGATGACAATCTGTCCTGGTTGAAGAGTTGGAAGTAAACAAGTTTCCAACCAGGTTTCAAATACTGTTCGATTACAAGCTCCTTCAACAGTAAAAGGAGCTATTAGTTTTTGGTTGCACCATGCCGCAATCATGTTCACCCGCCCCTCTCTTCGCCCTGATTTCAGGGCATGAAATTGCTAATATCCCCTGACCAAAGTTTAGCCATTTCTACTTGCGTTTATTGAACAGTTAGCTGACTTCACTTTTCTTCATACCATCTTGCTCAATGTGCGTAGGGGCGAATGGCATTCGCCCCTACTTTTTTTCGCAGGTCGTAACTATAGGGTTTGGGCATGGGGGCGATCGCCACACAGAAATCTCAACTACAAAATTAGCAACTTTTTGATGTCTTGTCTGTTCAATTGAGGATGATCTTGCTGCGCGGGTGGCGACAAGTGATGCCAATGCCCACCTCGCGGACTCTTGCTCTGGTGAGCCTCGAACCCACATTCTATGTCCTAACCGCCTTGGCGGTTGCTATAATTGGGTGAAATTGATACAAAAAAAATTATATTTGACCAGGCTTGAATATATCGATCGCTCTTATTCTTGATTTGCGATCGATTATTCAGCAAGCCCTATATAATCAACAAAACCCGAAGTAAAAACTGATCAACTTATGGATGTTAGTGCGATCGAAAAAACCCATACAAACAACAAAGCCCCTTTCTTGCATGAAGAAAGAAGCAATGTATCTTATCAATA
>NZ_NXIB02000106.1 GCF_002412335.2 Tychonema bourrellyi FEM_GT703
CCCATTGGTGTCAACTTAAGGTAAAACCGATAGTCCGACAGGGGTTGAAACCCCTGTCTCAAAGCGAAAGTCCTCTTGCATAGGACTGAAGAACTCATTAGTCCTCGACCGAGGACTTTCGCTATTAGACAGGGACTTCAGTCCCTGGCGGGCTTTCGGCTTAAGTTGACACCAATGGGCACTGCCGTCTCCTCTATCATTCAGATGTAACCGGAATTGATATCATATCGATTCCGGTACAACAGTCAACAGTTAACAGTCAACAGTCAACAGTCAACAGTCAACAGTTAACCATCATTTTCCATACCCTATTCTCCATACACAATTGCTCTATCGCCGCCGCCGATATTGGCTTGCTAAAGAAGTAACCCTGAGCCATATCGCACTGAAGCGAGTGCAAAAACTCCAACTGTTCCGGTGTTTCCACTCCCTCAGCAATCACCTGTAGGTTCAACCCCTGTCCCAAGGCGATCGCCATTTTCACAATAGCAGCACCGCTGCTACCACTCATCAAATCGGCCACGAACGATCGATCTATTTTTAAACTGTTTAGTGGTAAATGTTTGAGAGACCACAGCGAAGAATAACCCGTACCAAAATCGTCCAGAGAAATGTGAATTCCCATTTGCTGCAACTGCTGCAATACAGACACGGTGAAATTCACATCTGTCATCGCAATAGTCTCAGTAATTTCTATTTCCAAATACTCCGCATCTAGCCCGGTTTCCGACAAAATTTGAGCGATGGTTTTTACCGTGTTATTTTGCTGAAACTGACGGGCAGATAAATTTACAGCTACCCGCATCGGCGGCAGTCCCATTAATTGCCACGCTCGATTTTGAAGGCAAGCAGTTCGCAACACCCACTCGTCAATCTGACAGATTAATCCTGTTTCCTCAGCTAAGGGAATAAATTGATCTGGTGCCATAAACCCGCGTTCGGGATGCTCCCAGCGAACCAGAGCTTCTAAGCCAACAATTTTGCCAGTATTTAAGTCTATTTGCGGCTGGTAGTGCAGCAAAAATTCAGAATTTTCTAGAGCTCTGTAAAGATTATTTTCTAATCTCAGCCGCTCCGATGCTTTGTTGCCGATCGCTGTCGTGTAAAATTGATAATTATTCCGACCTTTCTGTTTTGCTTTGTACATAGCAGCATCGGCATTTTTCAGCAGAGTTTCGGCATCTTCCCCATCGTAAGGAGCCAAAGCAATTCCCAAACTGGCTTTGATATAAAGTTCCAGCTCCTCAAAGCGAAAAGGAGTACATAAACTGTCGAGAATCCTTTGGCAAGTATCAGTTGCGTCCTGAGCGCAGCTAATATTGTAAAGCAGCAAAGTAAATTCATCTCCACCCCAGCGCGCAATCGAATCGCCCCCACGCAAACAGTTAGTCAAGCGCCCAGCTACACTTTTGAGTAACTGGTCGCCTACAGCATGACCGAGGGTATCATTAACATTTTTGAAACCGTCCAAATCTAGAAAAATCACTGCCAATGTTTCTCCATTGTGGTTGGCATTAGCTACAGCTAGGGAGAGTTGTTCATTAAATAGGAATTTGTTTGCCAAACCTGTTAGTTGGTCGTGAGAAGCTTGATGTCGAATCATCGCCTCTACACGCCTCTGCATTGTCGCCATATACAGGTGAGTCCCCAAATATTTCGCTAGCTTCATTTCATCATTTTTCCACTCTCGACCTTGTTTTGTTTTGATTTCTTTCCAAGCTGCAAATGACTTTCGGGGACGGTCGTTCCTGGCTTCTATCTCACGCTGTCCAGCCCATAAAGTTTCTGTTTCTATTTCATTGCGAAAAATGGTAAGACAGCCGATGCACTGATCGCGATATTGCAGTGGCACTGCGAGTATTGACCGGATAGAAACTTCCAGAAAATGTGAAGATAAGGATTTGATTTTAGGTTCTTTAGAAATATCTGAAATAGCGTATAATTCTGGTATGATGTAATCGGAAATTATCAAGTCTATTTGGTTGTATTCATCCAAATCTATACTGGGAAAAATTTTGATTTTGTGCAAATTAGTAGCATCATATGTCGCTACTGGATTAGAGTTTTTAAAACCCATAATTTTTTGCCAAAACTGGCTTTTTTCAATTTCTAAATTCTGTGGCTGTTGACCGCAGGTATAAAGTTCGGCAGGCCAATCGACTCCTTCCGGGGCAATGTATAATCTACCGCCAGAACCTTGCAAAGCTTTGACGGTTTGTTCTAGAACTGTGTGTCTAATTTCTGCCAATTCCAGGGGAGAGTGGAGCAAACTGCTAATTTGATTGACAATGGCTTCGTCGCGGGCTTGCTGTCTGGCTTGACTCAGGAGGGCAGATTGGGCGATCGCAATTGAAAGCTGATCCACCAGCAATTGCACAATTTTCAATTCTCGATCGCTAAAACGTTTGGGTTGCGTGTGGTGACAAGCCAGCAGCCCCCAAAGCTGATTGTGATGCAAAATCGGCACCGTCAGGGAAGAATGCACCCCCATAGCCCTCAGATACTCAATGTGACAGGGGTCTACGGCACTATAGCGAATATCTTCAGCATCTAAAGTTTTGCCTGTTTCTGGACAATCTAATCGATTAATTGTTTGATGCTTCAATCCCACATCTACAATCACTCGCTGCCGAGCTTTGATAAACATTTCGCGAGCGCTCTTGGGAATGTCGCCTGTGGGAAAATGCAAACCCAGCAGTGAGGGCAAATTATTGCCATTAATCGACTCAGCAATTACCTCGCCACTGCCGTCAGGTTCAAACCGATAAATTTTCACCCGATCGCCCCCTAACAAGTTACGGAGTTCTATTACCGTTGTGGTCAAAATCTCTTGCAGTTCTAAAGAGTGTCGGATACGAGTAGTAATTCGATTGAGTAAATCTTCTTGTTCTAATACTGATTTGGACATTTTTATCATTTTTTATGAGCTGTTTGGTTTGATCCCAGCCTTGATTGTAGCATTTTTGGGGGTTATTATCCTAACTCGCACTATAGCAATCCTAAATGAGTCATAAAGTTTTTTACCCCACCCCAACCCTCCCCTTGCTAAGGGGAGGGAGTAAGAAGTTCACAAATGATTTAGGATTGCTATATATTACAAAATATGACAATAGAAATAATAGAAGCAATAGAAGCAATACACACTTCATGATAGTATGATATTGTATCAAAATCTATACTTTTTTCAGTGATAGTACAGAGGTTAAACTCTTTAGACTAAAGCAATAAAAAATAGAAGCTCATCCTTGAATTGAATTAAGCCCATATCATAGGATCAGTAAAATTACAGGAAGCGCCCCCTAGGTATTTATGAATTACCTCAACAGGAATCAAGATTTAGAATATTCGTCTGCCAATAGCGATCGACTGTTGCTACACAAACGTCCCTTAGTCTTAGCTGTAGACGACAATCAGGACAATTTAGAACTGCTAGCCCAAATACTCGATTTATTCGGCTGCGAGTATGTGGGAGCCCAAGACGGTAGCACAGCTCTCTCAGCAGCAGCCTCCCGACTTCCCGACCTGATTTTGCTCGATATTTGTTTACCGGATATAGACGGTATAGAACTGGTGAGTCGCCTCAAGCAAAACCTACAACTGATAAATATTCCAATTATTGCGATCACAGCACTGGCAAAAACAGAAGATCGCGATCGCATTCTGCAAGCTGGCTGCGTTGGATACCTATCCAAACCTTTTGACATCGACAAATTAGAAGCAATTATTTATCGCCATGTTCATTAGCCGCCGAGCATTCTTGGAAATGCTGCTTTATCCACAAAAAATGTAGTCAAAACAGCAAAAAACTTGGCAACGCTCCTTTATGAAAATACATTTAACTTTTAATAAGTAAATAAATCGTCAGGGATTTTTAATAAATGTAACTTGAGGAACATTTTGAAAAGAAGAAAACCAATACGGTAGAAAGATGTTTTTCGATCGGGAAAAAGCAAGAATCAGTGTGTACTTATAAGGCAAGGGGAAAACCGAAAAGTTAAATGGAATTTTCCCGCGATCGACTTGTACAGAGCCAAAACTATGGAGTGTTAGATATGCTGAAACAAATGTGTTGGTTGCCTAGATACGGAAGCAATGGAGAAACAATATTGCACTTACGCACTGAACCCCGCCAATCTTGGCGGCCTTATACAGCTTTTCCACAATACGCTGCATCGGACTACCTAGAACCGGATGGTTCTAAAGGGTGGGCAACGTTTCAAAAGCTGAGAGCCCAAGGGTGGAATTTAATCTCGACACAAGAAGGGCTACAATCTGGTTTCGGTGAACAAAGAAGTGCTTAGACAACCGAAAATTTCAGGAATATAAAGAAGAGGTAAGATCCTCTTCTTTTTGTTTTTTTTACCGCATTTGAAAAATATTTTAGTTTGAATCGACATAACAATTTATAATTTATCTAGTATCGTTTCAGGTTGGATCGGAATGATATAGAGGAGACTGCACGTGCCGTGTCCCTACGCCAGCCAGATTAATTGTAGGGATACGGCACTGCCGTATCCTAATTTCTAATCATTCCTTCTTCCTTCTTCCTTCTAATTACTAATTACGATGTCTTTGAAATTTATTAGCATTCCACCAACAACCGATCGCAAACCAGTCGCTTTGATTGTCTCTTTGCACGGATGGGGAGCCAATGCTCGCGATTTGACTTCCCTAGCGCCCGCTTTCAATTTGCCAGATTATCAATTTGTGTTTCCCGATGCCCCCTTGAACCATCCCCAAGTACCGGGCGGCAAAATGTGGTATGACCTTCAGGGAAATGACTCGAAAGGATTGCTAGAAAGTAGGCAATTGCTGAAGGAATTTTTGTTGTCTTTAGAAAGTAGCACTGGTGTGCCTTTGTCTAGGACGATTTTAGGTGGCTTTTCTCAAGGTGGAGCGATGACTCTGGATGTGGGATTAACTTTGCCCCTAGCAGGTTTAATTTGTTTGAGCGGTTATTTACATTCGATGTCACCAGTGGTGGGTAGTGTTTTGCCGCCAGTTTTAATCGTACATGGTACTCAAGATAGTGTTGTTTCGGTGAGTGCGGCAATTCGCGCACGGGATAGTTTCACTGCTTGGGGAGCGTCGGTGCAGTATCATGAATTTCCGATGGGACATGAGATTAAACCCGAAATTATAGATCTAATGCGAAGTTTTGTTTTAGAAACTGTGTCTAAATCTGATTAAAGGATTAGGATGTAGTATGGCGGAAATTTCGGGGAGGGAATAAAGATGAAAACTTTAACCAAAGCATCGCGCGATATTGCTGTACTGACTTCGGAGGACGTGGCAGAATTGGCTGTCCGTTTGGAAGTGGATGATTACACAGATCCTTTTGAGGGATTGAATGATTGGCATTTGCTGCGATCGCTTGCCTTTCAGCGGCCGGAGATGGTTGAGCCTTATCTTCACCTTCTGGACATGGAAGCTTACGACGAAGCTTAGTCTCAAAAATAGCAAAAATCTCAGTAGGTTTTAGGAGAAAGTGAGCAGCAAATTTTGTTGCAGATTTATTATCCCCGTAGGGACACGGCATTGCCCATTGGTGTCAACTTAAGCCGAAAGCCCGCCAGGGAATGAATTCCCTGTCTAATAGCGAAAGTCCTCTCAAGAGGACTAATGAGTTCTTTAGTCCTCTTAAGAGGACTTGCGCTTTGAGACAGGGGTTTCAACCCCTGTCGGACTATTGGTTCTACCTTAAGTTGACACCTATGGGCATTGCCGTGTCCCTACAAGAACTTTTCTCCTAATTTTTTTATTCAAAACAAATGAAGGGTAGACGAGTTTTAATCGGGGTGAGTGGCGGGATTGCGGCTTATAAAGTTTGTGAAGTAGTCTCAACTTTAGCTAAGGCTGGAGTTGAAGTGAGGGCGATTTTGACTGATGCAGCCGCGGAGTTTGTAACGCCTTTGACTTTTGCTACTCTCTGCCGCCTGGGTGCTTTTACTGACAAAGATTTCTGGGAACCAAATCACGGGCGGCCTCTGCATATTCTGTTGGGAGAATGGGCGGAAGTTTTTGTAATTGCTCCTCTGACGGCGAATACTTTGGCTAAGTTGGCGGGGGGTTTTGCTGATAATTTGCTGACAAATACGGTGTTGGCTTCTAAGTGCCCGATTCTTTTGGCACCGGCGATGAATACGGATATGTGGGAACAGCCGGCGGTGCAGCGAAATTGGCGGGAAGTATTGACTGATGGGCGATATCATGCTATGTCACCTGGGACGGGAATGCTGGCGTGCGATCGCGTGGGTGCGGGCAGGATGGCGGAACCGAGTGAGATTTTGGCGCAGATAGAGTCGTTGTTGTATACGAAGGGCGATCGCGATTTAGCTGGTAAACGGGTGTTAATCAGTGCGGGAGGAACGCGGGAATACTTCGATCCTGTGCGGTTTATCGGCAATCCTGCTACGGGGAAAATGGGAATTGCTTTGGCGCGGGCGGCATTGCATCGTGGGGCGATCGTTACTCTGGTACATAGTATAACGGGTGAAGTGCCGTTGCTAGGTGTGAGGTCGATCGCCCTGACGAGTGCAGAAGAAATGCGACAGGCGATGCTGGAATGTTTCACCGATGCGGATTTGACGGTGATGGCTGCGGCGGTGGCGGATGTGAAACCGACTGAATACCACAGTCAGAAATTGCCGAAGCGATCGCTCCCCGATGCTTTGGAGTTGACACAGGTACCGGATATTTTGGCCGAATTGGGAAGATTGAAACAGTCGCATCAAAAACTCATCGGGTTTGCAGCACAAACTGGTGATATTGTCAAGCCGGCTTTAGAGAAATTGCGGGTGAAGAAACTGGATGTAATTGCGGCAAATGCGATCGACAAAATAGGTTCAGGTTTCGGCAGTGATACCAATCAAGCAATTTTGATTAATGCCGAAGGAAAGCAGGTAGAAATCGCATCTTGCAGCAAATTAGCAATGGCTCATCGCTTGTTTGACTTTGTGATGGAAGGGTGAATATGCGATCGAACTGCGGGCAAACCATACTTAAGACAGAGGTCTTCGATCGAAAAAATAGTATACTTTTTTGCAGTAAAGAAAGTTTAAATCAAACAGGGCATTGCTAAATGAATTTAAAGTCGATCGCCAAAACTAATCTACTATTGAGCAGTCTCATAATTAGCCTCGGATTGCAAGCACTTCCAGCAGCAGCGGCATCAGTTACCGATGCCCAAGTTTCCGCACTCGTAGAAGCACTGCGACAAGCCGCACCGCCTCAAACAGCAAATGACGGAATGTACAGCCAGTGGCAACTTTTACCCAGCAATATTTCCCGTTGGGCAAAATTCTGTACCAAACAGGATTTAACACCCCAACAATTTGAGGCTGATGCAACAAAAGCCAAATCAATTGTTACCTGTATAGCGCGAGATTTGTTGCGCGATGAATACAAAGCTAGCGGTAACAATGAAACAGCCGCTATCCGCCGCGCCGCTTGCTGGTGGATGACAGGTGAATCCGCTGCTTGTAAAAGCGGGGCGACTGCTACTTATGCTGATAAAGTTGTTAGTGTTTATCAACAGCAGCGGCCGAAAAAGTAAGCTTTGTGCTGCGGGATTTAGATTTTTTTGACCGCAGATAGCGGCAGATTAACTCAGATTGGCGATTTTTAGGAGAGGTGCAACCAATCTAATCAAGCCATCGGCTTTAGGTTTTGGGTTGTGTCGCTTTCGGGCAAGTTAGAAATATGGGTTGCCTTCTGCTAAAAAGCAAGCTATAATCAGTAATGTACGACCGAACTGTTCGATAGGGCAGTGTAGGCCGCGCCAGTATTCAACTTAAATCTTGTACCCATCAAGAACTCAAGGAGAACCCGACAGGGTTCTCTTTGAGTTTATAGATGAGTAAATTTTCCTTTCCTTAATATGATTTTAGCTTCCAGTTTTGAAGCAATTTCTGGTTTGATGGAAAACACGTCATTATTCCCGCGTCCAGTTATCAGGCGACTAACTGTAAAAGCTAAAATATCAGCTAATTGGATAAAATAAGAACTGTGGGAATCACGAAAAACTACATCTTCAACGATGCCACATTCTGGATATTCAGACTGGATATCGAATTTCCGAAACCGCTCTCTGACGATTGTTCTAATATTTTTCTCTTGAGATGGATTGCGATCGAAATAGATTAGCCCATTCTGGGATTGTTTAGTTGCGCGAGATTTATCGTGGAGATAGTTCTCATAGATTGACAAAAATTCTCTCCATATTTCTTCGCTAAAAAGCTTCACAGATTTTTTATTTAATTGACTGTAACGATTTCTGAATTCATTTTTTGATCTGACAGTAGCGAATAGTTGAATTGGTGAGTCGCAAAGGATATTCACGATGCCTATGTAAATATCCTCCATATCGACTGGATTTGCCAATGAATTAAAAAAAGCTCCTCTGTGAGCAAAGAGGTCGGAGCCTTTTAATTCCTGAATTTTCAAGCCGTATCTTTGAGAAATTGATTGTCTAAAGTTTAGTACGATCCAAAACAATTCTTTGAGATAATTGGTTTCAATGGCCACTCCCGCCAGTATATAAAAATCAGTGCTTCCCTCCACCAAACCGTTATCGCCAGATTCATCCATGTATAAAAACTCCATAACTTTATTCCAAAAAGAAATAACTCCAGCGGTTACTCCGAATCTTACCATTTTTCCGCCTGACTTCTCATCAACCTTTGCACGCTGGCTAAAGCCCGATTTAATTCGTAACTCTTTCTTTCCGAACTTTGCAAAAAAGCCTGTTGTTCTTCCTCAATCATCAACACATCCTGCCGCACCAAACCATCTAATAACTTTTGAGCCGCACCGAAACAACTATCTTTAATAAACTTACGAAACCACACAGGCAATTTGTGCAGTCGCCAAAACGCATTTAATGAGGTAAAATGAATTAAATAAGCGCGAGTTGCTGTCTCGCTTACCGGACAAACCAAACAATAAATCTTAAAGTCATTCCCCAAAGTTGAAACCCAGTGTGGGTAAACATAACTTACCTTTAAAGGTTCCGGGTGCAGTTGTCGCAAAGATTTAAAAAATAATTGAGAGATTGACCAGATTTTATCTATTTTATAATAACTTTCTGCCTGGTATAGAGCCGTTACTTGATGCTCATCTTCGTCTAAAGTATTTAACACTGGATTAGCCCAAGCTTGCCAATCATCGTGCAAATGTCCGTGGTACATATCCATCAAATTTTCAATCAAAAATGAATGGTTTGCCTGACAGTCAATCACTGCAACCGTGGCAATATAATTGAGATGTTCCCACTCTGGCAAACTCAATAAATCTATCTGTTCCGCTTTCGTCTCGTCGCCGGGAAATATCCAGATAAAACCGTCTTTTTCCTTGACTGGAAAGGAGCTGATTTTGCAGTTAGGCAACTTTTGATTGTCTGCCAAATAATCGACTTCTGCACATTCCCCCCTTGCATTCAACCGCCATCCGTGGTAAGCGCATTCTATCAAATCCCCTTTGATTTTACCGTGACTAAGTTTAACTTGTCGGTGCGGACATCTATCTTCTAAAGCGTTGATTTTGCCTGCACTATCGCGAAATAGGACGATCGCCTTATGCCATATTACCACAGGTAAAGGCTGAGTTTGTACCTCTGTACTCCGAGCCACAGTATACCATTGATTGAGGTTAATCCCTAACTGGCGGATGTGAGTTTTGTCAGTGTTCTGAAATGGAGATTTTAGCGTGTTATTTTGCATGACAAATATTCCCAGATTATACCAAGCTTAACGTTCCTGTAAATACCGTAGGGTGCGTCGCCATCAACAATCTACTTGCGAAGCTCGATTTGGCGACGGCGACGCACCCTACAAAATAGTAGGGTGCGTCGCCATCAACAATCTACTTGCGAAGCTCGATTTGGCGGCGGCGACGCACCCTACAAAATAGCTACTGCTGCAAACCTTAGATTTTCAGTACGCCTTCAGGATTTACCGTCAAGAGCGATCGCCTCTGCAAACCCTCCTGATGTAAAATAGCATTAGCCGCCAACAAACCGCTGCTCACCGCCCTTTCCATTAAACCGCAAGGAAACGGCATTTTCACCCAATCTCCCGCAAACAAAAGATTAGGTACATCACAGCAAGTCTCCGGGCGTTCCGCATAACTACCGGGCGGATAACCAGAGAAATTCTTTTGATTTACCAATTCCCGGTGCAGCATATTTGCCTCTTTTAATTCCGGCACAATTTCATACAATTCTTGCTCAAAAGTGGCAAGCAAAACTTCTTGATTCGGAAACTCTTTCTCCTTGTAACAATAGGCGTGTAATTCCACTACACTGCCGCCAGTTTCTTTGTTCCACGCGATGAATTGCTCTTGAATCCGGTGGTAAAGCGTAATGCTGTCAGTCAGTTTGTAGCCGGAAAGCGAGCTAAAATTGCTGTGTTTCCATGCAAAATCGCGATCGAACCAAAAACGACCCACCGCAAACGGATCGGCGATTTTCAACCCCTCAATCCGACTCTGCACCTGTGGATTCACCTCACCGCTAGCCAAACTAAACAAATGCTGCATCCCCGGCACATCGGCCGCCAAAACATAGTAATCAGCCTGCAATGTTTCTCCCAATTTTTGAGGTTGAGAATTGTCGATGGCTGCTGCTAGTTGTACCTCATCAGCTTTTTTTGCAACTACCTTAAATCTGGGCAAATCCCGTTGTGCTGGCCCGCTGACAACTCGCCCTTCGGCATCAAAAACTGCGCCGTGACAAGGACAGTGAAATTGACCATCATTCTGTTTTTGAACTGTGCAGCCTTGGTGAGTGCAACTGAGAGAAATCGCCTCTTGTCCTCCCGGTACTGTGGCATAGACGCTATCTCCAGCACCGAAATATTCTGTAGAATTACTGTCATTTAATAGCGAGTTATGTTTTACCCAAAAAGGGATTTTAGTTTGCACATCTCCCGACTGATAACTCAGAGAATTAATCTTGCCGTTTTCCCAGTGAATTCCACTAACAGCGACATCTGTCAATACTTTGCCACCTTTTTTTTCAATGGATTTAGCAATGGGTTGTACCAAACTGGTTCCCATATCTTGCCGCGTACCATTAAAGGCTAAACCTTCGGGATTTCCGAAAAAGTAAAAGTGGAAAAACTGCATTAATTCTCCCACACTCAATTCGTCGGGAGAGTTGAGACTAGATTTAGCAAAAGGCATAAAATACAAGTCGTAAAGTCCGCGCGGAAACTCACCTTTTACCCAATCGGCAACTGATATATTGTCGAGTCTAGCGAAACTTTTTTGAGTTTGAAAACCGCCAATTTCTCGAAATACTTGCCAGTGTGCGGGTTTAGTCAGATTGATTCCCCACTTCGTCCAGTTGGGAGAAGCTATTCCCAAGTCAACTATATTCCAGGGAAAAGCTGAATGGTTAGGACGAAAAACTTCCGGTTTGTATTTGCCATCTCGAAAGATAACGGCGTAGGATTCTAAAGATACAAAATTATCCGTAATTTCTAGTTCTTGAACCACACTTTTGAGGTTGTAGTATTGCGGGAAAAAACCGTGGAAACCGTGTTCCATCATAAAGGTTTGGTTCCCGACTTGAATCGGCCAACTAGCAATTTTGCCACCTAGTTGGGGAGATTTCTCCAACAGCGTCACGGCGAAACCTCGCTGACTAAGTTCGTAGGCGCAGGCGAGCCCAGCTAAACCAGCACCGACCACTATAACGGTTTTGGGTTTGTTTAGCAGTCGCGGTAAGTCGAGGGTTTCTTGCACAAAAATGGTGGGCTCTGGCTTGGAAAATCGAGAGTAGCCGAGGAGTCCGCCGGCGGCACCGACTCCGAGGAATTTGAGGGCGGTTCGTCGCGAAACTGTTTGAGGTAGCGGAGAATTGGTTGATTGACTCATCAAAAAAATGGGTTTGAAACCCCGTCACTTCGGCTACGCTCATTACATCGCCTTCGCTTGACGGCTTTGCAAAAATTTAACACGCTTCAATGACTGATGCAACCGAAGTTGTCTTACTCTGTCTCTTTGAAACCCCAATCTCAGCAAACCTGACTCGTTGGAATCTATCTAAGGTATGATGTTTTTTGACAGATGTAAAGTTTTGTGTAGCCTACATCACCTTCGAGACTCTAAAATCTAAAATCGGATGACAATTAGACTATTTGGGAGATTGCGTCGTCGAGAGTTTATCAGAGCTTTCTTAATAGGCTTAGTTGCTCCTTTTTTTGCTAAGACAGCAGCAAGTTCTCAAAACTATTCTAGTCTGGAAAAAAGTGCTATCGCAACTAATCTCACAGCGCTAGAAAACCAAAAGCCCGGTACCGCCGATTGGCAGTTAACAAATCCTGCTATCAAACGAGAAATCGAAGGTTATGCCTCTCTTACTAGCGTTAATCGGGGTGATGCAATTAAACTATTTGTTAATACCAATGAACCGAATTATACTATAGACATATTTCGGATGGGATGGTATAATGGGCTGGGCGGACGACGGATGAATGACCCAATAATTCGCAAGGGAATTAGACAATCTCCGCCGCAAGAAGACGAAGCATCGGGACTAATCGAGTGCCATTGGCAAGACCCATATATTTGGCAAATTCCCGATCGCACCGATGATTGGACTAGCGGCATTTACTTAGCCAAGCTAACCGCCAGCAAAACTGGCAAGCAAAGTTACATTATATTTGTAGTCCGGGATGACGATCGCAAATCCGATCTTTTATTTCAATCCAGCGTCACTACCTTTCAAGCTTACAACAATTGGGGTCACAAATCCCTTTACCGCTGGAACAGTCGCGGCAAACAAGCTTATAAAGTTTCCTTCAATCGACCCTACGCCATGAGTCCCAACCGCAACGCAGCTTACGGTATGGGTGCGGGGGAATTTTTAACCAATTTTCAGCCTAAAAGGAGAACTTCGAGCGGTGGCTGGGAATACAATATGGTGAGGTGGCTGGAAAAAGAAGGCTATGATGTCACCTATGCCACTAATATTGACACCCATTTTAACACACGGTTGCTATTATCTCACAAAGCATTTTTATCCGTAGGTCACGATGAGTATTGGTCTAGAGATATGCGGGACAATATAGAGACAGCTAGGGATAAAGGCGTTAGCATTGGTTTTTTTGGTTCTAATATTTGCTATTGGCAAATTCGCTTAGAACCGAGCCGAATTACTGGCGAAGTAAATCGAACGATTGTGGGTTATAAAGAAATGGCAGATTTAGATCCTATGGGCGGATTGACTCAGCCAGTTGGTACTGTTGATTTACCTGTAGAAATAGCTGCTTCTGGAGAACTAAAGTATGGAATCGGCAAATCAAAAGTTGCCCAAATAGCTAGTTACAACAAATCACCAATATTCAATTCTTTGGTGACAACTCGCTGGCGAGACAGTGCTATCGGCCGCCCGGAAGATGCTTTGATCGGTGTGATGTACGAAACATTTCAGGTGAATTCTGATATTGTGATTGATGACAATGCCCCCGATTGGCTACTCGAAAAAACTGATTTAAAACAGGGTGATAAGTTGCGGGGATTGTTGGGTTATGAAGTCGATCGAATGTTTGGCAATGCCCCGAAAAATATAGTTCGTGTAGCCCATTCTCCCTATCCTTATGGTGGGGGGACTCGCTATGCTGACATGACGGTTTATACGGCAGATTCGGGGGCGAAAGTATTTGCGACTGGTTCGATGCAGTGGGTGTGGGGATTGGATGATTATAATGCGCCACAGTTGCGATCGGCTTTTTTAAATAGCGGAGCTCAACAGATAACGCGAAATGTTTTGGCAAAGCTGTTATCGAAGGCATAGGGCATAGGGCATAGGGCATAGGGCATAGGGCATAGGGCATAGGGCATAGGGAATTGTGTCTACGACTGTTGATGCTATAATCTGGCAAAGATAGTCCTAGTTTCCATCCAGATTAAAACCTCTGGTTTTTTCAAGGATTGAAGGTTTAAATAATCGGCATAAAATAATGCACTACCAATCCCAGAAACAACGTCATAAAAATAAAACTTATAAGAGAATTAAAGCAGCATTTTTTTACTGTTTAACATTCATATTTTTCTGGTGGAGTACGGCTAACCTCGGCACAGTTGCCCAGCCAATAGGAACAGATGGACTTAATGGGCAAGAAATGAGAAAGATCCTCGACGAAGGAAACCTTGCCGAAGCCGTAACCAGAATCGAACTAGACTGGGAAGAAGACTATCAAAAATATTTTTCAGCCAATTTTGGGGCTCGATCGCAAACTGCGGGACAAATAGCAAAAACTCTATCTCGCCTAGCAGTTGAAACTCAGAAAAAACCAGCTTTAATTTATGCCATACCGCGAACAGACCAACTAGAACTAATATTGATTTTGCCCGATCGCGCGCCAATCCTCCGCAGTGTACCCGATGCAAAATTAAGCAACTTGAAGGAAGTAGCAAAAGCATTCAGTAGCGAAATTACCAACCCCAGGAAAATCAACACTACCAGCTATTTAGAACCAGCCCAAAAACTGTATCAATGGATGATAGCGCCCCTGGAAGCGGACTTACAAGCCGCAAAAATTGAAACTCTACTATTCTGTGTGGGCGAAGGTTTGCGAACTTTGCCCCTAGCTGCAATGCACGACGGACAGCAATTTCTGATCCAAAAATATAGTCTAGCCCGTATTCCCGCGTTTAAATTTACAGATATTCGATACAAAGACCTCAAAAACGCCCAAGTCCTAAGAATGGGGGCATCAGTGTTCTCGGAAACATCCAATAAACAACCACTACCAGCAGTGCAATTGGAACTAAGTGCGATCGCGCAAGAGTGGCCTGGTCAATCATTGCTGAACGAAGATTTCACTATAGTCAACTTGCAATCCCAGCTACTTCAAAAAAAATACAGAATTATTCATCTCGCTACCCATGCAGAATTCCGGTCTGGACTGCCCCAAAATTCCTACATTCAATTTTGGGACACGCAACTGGGACTGAATCAAATGAGAGATTTAAAATGGAATAATCCGCCCCTAGAACTATTAGTATTAAGTGCTTGTAAAACAGCCATAGGAGACAAGGAGGCAGAATTAGGATTTGCTGGCTTAGCGCTGCAATCAGGAGCAAAATCTGCCCTCGCTAGCTTGTGGTATGTCAGCGATGCAGGTACTCTAGCGCTAATGACCGAGTTTTATCACCAATTAAAAGTCAGCAAACCAAAGGATATTCCAATCATTAAAGCCGAAGCGATGCGACAAGCACAAATAGCTGCGATCGAAGGCAAAGTCACGATCGAAAATGGTCAATTGCGAAGTTCCAGAGGGGAAAGATTGTTGCCTTTGTCTATTCCCCAACTTGATACCAAAAATCTCTCTCATCCTTATTATTGGTCAGCTTTCACCATCATCGGGAGTCCTTGTTGAGAAGTATCTGCTTTCTTCAATCCAAAATCTAAAATCGATATATGTAGGTTGGGTTGAGTCTCGAAACCCAACAATGGATTTAAAATCTCGTCTCGAAACCCAACAAGGAATTGAAAATGTAGATATAGCAGTCCTAAATGAGTCGTAAGGTTTTTTACCCCACCCCAACCCTCCCCTTATTAAGGGGAGGGAGTAAGAAATTCACAAATGATTTAGGATTGCTATATATGTAGGTTGGGTTGAGTCTCGAAACCCAACAAGGGATTGAAAATGTAGTCTCGAAACCCAACAAGGGATTGAAAATCTCGTGTTGGGTTTCGCTTTCGCTCAACCCAACCTACTTGCTCTAACATAGATCGATCCTACAATGCACGATCTGCATTCTTCAATCTAAAATCCGAAATCCAAAATCGATTGACCGATCGAGTGTTAAAGTGTAAAACACAGAGTAATCTGATAGCTGTAGCCGTCGGGAAATAAACCACCGCCAACCTTGAAGGAATAAAGCGGAGATCTCCAAGGGGAAAGAAAAATGAAAAAATTAGAATTTTTGCTACAAAAAGAAGGCGATCGCGCTTGGTTGCCGCTAGAAACCCCCGACGTGGAAATTCTAGAAGGTAGGTATCGCGTCGTGGCGCGGGTTCCGCACCCCAACGCTGACATCGAAATTCGCGTTAGTTATACTTCACTGTTGCAAGTACCACCGCAGCGACAAGTCCAAAGTCGATCGACTCGCACCAATCCAGAAGGATTAGTCGTGATCATTCCCTACACCCGCCTCAAACCAGGTAAGTGGGAACTTTCCTGCTTGGCAGATCCTGAATCAAAACCAGCTAAACCTTGGCAGTACGGTGTTCAGTTGGAAGTATTGCAGGCAGAATCGGAAACCTTGGAACCACTACAGCCGATCGACTCCACAGAACTCACAAGTTCCACAATAGACTCAGAACTTGCAGCAGCAGCCGATCGCGCCACACCCATACCAGAACCGCAGCCCACAAAAATCTACCAATTCCCGATTCCGCAACCACCGCAGCCCAAATCCCCATACAACCTGCAAATCGTCCTCGATCGAGAAACCTTCGTCACCCAACTAGGCCGCCCATTAATCATTTCCGGCAAAATCGATCTTCCCCAAACCTCCCGCAAAAACCCGACACCAATTCCCGAATCCCAAACCGCAGAACTCACAAAACTGATCGGTTCTGCTGAACTGCAAATCTACCTGCGCGATCCCCAAACCTCACAAGTTCTCGCAGAAATCCAGCAGCCGATGCCAGAACAACTGCCCCCTTGCATCTTTGGCTGCGTCACCTACATTCCAGCCGAGTCGAAAAGCCGCCTAATTTTAGGAGAAGCAATTCTTCGCATTGGTAATGCCACCCTATCCACCCAAGTTTTCACAATTACAGCCCGTTTAGAGCAGCTTCTAGATGTCATTGAAGACAATTTCGGCGAACAGAAATACAAAACTGAACCCTCTCTGATTGACTCAAAACAAGCTCCTATTGAACCTAATCTATCTTTCCTTAAGCTAGTAGAAAAATCCTTAGATTCTGCACCAACCGCCGACCAAACCAATCAAACATTACCCCCAAAACTCAGTAGCCATCAGGATAAGAGTGTTAACAACAAGTTAGAATTGCCGACATTTGGTCGCAAACTTGCTGACAGCAACCGAGAAAAATTGCTCTCGGAAATTGCCAAGTCTCCTCAAACTGAGGTAGCAACTCAACCACCAGATGTCAAGTTAGATTCACCAGCCCTACCTTCAGACATCGCTAATTCCCTGGAAAAAGTGGAAGTTCCTGCGATCGACCAAAAACCCGAAAACAGCCCCCAACCAGAAACAGCAGCAGCAGAAACTCAGCCAGCACCCACAAAACAGGCATTTCAAACCTTAAACGTCGAAAATCGATTTTGGTCGCGACTGAGTTCTTTCGTCAGCAAAGGTGAATCCCCCGAATGGCTGAACAACACCTCGCTGTCACCAACTCCGAAAGTAGCGGAAAATACCAGGGAGGAAATTGTCGGCGTGGAGGAAAGTATCCCAACTCCGCCACCAGTCGTAGCCAACGAATCTCCAATTCCCGAACCGAAATCTAATAGCTGGGAAGCCAGAGAATTTGTGATCTTCGACGAACCAGCGCCCCAAGCGCCGAAAAACCTAGGGGAAAAGAAAACAAGAGTCGTCGAAGCAGAAGTAACTCCGCTGACTTCCTATGTTTTGGGACAAGACGAGGTGGTACCAATGCCCGTTATCGAACCACCTAGGGAAATAGTCGCAGGGAAGCTAGTAAAAGTCCGAGTGCAATTGCCGGAATTGATGCCACGAATTTTTGTGAAAATTTGGGTGTACGATCGGCAAACCTATGTGATTCTCGACGGGCCTCGGTGGATTACTGAATTTGCAGCTAATGGTTTGGGGAATGTCCAGGCAATGGCCGAATTAGAAATCCCCTACGGCTGTATGGAAATCGAATTTGAGGCGATCGCTGTAGAAATGCAAACTCAGCGGGAAAGTGACAAAATCACCGTTCACCGCCAAGTTTTACCACCATCCGGCCCAACTTTACCCCTGGATGGTTAAGCTCAAATCAACCCAAAATCAGCGTGCATCCCCGTTTTTATGCTGTAGGTTGGGTAAAGCGATAGCGAAACCCAACACCCAATTCATGAGTGTTGGGTTTCGTTTCTCAACCCAACCTACAAAATCTGGATGGTTAAGCACTGGAATAATATAGAGGAGACGGCATTGCCCATAGGTGTCAACTTAAGGTCAAATGTAGTCAGAGACTGCTGTTTGACGATTAGGCCTAGATCCCCCCTAACCCCCCTTAAGAAGGGGGGGACAAGAACTTTCTCAAAGTCCCCCTTCTTAAGGGGGATTTAGGGGGATCTATACTCAGGTAAAAGCGAGATTTATCAAGGTTTTTAGCCTTAAGTTGACACCAATGGGCATTGCCGTGTCCCTACCCAAAAAAATATTGTAGGGACTAAGGCCAAGCCGTCTCCTAATTTCTACTTCCCAGTCAACTGGCGAAACTTCTTCTTAAACTTATTCTTATACACATAGATCGATCGCTGCAAATCCTCAACTTGCAACAACATTTCGGCCGCCAAACCCGTGCGGTTCCAAACATCCTCCTGACATTTCCGGCGACAAAAATTCATCGGTTCCGAGTAAACTTTAGATGTCGATAAAGTTGGTTTCGGGCCGCACCAGTGAATCACCGTCGCCTGAGTGCGATCGCCCCCAGGCCCGCTTGACTCAATCGGAAACCGCTTTCTCAGCAAATCCTGGTCAAAATCCGGCGCCAACAACTGCATATCCACATTCTGCACCCGCAGTTTGCCCTCTTGAGCGGCGCGGAAGACCATCAGGTTAAAAAAGCCCATGTCTCCATACTTAAATATCTCTGGATGTTCATCATTAAAATCCAGAATCTTTCTATACTCCTCTAAGCTGAAAACACCTCGCTTCCCAAAGAATGTGCCTGGACAGACATAGCGAGAGCGATATTCTTGCCAACGAAAATCTGGAAAATACTTTTCGACTCCCGGAATGTCAAAGAAAAATTCCGTGATATCCGCATCCGAGTAATCGTAACAAGGCTGGTCAATAATAAAGTCGAAGTCTTGAAAATTAGCCAATTTGAGGACATCTCCCCAAACAATTGTATCTGCATCCATCACGAGAAAATTTTGCCAAGGACTTTCCCAAAAGGGAATCATATGACTTTTTCCCCAACCAAAGCTTCTTTTTCTCAGAAGTGGCTCTGAGACGCTATCGTGATTAATGACGCGCACTCCGTAAACTTTTTCTAGGGGAGTCACGGAAAACGTACCGTCAATCAACAGGCAGATGGGAACATCTCCCAGGAAATATCGGATGCTAGCACAGCAACCCTTTGCAAACAAATAATCTTGGTCGCAGCAAGCAATAATAACACCAAAATCTTCCATAAAACCTCACTTTTTTACTAATACCAGTTACCCAAAATAATCCAAGTGTAGCCAAGCTCCAAACCTTTATGTCATCAGTTACTCCCAATTCTTTAAACGATTAACTTACTCATACAGCGATTGTAGCGTAGTCGATGAGTAGATTTAGGGAATTTTAGGGAAAATTTTATAAACAGTATCTACCCCGCCAACTGGCGAAACTTCTTCTTAAACTTATTCTTATACACATAGATCGATCGCTGCAAATCCTCAACTTGCAACAACATTTGTTTTTTATAAAAAATATATTACTAGGGAATGTAGCGTAGCATACAAGGCTTCAGTATCCCTGCCAAAATAGCGATCGCGCGATGAGTTATATTATTATCTTGAAAAACTTTATTTTGTAGACACTCAGACAGATATCGTTGGTAAATCTTAGAAAAAATTGTGTTAAAATATTGCCATAGAGCAGATTATACTATATTTCACACAGACATCACAAAACTCATAAGTTGTCAAGTGTGAGATGTTACAAACCTTAGTGCATCTATCTGCCATCTGCCTCGATCCCTCTGTTCTCGACTAATCGAGAAAACAGTCCCCAAAGGCCGCTAGCTTTAAATTCAGGTTAAAAACCTTGACAGATAGGCTGCGAAGCAGTAAAAGATATATTGTGAATAGGTGGAAAACCACAAAAACGAGCAGTTGGGACTTGCTGCTCAAGTAAATATAGTGTGATGGTGTGAGGAATGATGAACAGAAGTTTTTGGAATTTACTGCTAGTATCCCCAGCCATTCTGGGACTATCGACAGTTACTTGCGGCGGTGCGATCGCTGTAGAAGCAACCGCAACTGCGGTCGCCAACCAGCTAGCAGCAGCTCAGCCATCTGAGTCAATTGCAGCATTGGTAACAGAACCAGTCGCCGAAACAGTCGCAGCAACCCCTGCTGCCTCGGAAATCCTGGCAATCAACAGCAGCTCTGCAACAGCAGCGCCAGCTTCAGAGCCAGCGATCGCCCAAGCGACCGATGCTAACTCCACAGAAAAACTGGCAAAAGTCGAACCAGACACCAGTTCAGCCGCTGTAGCATTGCCCCAAGCATCCGACTTGGCAGTGCAAACCAGTCTGAATCAAGCGGGCAAAACTCAACTGCCAACCGCAGCTAAGGTAGAAATTGCTCAGACAGCACCAGCAGAACTCAGCAACCCGATCGTTCCTGCCGCTCCCCAAGCCATCTCAACAGAAGAGTCTGGAGCCATGTCCCAAGTGACATCGGTATCCCAACTATCCGACGTGCGGCCGACCGACTGGGCATTCCAAGCCTTGCAATCCCTAGTCGAACGCTACGGTTGTATCGCAGGTTATCCCGATGGCACCTACCGTGGCAACCGCGCCCTGACACGCTACGAATTTGCAGCCGGCCTCAACGCCTGCTTAGACCAAGTAACGAAGCTAATTAGCTCGTCAACAGGTACTTTCGTCACCAAAGATGACTTAGCAGTTCTGCAAAAGCTGCAAGAAAGCTTTGCAGTGGAACTCGCTACCCTGCGCGGAAAAGTAGACGCCCTAGAAGCCCGCACCGCTGAACTCGAAGCCAACCAATTCTCCACCACCACCAAGTTGAGAGGAGAAGTAATCTTTACGGCTAGCGACAGCTTTGGAAATGGTGTAAAGCTTAACGACGACAAAACGTCTACCACCTTCGGCTACCGAGTGCGGTTGAACTTCGACACCAGTTTCACCGGCAAGGACTTGCTCAGAACTCGCTTGCAAGCTGTCAACCTCCCCAACTACGGTGCTGCCACTGCCGCTGGCACCAACATGGCTCGCCTCGGCGTTGACGGTGACAGTGCCAACGCATTCAACCTGGATAAGGTCTTCTATCGCTTCCCAGTAGGTAATGCGACAGTCTGGTTGGGACCAAAAGGATTGAATCTGGATGATATTGCTCCTTTGACTACTCCCTTTGGAGATGGTGGTAACGGTTCTATCTCCAGGTTTGGACGTTACAACCCAGCAATCTTCCGTGGTCCCGAAGGAGCTGGTGCTGCTGTGAATTACAACTTGAGCAACACGCTGAAAGCCACAGTAGGTTATCTTGCTTCTGATGGTGACGCTCCTAACCCCATAAGCAGCAGAGGAGTTTTCGATGGTTCCTTCAGCGCGATCGGTCAGCTCAACCTGTCTCTAGGCAAAGCGTTTGATGTTGGCGCGAGTTATGTTCGGAAATACAATCGGACTGGCGATGTAGGTATCATGGGTAGCACAGGCAGTTCCTTGGCTAACCGGCCCTTCGGTCAAGCAGGCACTGGATCGGACAACTTTGGTGTACAAGTTAACTTCAAGCCTAGCAGCCGCTTTCAACTTGGCGGTTGGTACGGTTACACCAAGGCCGAACAACTGCGGAACTCCAACAGAGACGCTACCATCCAAAACGCTGCTGTCACCTTGGCCTTGCCAGACTTTGGTCGTAAAGGCAACCTCCTGGGCTTTGTCTTCGGCATACCGCCAAAAGTTACTTCTAGCGATGTCGCCAAAGATAAGGACACCTCTTATCACGTAGAGGGTTTCTATCGCTTCCAAGTCAATGACTTTATCTCAGTGACACCGGGTGTTTATGTGATCATGAATCCTGAACACAACAACAAAAATGACGATATCTGGGTAGGAGTCCTGCGGACAACCTTTAGTTTCTAAGGTTGATTAACAGTTTCCTGATATCTAGTTAAAAGAAAAAGCGGCAGATGACTGCCGCTTTTTCTTTTTGGTTATTGGTTATTGGTTATATAGCAACCACCAAGATGGTTAGATAGTGTTGGGTAGAGCGTCAGGGAAACCCAACTCTTCTAGAATAAGGTGTTGGGTTTCGCTATCGCTCTACCCAACCTACGGAATCTGACTCAAAGATGATTTTGTCAGTCAACAGTTAACTGACAACAAATTAGGAATTTTGACGGCAAATCGCAAATACGGAAGTGTAGCCGTGCAGAAAAGTGTTTCCGCCGACGGGGCCGATTTCACCGTTGCAGAAAAAGCCACTCAGAGGAATGTTGTTGAGGTATTGGCCGAATAGTCGGGAGTCAAAGTTGGGTTCGCCGTAAAGCCCTTCACCGCGCCCTAGACAAGAGAACATCAAAGCGCCAGCACTGGATGTACCCCTGTCCTCGATCGCTCGCTGATAACGTTCCAACAACATTTCTAGATCTTCTGCGGAGGTGCGGGCATCCCGCAGGTGAAATTGGATGCGCTGTCCGAGACGGACTCGATCGCCGATCGCAATCGCTCCCACTCTTGGATCTACCCCCAATAGATTTCGGACTAAAAAATCTCCCGGCTCTAGTACCAGCTTGAATTCATCGCTCACTACCCCCACAAACAGCGAGTGTTGGGCTAATTCTTGGTCTTCTTCGCTCAAAGTTTGCACAAGCTCTCGCAAAGCTTCCAAGGGCGATCGCCCAGTCCCCCCAAACCCTGGATCATCGGTTTGTTCTTCGATTTTGAGCAAAATATTCCGCTCTCCTTCTGTCACCCGATACGGACGCCCGATCGGTCTACAACCTTGAGCCACGATCGTCTCCAAAACTATATTGCCACTCAAAGCCACCCCAACCGTCCCTTCTCGGTAAAGCTCATAGTTGCAAAACAGCGCCGTAGTCCTAGTACCGTCGCCGCCCGCTAGTCCCCCTACCTTCGGCGCCCCTGGATAGGCATAATCGAGCCCTTGCAAAAAGTCGTTAATTTTTGACGAAAAGGGATCGGCTAAAATGATGAACTGCGGCTCCTCCTGGGCCGGGACACCCAAAAGATCCACCCAAGTATCGGGGGGACTATCTAAGTCCGGCATTTGTTCTGCTTCGACGTGAAAAGTTCTGACATTCACTCCGGGTAAGCGTGCCAGACTCAGGCTAATGGCTGGAGAACCCTCTACTTCTTCTGTCAGACCTCCCCGATTCGCACCGATGACTCCCCCCGCGCCGCAGCCAATCAGAGCCGGAATTGGCAGTAATTCTTTGAGTAAAGGCATCAGCCGAGAATACTCGCTGGCAAAAGCAGAGGAGATAAATATCAGCCCCAAGTCTGCGGGGCCTTCCAAAAGGCGATCGGCTTGTTCTATAACTTCTTTGAGGGCGGATTCCAAGGAGGGGCGCGTTGATAAAGCGCTGACCCACTGCATTTCGTTTTGGGTGTACATTTGACAAATTTCTGTATAAAACTATCTTTTACCATGAAGATGGGTCTAAAGCCCCGTCCTTCTAGGACGGCTTTTTCTTTGTCTTTAAGCCTCTAATGAGTTCCCGAAGTACATCGGTTTTAGTTCTGCCGACTAATTCGCAGTAATCTTCAAGAATTTGAAACTCGTATTCCTCGATCCGAAAATCTAATCTTTTTTTCATAGCGATACCCGGTTATCTGCTGTACAATAATAGCATGAAGACACTGAAGTTCAAGCTCTATCAAAGCAAGCGGAATAAACATCTCAAGCGGTCAATCAATGCCGCTGGGGTGATTTATAACCATTGCATCGCCCTCCACAAGCGGTACTACCGGATGTGGAGCAAGCATTTGAACTGCGCGAAACTTCAGGCTCATATTGCCAAGCTGAGAAAGCGTAAAGCGTTTTGGCAATCGGTCGGCTCTCAAGCCGTACAGGATATCTGCCAGAGGATTGAACGCGCATACCAACTGTTCTTTAAGCACCACAAAAAAGGAGTCAGACCGCCCAACTTCAAGAAAGTCAGACGATACAAATCGTTCACTCTGAAACAAGCGGGCTACAAATTCTTGACGGGTAATCGGATCAAAATTGGGAATCGTGTCTATCAGTATTGGAATTCTAGACCAATTGAGGGAACCGTCAAGACCTTAACCATTAAGCGCACTCCGCTAGGAGAGTTGTTTATGGTCATCGTGGTAGATGGCGTTGTTGAACCAGAAACCAAATTCGAGATGAGTAGAATCGCTGGGTTTGATTTTGGCTTGAAAACGTTTCTCACCTGTTCAGAGGATTCCAAAATTGAATCACCGCAATTCCTCAAACAATCACTCAATGTCATAAAGAAAGCCAGTCGTCGGCACTCCAAGAAACGGAAAGGTTCAGCGAATCGAGAACGAGCGAGATTGAATCTTGTCCGCAAACATGAAGACGTGGTTAATCGCCGCTCTGATTGGTTTTGGAAGTTGGCACATGATTTGACCACTCATTTTGATGTATTGTGCTTTGAAACATTGAATCTCAAAGGGATGCAGTGTTTATGGGGGCGAAAGATTTCGGACTTGGCATTTGGGGAATTTCTTCAAATCCTTGAGTGGGTCGCAACAAAGAAAGGGAAGCAAGTGGTGTTCATCGACCAGTGGTATCCCTCGTCTAAGACTTGCTCGAATTGTGGGCACGTACTGAAAGAGTTGGATCTATCGGTCAGAGAGTGGCGTTGTCCGTCCTGTCAGTCCATTAATGGACGCGATGAAAACGCAGCTAAGAATATTTGTGCGGTTGGGGTATCAACCGTTAAGTTAGGCGATGTCAGACAGGCTACGCCTGCAATTGCTGTTTGACCTTAGAATCCCCTCGCCTTGATAGCTGGGGAGTATATCAAATTAGGTTAACCTGCATCGGCATCCCGTAGGACTCTGCTGCTGGACGATCGCTTCCTATACAAAGCCATTCTTGTGTTAATATAAATTAACATGGGCAGAAAATGAATCAGTTTGGTGTCAACTGTGCGATCGACCAAATCTTAAAAGATCAAGATTGATACAGTTTGACGCCACAATCTCATGTAATGTTTTAATCAAAAGTATTGACATCAGGCAAGTATGACAACAACACCCGCTGGCAACATCCAAGAAAAAATTGAAGAAGAAGTCGAAAACGCTCGTACCGTTTGCGACGTGATTGGCAACACGTCTGGCGAGTGTGCGGCCGCCTGGGACGCAGTGGAAGAACTGCAAGCAGAAGCTTCCCACCAAAAGCAAGTTAAACCCAAAAATTCCTTTGAAAAGTATTGCGATGAGAACCCTGACGCTGCTGAGTGCCGCATCTACGACGAATAAAGGTGCAATTTAGAGGTTGAGCCAAAAGGTGAGGGCGAAATTTGCCCTCTATCTCTTTTTTTGTATCTTGAAAAATATGCAGCCTACATCTGGCAAAAGTGAAGTAGCAACGGGAACATAAAAAGATGTCCCAATTGCTGCTTTTTTGGCTGTTTTGTATTGACACTCCCCGACTTAAAAGTACGGGGATTCTTGGTTCGCAGACATACCTTAAAACTACCTATCCTTTCGGCAATATTTAAACCAAATACCCGTTCGATTGAACCAAGCATTGAGTCCAACTTAGATAGCCCCAGAGGGCTTGTCTCCCCAAGCTTTCGGAGATTTTTCTCCTTGTTTCCGTGCGCCCCACGGTACGTTTAACATTCAAGATTTGAGTTTTCTGGTCCAAGGCTTACGTTAGGAGGCCGGCTATGTTTATTCGTGGTGTTCGCCACCCACTAACCATTATTATTTTCCGACCAGTCGTTTGAGCTTGGTGTCTCATGTGTATCGGCGGTTATGCTACCTGTAGTATCATTTTAAGATACGATGTAACGGGGCTTTAGACCCAATTTTCTGGTAAGATTTTCCACAAATAAGTGAGTATATTTTCCCAAATATGTTAAGTCTTTTATTAGCAGCCACCGGGCCTTGGTTTCAACCCCTTGTGTGGATGGATTATCGCTTGTCTGTGTTATTAACGGTTTCGATCCCGCTGGTAGTGCTGATTTGGGCTGTCGTTGAGAAAGCTGAGGCGATCGTCCGTTTGTCAATTATCTATTGGCGAGTGGCGAGTTTGCTGACAATTACACTTTACCTGATGATGGCTGCGCTGCCTGTGAGCTTTGTGTCATCGGTCATCGGGAGAGCTTTGATTCCTGCTAGTCTGTGGTTTTGGGCAGATTTGAACGAAGAAATTGCCGATCGCCCACAATCACCTCTGAAACTGGCTTTTACCGCTTGGCGATGGGCGATTACTGTTTACAGCGGACTAGGCGCGATCGCTCAAATTCCCTTCTTAACCTGTGCCTTCAAATCTCAAAATCAGGTCATTGACGAACCGTTTTGCCGCATTTGGCTTGACCCGCCTTGGTTGTACAAACAGATGTTTCACGCTACCAGTACCCCAACTTTCTTGGGCTTTCTAGCTATGGCAGGTTTAGGGATATATGTGGTTTACTTATCCTATTTTGTGCTAATTAGACTTGGCAAACAAGGGCGATCGGCTACAGGACAGTAAATTAATTAGGACTGATATCGATTCCGGTAACACCGAATTGTTGACAGTTGACAGTTGACAGTTGACAGTTGACAGTTGACAGTTGACAGTTGACAGTTGAC
>NZ_NXIB02000107.1 GCF_002412335.2 Tychonema bourrellyi FEM_GT703
GCCCCAGGCCCCATGCCCCATGCCCAATTCCTATTTTTAACTTTTGCAGTGGTGGGAAATGCTGTTTGTTTGATTTTTACTAATTCTCGTAATGCTTGGATATTGGCAGTTTTAGCAGTTTTAGCTTTTGCAGTTTATGCAGGTTGGAAAAAATTATTAGCTGGGGTTTTTAGTGCTGTTGGTGCAGTTTTTTTGTCGGCTTTTGGCCCGCAGCCGCTGCGGCAATATTTACGAACAATTATCCCGGCTTTTTTCTGGGCGAGACTCACGGATGAGATGTTTCCCAATCGGCCTACAGCTACTTTGAGAACTACTCAGTGGCAATTTGCTTGGTCAATGACTCAGCAGCGCCCTTGGACTGGTTGGGGATTGCGAAATTTTACGCCTCTCTATGAAGCTCAAATGCACGAATGGCTTGGTCATCCTCACAGTTTGGTACTGATGCTGACTGCGGAAACTGGGATTCCGGTAACGCTTTGCTTTTTGGGTTTGGTTGGCTGGATTTTGGCTAGGGGTGTTTTGTTGTTGTTGAATTGGCGATCGCATTTTCCTGTAGATACTCAACAGCAGGAAATAGAGGAAAATGCAATATCTAATATCACAAATCGGGTAATTTGTCAAGATGTAAATTCAGGCGATCGGCTAATTTTCTTCAGTTATTTATTAGCCTTCGCGGCCTGCACACTATTTAATACTGTAGATGTAACGCTGTTTGATTTTCGAGTGAATACTATAAGCTGGCTAATATTAGCCGCGATTTGCGGAATCGGGCATCGGGAATCGGGCATTGGGAATCGGGCATTGGGCATTGGGCATTGGGAATAGGGCATTGGGCATCGGGCATCGGGCATTGGGCATCGGGCATTGGGTAATTGGCAACAGTCAACAGTCAACTGTCAACTGCCAACAGTCAACAGTCAACAGTCAACTGACATTATTCCACTGTCACCGACTTAGCCAAATTCCGAGGCTGATCCACATCCAAACCCCGTCGTGCGGCAATATGATAAGCTAACAATTGTAGTGGAATTACTGTCACAATTGGCGACAATAATTCATCCACCAAAGGTACCGGCAAAATGTGGTCAAAAATATCAGCTTCTGCCGCACCTTGCTTCGGCGTAACCCCAATTAAACGAGCATCCCTGGCCTTCGCCTCCTGAGCGTTAGAAAGCACCTTTTCGTAGACGCTACCGGGCATTGCGATCGCAACTACAGGCACTTTAGCATCCAAAAGGGCGATCGGACCGTGTTTCATTTCACCCGCCGGATATCCTTCAGCGTGAATATAACTAATTTCCTTCAGTTTCAGCGCCCCTTCCAAAGCAATGGGAAAGTTAATTCCCCGCCCCAAAAAGATAAAATCTTGAGTTTCGGTAAACTGGTGGGACAACTCCTCGACATACTGTTCTTGAATCTCCAAAAACTTTTCAATTTCCGCCGGTAACTGGCGCAAACCTGCAATAATTTCTGCCAATCTTTCATTACTGATAGTTTGCCGCTGATGTGCCAAATCCAAAGCTAAGAAATAGAATGCCATCAACTGACTCACAAAAGTTTTAGTTGCAGCAACACCAATTTCTATGCCAGCATGGGTGTGGATAATGTTCGGTATCATATGTGCGATCGAACTTTCTGTTCTATTGGTAATCCCTAACATTCTCGCCCGATATTGATCGGTAAAACCTGCACGGCGCTGCTGTTCCATACCCAAAGCAGCCAGTGTATCCGCCGTTTCTCCAGACTGAGTTACCCCAATAATTAGAGTATTTGCGGTCATTGGGGCGGGTGCGTAGCGATATTCAGAAGCATACTGTACTGAAGCTGGAATATTAGCCAACTGCTCCAACAAATATTTGCCAATTAGCGAGGCGTGCCAACTTGTTCCGCAGGCTAAAATTGAAATTTGTTCGACATCAGCACAAAGTTCCTTTGGCAACTCTAGATTAATTGGAGAGTGTGTACTTTCTGGGTTCCAGTCGTTGTCTAAATAAGTTTCCAAACAAGCTCGGACTACGGCGGGCTGTTCGTAAATTTCCTTGTGCATGAAGTGTTTGAAGCCCTGTTTCTCGACAGAAACCGGACTCCAGCCGAGGATGCGGGGGCTTTTTTTCAGCCTTTGTCCTGCAAAACTGTAAACTTCAACTCCCATCGGAGTTAGCCTTGCCAATTCGCCATTTTCTAGAGACAAAACAGTGCGGGTGTGAGAGATTAAGGCTGGTGTGTCAGAAGCGCAGAAAAATTCACCAGCGCCAAAGCCAATGACCAAAGGAGCTTGCTGTCTAGCAACAATTATTTCGTCTGGAAAATCTGCACAAATAACTGCGATCGCAAAAGCTCCTTCTAATCTATTTACAGCCTTGGAAACAACTTCCAAAAACGACAAATCTGCAAGGTTTTCCTGCTTATTCCTGTTTTCTTCTGCCAAAAAGTCGGCAATTAAATGAGGAATAACTTCTGTGTCCGTATCCGAAACAAATTTATGTCCCTTCGCTTTTAATTCTTCCCGTAACTCGCGATAGTTTTCGATAATACCATTTTGAACTACTGCAACTCTCCCACTATTATCCATGTGAGGGTGAGCATTATATTCCTCTGGTTTACCGTGAGTTGCCCAGCGAGTGTGTCCGATCCCAATGGGAGCCGGATTTTCTGTTTCAGCTAGTTTTTCCCGCAGGTTGTGCAATTTACCCTTGGCCCGAATGCAGGTAATTTCTCCTTCCCAGATGGTAGCGAGGCCTGCTGAATCATAACCCCGATATTCTAGTTTCTCCAATCCTGCTAGCAAAATTTCGCTTGCTGCTTGCGTGCCGATATAGCCAACGATTCCGCACATTTGAGGTACTCCTGCTTAGTTAGAAACTCATCCCATCTTACACAACTGACTAGGGTGTGTTTTAAAACTCTTCTGTAGGTTGGGTTAAGCGTAGCGAAACCCAACAAATATAGCAATCGCCAAGGCGAAGAAGGTCGTTGAACCCTTCGACTCCGCTCAGGGAGCGATCGCATAAATGCCTTAACCACCTTGGCGGTTGCTATATAGGAAAAATGTTGGGTTTCGTTCCTCAACCCAACCTACAATTTAAGGCAATTCTGGGTTTAAAAACACGCCCTAGTGCCGCTGGCAGGATGTTCCAGCAAAAGAGAGGGAGCAATATAATTGCCCCCTCTCTCGTGTTTGTAATTCGATCGCGTGTCGATCGAACTTTAGTAAGCTAGACCCATACTGCGAGTTGTTTCGGCTCCCAGGTAAACCCGGATGCTCAGAAAATCGGTAGGACAAGCAGTTTCGCAACGCTTGCAGCCTACACAGTCTTCTGTGCGGGGAGAGGAGGCAATCTGAGCTGCTTTGCAGCCATCCCAGGGCACCATCTCCAAAACGTCAGTCGGACAAGCGCGGACGCACTGAGTGCAACCGATGCAGGTATCGTAAATTTTGACTGAATGAGACATTGAATAAAGGCTCCCAACGAGTCACTAAAAATTTGCTGATTCTGTGAGTTAAAAGATTTGACGGCTTGAGGCCACCGCTATAACCTGCACAGAGAATTAAATGTTAGTCTACCGCAGTGCTTGGAAGCACTTCGCGAAAAAGCGACAAAACTTCACAGTCGATCGACTTAATTTCTAATTTGTAGGGTGCGTCGCTGTGAGATTTTTGATGGAACTTGCAGATTGACGGGTGGCGACGCACCTTACTATAGCGGTTTTCTTTTGAAGTATTGGGTTGGGGTGAAATACCGAACCCAACCTGCAATCCTATCGGTTAATGCTCCTAAAAGCCTAATTTTTCTAACACGGGCTTTGTGGAAACAATATGTCTGTCGAGTCCCAATTTTTTGGGCTCAACACCCAAAGCCAGAGCCACCAATTGCGGTAAATGCAACACAGGCAAACCCAACTTACGCCCAATTACTTTTTCCACCTCCGGCTGCCGCGAATCCAAGTTCAAGTGACAAAGCGGACAAGGAGTTACCATACAATCAGCACCGTTGTCAAGAGCATCGACAATATGTTTGCCGGCCATCTGAAATGATTGGTTAGTGGCATAACTCGCTAGCGGCCAACCGCAGCATTGCGTCCGTCCCCGATAGTAAACGGGAGTTGCCCCGATCGCCCGAAACACATTTTCCATCGATTCCGGTTGGTGCGGGTCATCGTAGAGCAGCTTATCCTGAGCTCGCAGCAAATAACAACCGTAAAAAGCGGCGCACTTCAAACCCGAAAGCTTGTGAGTGACTCGCTTTTGCACTTCCTCCAAACCGTAATCAGCAACGATCGCCCACAGGAGATGTTTCACCTCGGTAGTGCCTTGGTAGGGCGAACAGCCTTGTTTTTCGAGTAAACCGTTCACTTTGTCGATGTAGTTGCGATCGGTTTTTTGGCAATCTTTGAGGCGATCGTCCACATGACCGATAACCCCTTGACAAGTGCTGCAATGTGTGAGTAAAGGCAAATTAAGTTGCTCAGCCAAAGCAATATTCCGAGCATTGACAGTATCTTCCAGCAACTGCGAATCTTCCTTGAAAGTGCCAGAACCGCAGCAGGAAGCTTTTTTGAGTTCCACGAGTTCAATACCCAAGGCTTGAGTCAGCGCTTGGGTAGAAAGGTAAAGTTCGCGGGCGGCCCCTTGGGCGACGCAACCGGGAAAGTAAGCATATTTCAGATTTTGGGATGGCATAATTGTTCTGCTGGGGACACAAGGCAAGGGACAAGACAGGAGGGCGATCCTCTTCGAGGGCTGCGCTAACAAAGTTGGATGTTTCCTGCTCCGTTTCCCATCTCCATATCCTTACCTAGTTTTAGACCATTATTATCGATGAGGACTCTGTATGGAATTCGAGTGGAATCCAGAAAAAGCTGAGATCAATCTGAGAAAACACAATATCATCAGTGCCCGAACAGCCAATCGCCAAGAAAAGAGGTTTTATGAACACGGAAGTTGACGAGCTAGAGGATGAACTACGCCCTGAATACGACTTCTCTAACATGGCAGGGGGTGTCAGAGGCAAGTACGTTGAAAGATACCGGACAGGAACAAATGTGGTTCTTCTAGATCCTGACGTTGCCAAGGCTTTTCCCACGAATGCTTCTGTAAACGAGGCACTGCGGTTATTACTGCAAATTGCCCAACGCCAGCAGCCGGAGCAGACCCGGTTGGAGCGGACTGACTCATTATTAAAGTAGCGATCGCACGCCCGTAACAGTCCTGAATTTGCTACCAATGCCCACGGCCCACTCGCTACACACAGTGTCAGTTAGAAAAGCGGCAAGCCTTTTTCCCGAAGATCCCCCTTTCGGATAAGATCAGATACGCAGCAACCAATGCCGTGTTTCACCCTAGTCTGAAGACACAGGGCTTTTATACTTACTGGAGTTTTTTATGAGTCAAGACGAAATTTTTGATAAAGTCAAGAAAATTGTGGCAGAGCAACTCGAAGTTGACGCCAGCGAAGTCAAGCCCGAATCCAACTTTGCTAACGACTTAGGAGCAGACTCCTTAGATACAGTAGAGCTGGTCATGGCCTTGGAAGAAGAGTTTGATATTGAAATTCCCGACGAAGCAGCCGAAGGAATTACTACGGTTCAAGCTTCTGTAGATTTCATCAAGGAAGCACTTGCGGCTCCAAAAGCATAAAATACCTGCCTTTTCCCCCTAAGAGGAGAGATGTTAGACAACTAAAAACTCCTCTTTTGTTCTGCGTTCCGGGTGTTTAATTTTTTTGAAACTGAAATCATGACAAATTTAGAGCGTAAGCGCGTTGTTATTACGGGTCTGGGCGCGATTACACCGATCGGCAATACCTTGTCTGAATATTGGGACGGGTTGCTTGCTGGGAAAAATGGTATAGGCCCGATCACCTTATTCGACCCGTCGCGGCATGACTGTCGCATTGCCGCAGAGGTGAAGGGTTACGACCCACACGACTATTTAGAGCGCAAGGAAGCAAAGCGGATGGATCGCTTTGCTCAATTTGGGGTTTCAGCCAGCAAACAGGCTCTGGCTGATGCGAAATTTGAGATTAATGACCTGAACGCAGAACAGGTGGGTGTCATTCTTGGCACTGGTATTGGCGGGCTAAAGGTTTTGGAAGACCAGCAAGAGATTTATCTGAATCGGGGCCCCTCACGATGCAGCCCGTTTATGATTCCGATGATGATTGCGAATATGGCTGCTGGCCTGACAGCAATTCAAACGGGCGCTAAGGGGCCGAACTCTTGCACAGTGACGGCTTGTGCTGCGGGGTCAAATGCGGTGGGCGATGCGTTTCGCCTAGTGCAGGGGGGTTATGCCCAAGCCATGATTTGTGGCGGTACGGAAGCGGCAGTGACACCTTTGTGCGTGGCGGGTTTTGCTGCGGCGAGGGCGCTTTCGACTCGCAATGATGACCCGATTCATGCTTGTCGTCCGTTCGATCGCGATCGGGATGGTTTTGTCGTCGGCGAAGGTTCTGGCATTCTAATTCTCGAAGAAATGGAATATGCGATCGCCCGTGGAGCCCGGATTTACGCCGAAATCGTCGGCTACGGCTTAACTTGCGATGCCTACCACATGACTTCCCCAGTACCGGGGGGTAACGGTGCCTCGCGCGCAATGGCTTTAGCGCTCAAAGATGGGGGTTTGACACCAGATATGGTGAGCTATATCAACGCTCACGGTACTAGCACGCTTCCCAACGATTCTACGGAAACGAAGGCGATTAAAAAGACTTTGGGAGATCATGCTTACAAAGTAGCCATTAGTTCTACCAAGTCAATGACCGGTCATCTTTTGGGCGGTTCTGGGGGCATTGAGGCGGTAGCTGCGGTAATGGCGATCGCCAAGGACAAAATTCCGCCGACAATCAATCTGGAAAATCCCGATCCAGAGTGCGATTTGGACTATGTTCCGCATACCAGTCGCGATCTAAAAGTTGATGTGGCGCTGTCTAATTCCTTTGGATTTGGCGGCCACAACGTGACGCTGGCATTCAAGAAGTTTGTGAAGTAACGGACTATAGCAATCCTAAATGATTCAGATAAATTTGTAGGGGTAGTGCCCCCGTGCCTACCCCGTATCTATCGGGCAATGGTTCGACTCCGCTCACCAACCGCCACGGGGCCAAGAGCCCCTACAATAATTATGCAAATGATTTAGGATTGCTATATTTGAAAGTCGAGAGTTAAAAGGTGAAAAATTAATTTTTCACCTTTGTAGGGTAGGCATCTTGCCTGCCCTAACTTTATGAAGTATCAGCGGAGCGATCGTATGAATCAACCAATTATTCGATTTTTGACAACCAAGAATTATAAAAATCTACAATTATATCCATCTGTAAATTTAAACAACCTTAATATATTTATCGGCTCAAACGGTTCAGGCAAAAGCAATTTCATTAGTTGTTTAAAATTTTTAAAAGATTGCCTGACATCTATTCCCGACGAAAATCGGGGCGTGAGTAGTTTTGAGGATGCTATTTATAAATTTGGCGGTGATAAAATCTTAGATGTCAATGTTGAAAGTCCAGCAAAAGTCAGTATTGCTTACTGTTTTTCGCAAATTAACCAAACTGGTAATCTTCAAAAAGACAGCGCAATTCTTGATTTCAAACTTTATATCGATCGACAAAAAGTAAGGGCGAGCCTCTCTGAAGAATATCTGTATGGCGGAGAAGATTTGCAGGAAACTTGCAGCAGGCAACCTTTCTATTACTATAAATTCCATAACAGAGAATTAGGGCAAGGAGTTTTATCTGTTTACAATTTTCCCGGTCAAGAGCCAACTCATTTTGAAACTTTAGATAACATTCCTACAAATTCTTTGGGTTTATTGACAATTCCGACACTGCTTGAAAATAGTCAATCGCCTCCTGAAAATACACCGATTTACAAAATTAGAAGAGAATTAATTGAATTTATTTCAAAATGGCAATTTTATAATGCCAACAACATGAACTTGAGTTTAATTAGAACCGTAGAACCTAAAATAGGTGGCAGTGATATTTACCTATCTGCTTCGGGAGATAATCTGCCTTTAGTATTGTACAATTTAAACCAGAAATCTCTCAATTTTGAAGATAGCATTAACGAGGCAATGAAGTCAATCCTCCCAAAAACTCGTCGCCTTAGAGCTTTACCTTCTGGTCGCCTATCTCTCACTGTACAATGGTTTTTTGAAGGTATTGATGATGAAGCATTTTACCTTAATGAAATGTCAGATGGAACTGTCAGGATGCTTTGTTGGGCAACTATATTGCATTCTCCACTTCTTCCTTCTTTGATAGTCATTGATGAACCGGAACTAGGATTGCACGTATCGTGGATGCCAGTTTTAGCTGAGTGGATTAAAAAAGCTGCGAGAAAAACTCAGATAATTATTACCACCCATAGCCCCGACCTTTTAGATCACTTTACTGATTGTTTAGAGAATGTTCTTTGTTTTTATTCTGAAAATAGAACGCATTTCTCAGTCAAATCTCTTTCCAAAGAAATGCTCGATCAAAAACTTGAAGAGGGATGGGAATTAGGCGACTTATACCGTGTTGGCGATCCCAGTATTGGAGGATGGCCGTGGTAGTGTGGGTTTACTCTGGAGGCGGTGAAGCTGAGGTTAGAGGATTCTTTCCTTTTTTAGAAAAAACTTTTCCTGGGTGTATATTTATACGAAAAACGCCAGCCCGTCAAAAACCTGGCCCTAAAGCTAATAAGGCAGGTAGTTATGGCAGAACAGGTAAAAGCTTAATCGAGCAAATCAAGCAAAAATTGCCACTCGCCTTAAAGGCAGAACCAAATAAATGCGACTTGATTTTAGTTTTCGATGATTTGGATTGTCGTGATTCTCAGATCCAAAAAACAAAAATATTGACAGAGTTATCAAAAATACTAGAATGTGCCGCTCTCAACAAATTTGTTGGGTTTGCCGCGCCGGAAATCGAAGCTTGGATTATTGCTGATTGGAATAATTCAATAGCTAAAAATTATGATTTTCGCGGCAGACATGAACGTATGCGTTGGTGGTTGAGTCAAGACAAAAATGTTCGGTTTGATATTCCAGAATCGTTTAGTGAATATGATTCTGATAAAGATAGCTGCCGAGAAAAGCTATCAGATGTATTAATTGCTTCAACAATTGTTGAACATGAGAGTAATCTCGATAAAGCACGCTTTTCTAAAGGATTGCATACTCCTTTGCTCTTGATGGCAATCGATCCGAATGAAGTCCAGAAAAAATGTCCGTTATTTCGCGAACTCTATAACTATTTTAACGATTTTTGTTGTTGTCCATAAAGGGTCAGAGCAAAATTTATTTAGGTAAACTGTAACCCAACTTTTGCAAAGCATTAGTAGTGTTAAAATATATTTCCCCAAACAAAAAGCGCCCCTATTTCTAGGAGCGCTTTTTGTTAATCAAGAGTTAAAAATTAACCGTTGATAGAAGGAGCAACCAAAGCAACTGGAGTTGTTTCGCCAGCGGCCAAGTCGAGTGGGAAGTTGTGAGCATTGCGCTCGTGCATTACTTCCATACCCAAGTTAGCGCGGTTGATGACATCAGCCCATGTATTGATTACACGACCTTGTGAGTCGATAATCGATTGGTTGAAGTTGAAACCGTTCAAGTTGAACGCCATTGTGGAAATACCCAAAGCGGTAAACCAAATGCCGACAACTGGCCATGCGCCTAACAAGAAGTGCAAGGAACGGCTGTTGTTGAAACTCGCGTATTGGAAAATCAAACGACCGAAGTAGCCGTGGGCTGCAACGATGTTGTAGGTTTCTTCTTCTTGACCGAATTTGTAACCGTAGTTCAAAGATTCAGTTTCAGTTGTTTCACGAACCAAGGAAGATGTTACCAAGGAACCGTGCATGGCGGAGAACAAGCTACCACCGAAGACACCAGCAACTCCCAACATATGGAAGGGGTGCATCAGGATGTTGTGCTCAGCTTGGAACACGATCATGAAGTTGAATGTACCGGAGATACCCAAAGGCATACCGTCAGAGAATGAACCTTGTCCGATCGGGTAGATCAAGAATACTGCGGTAGCTGCTGCAACTGGTGCAGAGTAGGCTACGCAAATCCAAGGACGCATACCTAAGCGGTAGGACAATTCCCATTCACGACCCATGTAGCAGAAAATGCCGATCAGGAAGTGAAAAATTACCAATTGGTAAGGGCCGCCGTTGTACAACCACTCATCCAAGGAAGCAGCTTCCCAGATTGGGTAGAAGTGAAGACCGATGGCGTTAGAAGAAGGAACAACAGCACCTGTGATGATGTTGTTACCGAACATCAAGGAACCAGCAACTGGTTCGCGGATGCCATCGATGTCTACTGGAGGTGCACCAATGAAGGCGACGATGTAGCAGATGGTGGCGCTAAGAAGTGTAGGAATCATCAAGACACCGAACCAACCGATATAAATCCGGTTGTCTGTGCTTGTGACCCATTCACAAAAGCGTTCCCAGACGTTGGCGCTTTCGCGCTGTTGTAAGGTTGTTGTCATGGTTTTATGATTGCTTTATTTGGTTTTCAATGTTCAGATGATGTCTCTATTATTACGCCTACTACTCTGGTTTGTAAAGGGGTTTGGCGACAGTTAAACTGATTAGGGTGATAAGCTGGGGTTATATATAGTTGGATTGCTTGCTATATATATGGTCTAGTTGGAGATTGCTTGCTCACAGCAAACAACGAAATAAAAAGTTAGTGAGTGGGGAAGTTGTGATATTGTTTTTGAAACTAGGATGTGAGGGTGAGTATCAACTATGAATACACTTGTTTACAAAACTTTAGTAGTTACGCTAACTGTTTTAGGTAGTGGACTGATGCCGGGAGCGATCGCCCAAGCAGTCGATTCCCCAATTACAGAACAACCAACTGCTTCACCAACCAACAGCGAGGAAACCGAGCCTCAAATAAATGTACAAGCAGAGGCACTCCCAGAGTCAGTAGTTAGCGCTGAAAAGGTTGGGGATAATTCCCTCAACGGCGTGTTGCTCCCAACGACTACTAACCAAGAAATACCAACGCAGAAAGCCGAAGATTTCAATCAAGATCTAAGTCTAAATCAGGACAGAGGATCTTCGAGGGCCAAGGAAAATTCCCTAGTTTCCAATCCATCGCCAGAGAACACATTGACGGAACAGGTAATTCCGATCTCTGGACAAACAGCAGAACTTCCACAACAGGATACCTCACTCTTTGATCACATATTGCCAGCAAGGGGAAACACCGTCAACCCCCTCTTAGACAAAAAAACATCAGAGGACAACACATCGATCGACCAAGTGACCTCAGTCTCCCAGCTATCCGACGTGCGGCCAACGGATTGGGCATTTCAAGCATTACAATCTCTAGTCGAACGGTACGGTTGTATCGCGGGATATCCTGACGGCACATTTCGCGGCAACCGGGCGATGACTCGCTACGAATTTGCAGCAGGTTTAAACGCTTGCTTGGATAAGGTGAGGGAACTAATTACCACAGGGACGATCAACTTAGCTACCAAAGAAGACTTGGGTATCGTCCAACGGCTGCAAGAAGAATTTGCAGCGGAATTGGCGACTCTGCGGGGGCGGGTAGATACCCTGGAAGCTCGATCGGCTGAACTCGAAGCCAACCAATTCTCCACAACCACAAAGCTGAACGGTCAGGTGTTGACTTATCTGGGAGATGCTTTTGGTAAAAATGCTAGTGAGGCGAATAACACTGCATTCGGCTATAGAGTCCGACTCAACTTAAATACCAGTTTCACGGGTAAAGATAACTTGTTAGTCGGACTGGAAGCCACAAATTTAAGACGGCTTAATGCTGCTACCGAATTTCCGCAAAGCCGTTTGAGGGGTGCAACTGATGAAACGCTTTTTTCTGCCACTAACACATCTGGGGATGGAAGTTTTAAGCTCAACGCTTTGCAATACACCTTCCCGGTGGGTGACAAACTACAGGTTTTTCTAAATGCCTTTTCTAGCGATCGGATACTTTCAGCACCCCTGAGTCCATTTTCCAGCTCTACAACAGGATCTATATCGTACTTTGGTTCAATGAACCCGATCCTGTACCCCACCGGTCAGCAAACAGGGATTGGCGTACAGTGGAAAGCAACTCCGTGGTTGAACGTCGATTTCTCGGCCGGCAGCGAATCCCGGACAAACGACCCGACTGTAGGTCTCTTCAGTGGTGGCTACAGTGGTTCTGTACGAACGGTCTTCACTTTCGGGGCGCTCAATCTTGCTTTAAATTATATCCACTTCTACTCTCCTCAATTTGGGGCTGATACGGCGAGTGGTAGTAACGCTGCCAAAGTTGTGGGGGCTGGGCCCGTTGTCGGCAACGCATATCTTCCTGGAATCTCCTATCGAGTCTCCCCGACTTTGGGGTTAAGTGGTTCTGTTGGTTTGATTAATGCTCGTGCCTTGGGCAATGGTACTAAGGGAGATGCTAATGTGTTGGACTATCGTTTTTCTATGGCTTTTTATGACATAGGTAAAAAAGGCAACTTAGCTGGTATTGTTTTTGGGGTGCAGCCCCGGCTGACCAATACGAGCAATGGGGCGATCGCTCAAGCGATTGGTTTACCCGCAGGACAACGCCGCGATCGCGACATGGGATTTCACATCGAAGCCTTTTACACCCATCTACTGACCGACAATATCACTATTACCCCTGGTATAATCTGGTTGACCGCCCCCAACCATGACGCTCGCAACCCCGATGTTGTTGTGGGAGTAGTGAGAACAACCTTCTCTTTTTAACTTAAATAACCTATCAAGAGTTTCTGATGAACCAACAAGTTTTAGCAGTAATTGAGAAAATCAGTGTCCTTGGTGGCGAACAGTACGGGGAAAGTGCTTGGCGAAATCCCATTCGCAAAGATACCGGCCCAATTTTGCAAGCACTTGTGATGGCATCCCAACCCAAGACTGTCCTTGAATTAGGCACTGGTTATGGTCTTTCTACTTGTTATCTAGCATTGGGAAATAGCGAAACTATCATTCATACTGTCGAGTTTGATAGTGCTGTGGCCGAGGAAGCTAAGAAACACTTTGAATTAGCGGGAATTTCCCATCGAATTAAACAGTGGGTGTGTCCTTCTTCTGAGGCAATTTCCAAAATCCCCCTGGAGATTCCTGTGCCAGATTTTGTGTTTATCGATCACGCGAAACGGCCTTATAAAGACGATGTTTCTGCTATTATTGAAAGCTGTGGTGGTCAGCAGATACTTCTGGTTGCTGATAATGTGGAAGATCGGAAGCAGGAACTTGCCGATTTTCTGGATTGGTTTCCGTCAATTGCCCTCAATTTAACGATCATTTCCACTCAATGTGGTTTGCTGGTTGCGTCGGTATAATTAGGGTTTTGCTGAATCAGCAGGCAGAAAGTTGGCCACACATAAGCTGTTCTCCATTTAAACCAGTAACGAGGCTAGTAGGGTGCGTCAGCCTTGTACGGGCTAAGAGAGCCATTCGCCCCTACTGAAACGGAAAACCTGATAATACTGACGCACCCTACGCCCCTAAGTTTAAATGCCGAACAGCTTACCGTCCGTCAATGAAAATACCAAATCCGGCTTAAACACCTCCTTTATCCCTTAGTCTGCTCCGGCAGACTTCGTTTGTGTAGTAGCGGTTGAAAGAGACTGTTGGCGAATCAATAAAGGGTAATACCCCTCACAGGTGAAATGTAGATTTTGTAGGTTGGGTTAACGCGAGAGCGAAACCCAACTCTTTTAGACCTCTCCTAAGAAGATAGCCAAGAACAGGCAGGATGCCTGTTCCACAATAATTATGGGAGATGTCTTTTAAAATAATGTGTTGGGTTTCGCTGACGCTCTACCCAACCTACAAAATCTNCTACAAAATCTATGCGAGAAACTTGCGCGGGCGCTGGATTCAGAAGTGAGGAGTGAGACCCCTCAGACATTCGCCAACAGTGTCTTGAAATTGGGGAAACTCTTGCAGCTAATGGGAAGGGAAGCTGAGGCGATCGAGGCAGGGTAAGCTAATCTAATTTGGTATAAATTGTACTTGACTTTAAGGACAAAATATGAATAAGTATCCAATCAATAACGGTTCTGGAGAATCCATTGAAGATATTGTGACGATCGCCCGATCCGTGTAAGTGATGCTCGTAGCGGGCGATCGAGCCACAACGGGCGATCGAGTCTCCGCCTTAAAAATGTCAAATGCGTCCTATAATACTGCGACCTATCAGTCACGAAGGGTGAGGAAAAAACAATGGAGAAAGGATTCGATACAGTCGTAACCGAGAAAATTATAATCTTGCAGCGTAGTCATCACGCACTGATCCGGGTTGACTCCCCCAAAGAAAAGTGTAGTTCTGCCCGGAAGATTAAAGGACATTAAATAATACAATAGTAATAGATGTGAATTCACCAGAAGGGGGTCAATCTGTGAGCTTTACAATTCAAAATGTGTTAATTGCCGTTGAGGGTGGTTATGAAACGGCAGACGTGCAGGTGGCCGATAATTGCATAAGTGCGTTAGCGAAGCCCTCGAAGAGGATCGCCCCCAACAACTCCTCGTCGGGGAATCAGGGGAGTGAAACAGTTATCGACGGCACAAATAAGCTGCTGCTTCCCGGTTTCGTCAACGCCCACACCCACTCTTCCGAAATGTGGCAGCGTGGCATCATTCCCCCTTTGCCGCTAGAATTGTGGATTGCAGAATTGTACGATTTCACTCCTCTCGATCCCGAAAAAGTTTATTTAAGCGCCTTGGGAACTGCGGTAGAAACATTGCTATCTGGAGGCACAACCGTAGTCGATCATTTAGTATTGATTCCGGGACAAGAATTAGAGACAATTGCGGCAGCAGTTCGCGCTTACCAAGAAATCGGCATTCGCGCTTTCATCGGGCCCTTAATTCAAGATGAATCCCTAACCGCCGGAATGCCTGCGGGAGAAAATGCGATCGAACACGGTGCTTATATTCGATCGACTCAGGCAACTTTAGATTTAATGGAATCAGCCATAAAACAGTTTCATAACCCAGAATTAGGTGTGAATATATTATTAGCACCGACGGGAATTCAACTGTGTTCTGATGCTTTGTTTGAAGGGTGTATCGATTTGAGCGATCGCGAAAATATTTGCCGCCATGCCCACCTCTTAGAAACCCGCGCCCAGAAACAATTAGCTCAACAAAAATACGGCTGTAGCGCCGTCAAACATCTCCAAGAAATCGGCTATTTAAGTTCCAAAACTTCTCTAGCACATTGCGTTTGGTTAGATGATTCAGACATTGCAATTATGGCAGAAACCAAATCTACAGTTGTCCACAATCCCCTCAGCAACCTACGTTTAGGAAGCGGCATCGCGCCAATTTTAAAATACCGTCAAGCCGGAGTAAACGTCTCCTTTGGTTGCGATGGCGCTGCTAGCAACGACTCCCAGGATTTGCTGGAAGCGATTAAAATTGGTTCCATCTTGCACAACATCACAGATTTGGATTACCGCCACTGGATTACACCGCGCCAGTCAGTAGAAATGGCCTCACTAGGAGGAGCAAAAGGCTTGAATGTCGCCGACGAAATTGGTTCGCTAACAGTAGGCAAAAAAGCTGATTTTGTGCTATACGATTTAACCAGTTTATCATTACTGCCACGGACCGATCCGATTGGTTTACTAATCTTGGGCAGGCCGACTAATGCTGTGGATAGTGTTTGGGTTAATGGCAAGCGAATAGTAGCCGATGGCAAGGTAAAAACTATTGATGTCGATAATTTGCGGCAACAACTATTTGAACACAGCGAGTGGAATAGCAAACGTCAATCTCAAACCGTAAGTGAAATAGAAACCCACTATCGAAAAGTCATGAACCTGCAAGGTTATTCTTAAAATCTATCCTCTCAGTTCATAAAAACAGTTAGCCAACTGTTTGTAGTAAGGACTAAAGTCCTTAGTCCTGAAACTATTTTGGTTCGTAGTATTTGAAATGCAACTCAAAAAGATGACAATCAGGAGAGGTTATTAAATAATGGTCAGCGATGTAAGTTCTTACGATGTCATATGCTTCGGTGATGAAGTTCCAGGGGTTCTAGCTGTCATCTCCGCTGCCAGAGAATATCTGCGCCGGACAAATCGGTATCCGCGAATTCTGTTAATGTCTAAAGGAAGTTTACAGGAAGGCATTGGCGGGCATTTGGTAAGAGGTAGACTTGCTTATTTAGATAGAAGCCAGATTAGCCCAGAACTGCAAAAATCTTTAGGTTTAGATACCTTTGGTTCGCCGGCTGCAATCTATAAAGAATTCCTGCAAAAATCTGGCGTGATGGGGATTGCACTAGACCCGGAAAAAGCCCATGCAGCGCTTAAAGAAATGCTGTTCCAAGCTAATATAGCTCTTCTCAGTAAAGTAGAAATTAAATCAGTCAGTAAACAAGGTCAAAAAATTGCCAGTATCACCACATCTAAAGGCACTATTTACACCGGAAAGCAGTTTATTGATGCCACTGTAAATGGTGAATTAGCTCAAGCTGCGGGCGTGAAAAAGCTGAAGGGATTTGAAACATTTGGTCTTCCTTACTCCGAACTTCCAGTCACCCTGGTTTTTGAAACGGCAGGACTCAGTACAAGAAGACTGAAAGAACTCGATTACACCTATCTAAAACGCTTTACAAACATTGCAGATTCAGAGAATCAAAAATTTCTGCTGCACGCTGCCGGTATGGATGCCAAGCTAGCAGAAGAACTCCGCATGGAAATGCTCGATACCAGAGGCAATCTCAAAACTCTGTGGGCTGGCAATGATTACATCGATGTTCGCTCACCGGCTTTGCCTGTATCTTATCACTCTTTTAGAGGAACCAGATTATTGTTTCCTCAAACCAGTGCCATCTTAGATGAAGGAAATATCGCCATACTTCCCGGTGAAAAACTTTCTTGGAATGCGCTGTTATTTGCAGTCAACAGCACGGAGGCAGAAACTCTAGCACGAAGTGGCGGAAAACCCACTGCTAGGATGCTACAAGAGATGTCATCTGTGGTAACTTGGCTGAAGAGTTTGGGAGCTACTTCGGTGATTCCTGCTTCAGAACTTTATATCAGACACGCGGGCAATATTACGGGAGTTGTAGAACCTTTAACTGGCGCACAAATGCTGTTTGGCGGCGTACCTGCTAATGAGGCATTGGCAACATTTAGTTATCATTTTGATGTACGTGGAGGCATCATAGGTATTGGTGAGAAAGCGAATAGCCAAGGGTGGTTCAAAAGTCTCAGTTTTAAACCGCCCACCTTCAATATTGGCATCCGCCACGCATTAGTTAAAAACGTTCCTAACCTGGCAGTGGTGAGTCCGTGTTCTGGGTTTGAAGGGTTGGCTTGTTCTGTCGGCAGAATTGTTGAATTCAACGCAGCCGTTGGTCAGGGTGTGGGTATTGCTGCAATTATTGCCATTCTAAATAACAAAAATTTAGCCGATGTATCTAACCGAGAAGTGAGACAAGTTCTGGCTACAACAGGTCAATTACCTAAAATCTTTGGAGTGGCCAACAATTCTGAAGGTACGCTACTGGCGCAATTCGAGGGTCTTTTTGATTCGAGTTATATTGCGTAATTTGTTATACGGTGAAATAGAAATCCAAAAATGATCATGTTCGCGAACAAATTGACGATTAAACAGTACGGATGGCGGCGGATAGTGGCTTTTATACTTGCTTTTACGATCGCACTTATTTCCACCGCGATTTTCTCCCCCCGTCTATCGGCTCAAACTCCGCCAAAAACTCCCAGAAACACCGAATTGCGCGGTGTCTGGTTGACTAACATTGACAGCGATGTTATTTTCTCGCCCAAAAACATAAGTGACGCTGTAAATAGACTGGATGAACTCAACTTTAATACCATCTATCCCACGGTTTGGCAAGGCGGCTATACCCTGTATCCCAGCGCTGTAGCCAAACGAGTATTCGGAAAGTCGATCGACCCTTCGCCCGGATTGCAAAATCGAGATATACTCAAAGAAATCATCGCAGAATCCCATCAAAAAGGTATCGCTGTAATTCCGTGGTTTGAGTTTGGTTTCATGGCTCCCGCAGACTCGGAATTAGCCAGACTTCATCCCGACTGGCTGGCGAAGCGGCGCGACGGTTCAACTATTTGGAAAGAAGGCACACATGACCGAGTTTGGCTCAATCCATTTCATGCAGAAGTACAGCAATTTATTCTAGATTTAATTGTAGAAATTGTCGATAAGTACGACCTAGATGGCATTCAATTCGACGACCATTTTGGCTTACCAGTTGAATTTGGATATGAACCAACAACAGTTTTAATGTACCAAAAAGCAATTAAAAGCCAGCCCTCAAATGATGCCCGCGAAACCTTCTGGATACGGTGGCGTGCTGACAGAATTAACGACTTCATAGCGCGAGTGTTCCACGCTATCAAATCTCGCAAACAAAAATGTATTATCAGTCTCTCACCCAACCCTTTTCACTTTGCATTACCAGCCCACTTGCAAGACTGGTTTACCTGGGAAAGACGCGGTTATATTGAGGAAATTGTGTTGCAGGTTTATCGCAGCGACATCAAGCGTTTTAATGCGGAACTAGAACGAGAAGAAGTGATCCTAGCCAAAGATCACATTCCAACTGCGATCGGCATTTTAACAGGATTGAAAAATAATTCTATTTCGCTCCAGCAAATTCAAGAACAAGTGCAAGAAGTGCGAAAAAGAAACTTTGCTGGTGTGTCTTTCTTTTTCTATGAAAGCTTGTCAAATTGGGCGAAGGAAACGCCTGAACAGCGAAACTCAGCTTTGCGATCGTTCTTTCCTACAAAAATACAGCGTCCTTCAGTTTAAAATATTGTAGGATGTTTGTAGTAAAGACTTTAGTCCTAAGAAGCAGGAAGAAGGAAAAAGGAAGTAGGATGAAGGAAGAAGGAAGAGAATGCCCANTCCCGATGCCCAATTCCCGATGCCCAATTCCCAATTCCCAATTCCCAATTCCCAATTTATGAATGTAATTCCAGCGATCGACCTATTGGATGGAAAATGCGTCAGACTCTATCAGGGAGACTACGCGAAGTCCCAAACTTTTAATGACAACCCCGTCGAAGTCGCCAGACAGTGGGTAAATGAAGGCGCCACCATGCTGCATTTAGTAGACCTCGACGGGGCCAAAGCAGGTCATCCCGTCAACCAAGCCGCCATTGAAGCTATTGTCAGAGCCGTTGATGTTCCCTGTCAAGTGGGAGGCGGAATGCGCGATCGCACTTCTGTTGCTGCTATCCTCAATTTAGGGGTTCGGCGGGCGATTCTCGGTACCGTCGCTGTCGAACAACCGCAATTAGTCGGCGAATTGTGTGCCGAATTTCCCGGTCAAATTCTTGTCGGCATCGATGCCAGAAATGGTAAAGTTGCAACTAGAGGCTGGCTGGAAACATCGGCAGTTTTAGCAACAGAATTAGCACAGCAAATGGCAAAATTAGGTGCTGCTGAAATTATTTATACAGACATTCACCGCGACGGTACTATGGAAGGGCCGAATTTGGAATCTTTGCGCGAAATTGCTAATGCCATTTCGATTCCGGTGATTGCTTCCGGTGGCGTTAGTTCGATCGCAGATTTGTTGAGTTTGTTGGCTTTGGAACCAATTGGTGTCAAAAGTGCGATCGTTGGTAGAGCAATTTATACTGGAGATGTGTTGCTAAAAGAAGCAATTCAAGCAGTAGGACAAGGGCGATGGCAAGATGTTCCCCCAGATTTGGGTTCTTCAAGTTTTGCTTGATAGTCATGTTGACTTGAGTAGCTACCAAATATCTATACCGTTTCTCAATGAACTGAAATTCAAAATATGTAGGTTGGGTTGAGGTGACGAAACCCAACTCTTTATTTAAAATAAGGTGTTGGGTTTCACTATCGTTCAACCCAACCTACTTCTGAAAAACTAACAGTTAACAGTTAACAGTAGTATGTAGTTGAGGTGACGAAACCCAACTCTTTATTTAAAACTAAGGTGTTGGGTTTCACTATCGTTCAACCCAACCTACTTCTTTTACGACTCACACTTAACAGTCAACAGTCAACAGTCAACAGTCAACAGTCAACAGTCAACAGTCAACAGTTAACAGTCAACTCATGTTTGTAAACCATACAATTACAGCCTTAACTTCTATGATCGCACATCTAGTTGTCCCTATACCTTTGTTAGCAACACTAGATCCCGAAAATTCACCCATCGTCCTCAGCGGCGTTTTGCTCAGTTTAGTAGTGATTTACCTCGCCAGTAAGTTAGGTGCAGAAGCTGCTAGAAACTTCAATTTTCCGCCAGTTTTAGGTGAATTGGTGGCAGGGGTAATTGTGGGAGTATCCGCTTTACACCTAATTGTTTTTCCCGAAGGTGGACTGTCAGCTTCAGACTCCGGGATTATGAGTGTTCTGCAATCGATTAATCATCTATCCCCTGTCGCCCTTACCAGTATCTTTGAATCCCAGAGTGAAGTCATTTCAGTGCTAGCTGAATTGGGCGTAATTATTCTGCTGTTTGAAATTGGCTTAGAATCGGATATCAGACAACTCAAGGAAGTGGGGGTTCAAGCTGTCGTTGTCGCCTGTGTCGGTGTGGCAGTTCCCTTTGCTGCTGGTACTGCTGGCTTGATGATGCTGTTTCATACTCCGGCAATTCCAGCGATTTTTGCGGGGGCGGCTTTGACGGCAACTAGCATCGGAATTACCTCGAAAGTGTTGTCGGAATTAGGACAATTGAAATCTAAAGAAGGTCAAATTATTGTCGGTGCGGCGGTGATTGATGATGTGCTGGGAATTATTGTTCTAGCTGTTGTCGCTAGCTTAGCCAAAACTGGTGAAATTGATGTTGTTAATGCGATCTATTTGATTGTCAGTGCAACTGCTTTTCTGCTAGGTTCGATTCTGTTGGGTGGTATCTTCAACAAAACTTTTTCTGCGGTGGTAGACACACTCAAAACTCGTGGCAATATAGTCATTCCGGCTTTTATTTTTGCTTTCTTCATGGCGTTTCTGGGCAATGCAATTCATCTGGAAGCGATTTTGGGTGCTTTTGCTGCGGGCTTGGTTTTGGATGAAAGTGATGCGCGCAATGAGTTGGATGAATTGGTGAAGCCGATCGCCGATATCATTGTACCCATCTTTTTTGTGACGGTGGGAGCACGGGCTGATTTGGGGGTTTTGAACCCAGCAGTGCCTGATAATCGGGCGGGACTTTTGATTGCTGCTTTCTTGATTGTGGTGGCGATTATTGGCAAGCTAGTCACAGGCTGGGTGGTGTTTGGTCAGCCGGGAATTAATCGATTGGCGATCGGAGTGGGGATGATTCCGAGGGGCGAAGTCGGGTTAGTTTTTGCTGGTATTGGTTCGGCGAGTGGGGTTTTGGATAAACCGTTGGAAGTGTCGATTATTATCATGGTGATTATAACTACATTTTTGGCGCCGCCATTTCTGCGGATTGCTTTTGGTGATTCAGTAGAACCTCCTGCTACAGAGGAATCTTCTAAGGTCATATAGCAGTCCTAAATGAGTCGTAAGGTTTTTTACCCCACCCCAACCCTCCCC
>NZ_NXIB02000108.1 GCF_002412335.2 Tychonema bourrellyi FEM_GT703
GGTGGTGGCGGTGGTTGATATCAATGGGAATTACGCATCACAATCAAAGAAACCGGGTTTTTAGCTAATCTGCGGACTAGAACGAAGTATTTCGGAAGAAACCCGGTTTCTGGTCATTCGCCCGCCCGTTAGTCCGCCAGGGAATGAATTCCCTGTCTAATAGCTAAAGTCCTCTGAAGAGGACTGAAGAACTCATTAGTCCTCTTTAGAGGACTTTAGCTTTGAGGCAGGGGTTTCAACCCTTGCCGGACTATTGGTTATACATTAAGGTGACACCAATGGGCATTGCCGTGTCCGATTTTGCTTGGTTTTGAGATGAAACGATCGCACTCCCTACAAAATCATATTCAAAATATGACTTTTATGAACATAATTAATAAAGTTAATGAATTGACATCAAAAGAAATCTGTTGCATACTGATTGTAGTAAACAAATTTCCCGTAAGTTTCAGCTTTAAACAGATTGAAAACTATGACTAAATCACGTTGGCTTCGCAAGCTTTTACCCTTTGCAGTATCTTTCGCAACCACGATCGCACTAGCAGGCGCGATCGCACCACCAACTTCAGCCCAAGTCAAATCGCCACCTCCCCAACCCCAGGAAGTCCAACCAGCCCAAGCAGAAGGGTTTAGCATCCCGATTTGGATTTATCCCGTAGGCGCAATGTTCCTAGTTTTGATATTTATACCCAAGATTGGTTGGACTTTAGGGTTAATTGCGATCGGCGAAAGAGAAGTAGGAATTGTAGTCAAGAAATTCTCCAGTAAAAATTTGCCATCCAGTAGATTGATTGCACTCGATGGCGAAGGAGGTTTGCAAGCAGATACCCTGCCTCCCGGCTGGCATTTTGGTTATTTTCCCTGGCAATATAGCGTTCGCAAAGAACCAGTTGTTGTAGTTCCTCAAGATGAAATTGGGTTAATTATTGCTAATGATGGAGCCACTATTCCTTCCGATCGCATTTTAGGCAAAGTCGTCGATTGCGACAACTTCCAAAATGCCCGCAAATTTCTCACCGATGGTGGAGAAAAAGGACGGCAACTAGCAATTATCACCACTGGTACTTATCGGATTAATACGGCTGTATTTGAGGTGATTACTTCTGCAAATGCTGCGGCAAAAGGTATGCAGCCGTCGGAATTTCAACTATACAAACTTGCCCCCGATCGCGTGGGAATTGCCAACGTCCTAGACGGGATTCCGATCGATGAAGGTGAAATTGCCGGGCCGATAATTCCTGGTCACGACAACTTCCAAAAAGCGCAATCTTTCATCAAGGGTGGCGGGCGCAGGGGCTTGCAAGAACAGGTGATTCTCTCTGGTTCCTGGAACCTGAATCCTTGGTTTGTGCAAGTTGAACAGGTGAAAATGACCGAAGTGCCGATCGGCTATGTCGGCGTAGTCATTTCCTATGTGGGGGAATCGCACAAAGATGTAAGTGGTGTGGCTTTCACCCACGGAAATCTTGTCAACAAAGGCGATAAAGGTGTGTGGGTAGAACCGCTTTATCCCGGTAAACATCCGATCAATACAAAGGTGATGAAAGTCGAACTTGTTCCCACTACTGATGTAGTTTTAAACTTCACATCACGGTTCAGTGGAGAACACGGCTATGACTCCAAATTAAGCGCTTTGAAATTACTTTCTTTTGACGGATTTACCTTTGAGTTGGAAATTTTTCAAATCATTCATGTCGGTACTTTGGATGCACCGAGAGTCATTTCGCGCCAAGGTTCGATGCAAAATCTCATCGACCAAGTGTTGCGTCCAATTGTGGGCAATTACTTTCGGAATTCGGCTCAAGAATATACGATTCTCGACTTTTTGATCGCACGCAGCGAACGCCAAGCAGAGGCGGCAGAACACGTCCGTGAAGCCCTACGTGCCTATGATGTGCAGGCTGTGGACACGCTGATCGGTTTGATTTCGCCGCCAGCAGAGTTGATGCAAACATTGACCGATCGCAAAATTGCTCAGGAACAGGAAAAAACCTACGAAGTACAGCGGATTTCAGAGTCTCAGCGTCAGGAATTGGTGCGCGCAACTGCGATCGCCAATATTCAAAATCAGGTGGTGGCGGCGGAACAAGGGGTGAAAATTGCTCAACTGAGTGCAACTGCTGCGATCGAACACGCAAGTGGTGAAGCTGAAGGGATTCGGTTGATGGGACAAGCAAAAGCGGATGCTTATCAAGTTGGTGTCAACGCCCTGGGTACGCAGAGTTACACGCTGTTGCAATTGATGCAAGCTGTCTCAGATGGTAGCGTTCGCGTTGTTCCCGATGTCACAGTGAATGGTAACGGCGGTAGTGGGGGTTTGTTGGATGGTTTGATGGCAATGTTGCTGCGGAATGAAACCAGTAAAAATGGAGATAATGAAGCACAATCACCTGTAATTAATGTCAAGAAATCTAAGTCTGTTGTTGTGGAACCTGTTGCCGAATCACCCGTAGCAAAAGTGCATTCGGTGAAGTCAACGGAGTCTCCTAATCATTCACCAGTTCCTCAGTATGGGGTTGTTGATAAAACTGATATTGATTCGGCATTTGATGAATTGTCTGATATTTGAGTTGAGTGCAATTTGTAGAGAGGACGACTGTCCTCTCTGAAACCTTTTTGTCTAAGATTTTACTGTTCAGAGAATTAGAGGTGCAAGATTATGACGTTTATGGTTATACAGAAATACGTGAATTTGTCAAGGTTGATGGCGGTAGTTGCTTTTAGTGCGATCGGATTCATTCTTTGTGGAACAGGCATCTTGCCTGTTTCTAAGAATAGTAAAAATTGCGATAATCAAATAAACTCTTTGTGCAACAGGCATCTTGCCTGTTTTTTAGCGATTTTTAAGATAAACTGAAATCAGTAGATTAAAGGAGAGCGTTGTGTATGATCGCGCAAGTTGAAACCAAAACCTACACGGCCCAGGAATACCTGGAAGCTGAAGTTAATTCTCTGGATCGGCATGAATTTATCAATGGGGAGATTATTCTGATGGCTGGCGGCACACCGGATCACAATGAAATTGCCCTTAATTTAGGTGGGGCGCTGAAACTGGCGTTAAAAGGGAAACCATATCGGACTTTTAGTTCGGATCAGCGGCTTTGGGTTCCTCAGCTTAATAATTATACTTACCCAGATGTGATGGTGGTAGCGAAACCGATCGAACTGCAATCGGGACGCACTGATACAATTACCAATCCTCTGCTGATTGCTGAGGTGCTATCTAAAGGTACTAGAGCTTACGATCGAGATGAGAAGTTTGCGGCTTATCGCAGTATTCCGAGTTTTCAGGAGTATTTATTAATCGATCAATATCGGCTACAGGTTGAACAATACTCTAAGACTGATGCGAATAAGTGGATTTTTTCGGAATATGGTGTTATTGGCGATCGGCTGATGTTAACGTCTGTGCAGGTGGAAATTGCGATCGCAGATTTGTATGAAAATATTGAGTTTAATGAATAAGGCGATCGATGTCGCGATTAGGGTAAGATTTAGTAGTTATCTATGAGAGTATTAGACTCATGAAGCTCAATGACTAAGCCTGTTCAACTTCAGCTTTTCGACTCAATACCTGAATCCCACGAAAATACTCAATCGAGGATTATCAAGGAGAGGACAGGAACTTTCACCGACAATATGAAATTGCCTATCCATCGGTGGTTTCGCTATTCTGCGGGATTCTCAGCAGCTTGGGTCGAAAAAGTCATTACAGAGTTAAAACCTCAAACTATCCTCGATCCATTTGCAGGATCTGGTACTGTTTGCGTCGCTGCCAATAAGCTTGGGGTAAATTCTTACGGTATTGAAGCGCATCCTTTTGTTTATAAGCTTGCCAAAGGAAAACTTGCCTGGATGGTACATATTCCTGATTTTTTGTCAGCAGTTACTGAAATTAAGCGTTTTGCTGTAATTCTTCAGCAAAAGCTTCCAGAAAAAATTCCAGTATTGCTAAGTCAATGCTACACAAATGAGGCTTTAGTAGACCTTTTAAAAATTAGACAAGCTTATCTTGAAATAGCCCCTTCTCTATCTGAAGAATTGCAGTCTCTCATTTTTCTAGCCATTTGTGCCATTCTACGTCCATCAAGTTATGTAGGTACTGCACAGTGGCAATATATTCTCCCTAATAAACGCAAAGCTAAGACTTGTGAACCATTCGACGCGCTAGAAAAGCAGGTTGCTATGATGCAAGAAGATATGTATCAAATGCAATTTATTACTAGATCGAGTCAAGCCACTTTGATTAAAGAAGATGCTAGAAACTTAAAAAGTATTCCTGATAATTCAATAGATTTAGTGATTACTTCTCCCCCTTATGCCAACAACTATGATTATGCAGATGCTACACGTCTTGAAATGACCTTTTGGGGCGAAGTTAATTCTTGGAGTGATTTACATGAGGCTGTTCGTAAATTTCTAATCCGTTCAAATTCACAGCACGTTTCCAAAGAGCGAGTTAGCTTGGATACTCTGATGGCTGAATCGATTATTGATCCGATTCGAGACGAGTTACTTCCTATTTGTCAAGAAATGGAAATGATTCGCGGAACTAAAAGTGGGAATAAAGCATATCATACAATGATTGCTGCTTATTTTACAGATATGGGATTTGTATTTAAGGCACTTCGTCGAGTTGCAAAATCAGATGCCAAAATTTGCTTTGTAATCGGAGATTCTGCTCCCTATGGAGTGTATGTTCCTGTTGAGCAATGGCTCGGAAAATTGGCTATTTCAGCAGGGTTTAATTCCTGGCATTTTGAGCAGATTAGGGAGCGTAATATCAAGTGGAAAAACAGAAAACATAGTGTTCCACTACATGAAGGACGACTTTGGATAGAAGGTTAATTTATGGCGGAATCCTCATCGCACAAGTTTGGGCAGGAACTAGGTAAACTTATTGAAAATATCGTACTTAACGATATTCTCAAACCCCGGCTACAACAGTTTGTACAAACCAAAAACTACTACCTCGATTGGCAGCGGACTCGTCCAGCTAGAACTGGTAAAAAAGTTACTTGGAAAGACAAATATGAGAACAAACACGACCTAGATTTTGTAATTGAGATCGATGGTAATGATCGCCAGCTTGGTACACCTGTGGCATTTATCGAGTGTGCATGGCGTAGATATACGAAACACTCAAAAAATAAAGCTCAAGAAATCCAAGCTGCTATACTACCTATCATTGAGCTTCATAATTTGTCAGCGCCATTTTATGGTGCGGTATTGGCGGGAGAATTCACAAAACCAGCTTTGGATCAACTTAGAAATAATGGATTTGCCATTATTTATATTCCTTATCAAGATGTGGTAGCAGCATTTAAAGAAATTAATTTTGATATTGCATTTGATGAAACAACCCCAGACAAAGCCTATACCACAGCCTCAAAACACTTAGCTGATCTGAGTAGTTCAGATAGAGAGAAGCTAGGAGAAGCTTTGATCCTAGTTTCAAAACAAGAAGTCGATAGATTTATGGATACGCTGAGAAACAGCCTTGAGCGTTACATTGCCAAAATAATTCTCATCCCGCTTTTTGGTACAAAATACGAGTTTGAGAGCATTGATGATGCACTAATAGAGCTAAACACACTTGACATTGAGCATCCAAGTGGTGAGTTTGAGAGGTTTGAAGTTATTGTTGATTACAACAACAACGATACAATTAGAGCAACTTTTCAGAACAAAAATTTGCTGGCTGATTTCTTGAGAAAGCTGAAAAGTTGAGGTCAGCCGATTTGAGATTTTAAAAGATAGAATCCCCAGATCCCCGACTTCGCAGAAGTTGTCGGGGATATAACAGGCACTCGATTTGTATTCCCAGATAATTGATTCGTGCTTTATTCACCGATCGCCCCTGAAATCCTCGCTCTAACTAATAAACCATGTTTCGGGGCAAAAATCATCGCCAACACAAACATCAGCGTTTGCAGCACCACAATACATCCGCCTGTCGAAGCATCAATATAGTAGCTGATATATGTTCCCATCACGCTAGAAAAGACACCAGTGGCGATCGCAATTAGCGTCATGTGGTCAAAGTTATCGCTCAATAAATACGCCGTTGCTCCCGGAGTCACCAACATTGCTACCACTAAAATAATCCCCACAGTTTGAAGTCCAGCTACGGCGGTGAGGGATAGCAAAGATAGTAACACATAATAGAGAAAAGTGATATTTAAACCAATCGATCGCGCGTGAGTCGAGTCAAAACAAAACAAAATTAAATCTTTGCGTAAAATTGCCAAAGTTACTAAAGTGATGACACTAATAATTACAGTCTGAGTAATATCAGCATCCGAAATCCCCAAAACATTGCCAAACAAAATATGGGTTAAATCTATCGAACTTCTGACTTTAGAAATTAAGACTAAACCAAAGGCAAAAAATCCCGTAAACACTAAACCGATTACCGTATCTTCTTTAACACGAGTTTTCGCTTTGATAAAGCCGATCGCCATTACCGAACCCACCCCAAATACAAACGCCCCCACCGCCAAAGGAATATTCAATACATAAGCAATCACAACTCCCGGCATCACCGCATGAGAAACCGCATCGCCCATCAAAGCCCACCCTTTCAAAGTCATGTAGCAAGAAAGCGCAGAACAAACCAGCCCTACTAAAGCACTGACTAAAATCGCCTTCACCATGAATTCATGCTGCAACGGTGCCACAAACCACTGAATTAAATCCATTATTTTTCCTCCTGATTGACTTGAATGGGGGGCGGGTTTATTTAACCTGTCTGCACCATTTAAGATTATTGGTGAACCCGCCCCTACAGTTGAAAATGCTGCAATATCTCAGGTTAACCGATTTTTATTAAAAGAGAAATCGCCAACAGAACCGCCAAAGGTGCGGGAAAGATTTTCCTCTGTAAACACTTCCGAGGTGTTACCATAGGCGAGAATGCTGCGATTAATTAATACTACTTGGTCGCAAAATGTGGTAATGGATTCTAAATCGTGAGTTGAAACGAGAATTGTATGTCCTGTTTGGCGCAGTTCCATTAACAGGTTAATCATCATTTTCTCGGTTTTGATATCGACTCCGGCAAAGGGTTCATCCAACAGTAAAACTTTGCCCTGTTGCGCCAAAGCCCGCGCAAAAAAGGTGCGTTTCTTTTGTCCACCGGATAACTCTCCGATTTGCCGATCGCGCATATCCCACATTTCCACTCTTTCCAAACTTTCTCGCACGGCTTGTTTATCGATCGATCGGGGAATCCGCAACAGATTCATGTACCCATAGCGTCCCATCATCACCACATCATAAACGTTCACCGGAAAATTCCAATCTACCTCTTCCGACTGAGGTACATAGGCAACCAAATTGCATTTTTGCACTTGACGAATCGGCAAACCATTAATTAAAACTCGTCCGGTGTTTGGCTGTACAAACCCCATAATTGCCTTGAATAATGTCGATTTTCCCGCGCCATTCATCCCCACCAAACCGCAAATTGTCCCTGCTTTGAGTTGCAGCGATGCGCTGTGCAAGGCTACTTTGCCATGATAAGCAACGGTCACATTCTCAATATCAATGCTGATTTCATTCATCTTTTTTTACCTTAAGTAAGTTTACTTAATCAAACGTAAGATACAGATGGCTAAAAAGCTTGCTGTATGAACATTCTTCCTTCTTCCTTCTTCCTTACTGGCTCTGTAACCCTTTTATCAGAGTATTGACATTATATTCAAGTAACTTAAGATAGGTTGATGCGGGCCCGTCGGGTGGAGATAGCGAATCGACATAAAACACTCCGGCAAATTTTGCGCCTGTTTCTTTTGCTACCTGAAGCTGTGCCTCATTGTTAACTGTACTCTCACAGAATACGGCAGGTATTTTGTTGGCTTTGACTGTATTAATCACCCGTTCAACTTGTTTCGGTGTAGCTTGTTGTTCGGCGTTGACTGGCCAAAGGTAAACTTCTTTTAATCCGTAATCGCGGGCTATGTAGGAAAAAGCTCCTTCACAACTTACTATGTAGCGTTTGTCGGGGGGAATGGCTGAAATAGCTTGTTTGAGTTTGGCATCGATCGCCCTAATTTGCTCACTGTATTTTGCCGCATTCGCGTTATAGCTGGCAGCGTTAACCGGGTCGAGATTTCCTAATGTTTTGCGAATGTTTTCGACGTAAATTACAGCATTTTTTGGCGACATCCAAGCATGGGGGTTGGGTTTGCCTTGATAGGCATCTTCTGCAATATTTACTGGTTGAACTCCCTCACTGAGGGTAATGTGAGAAACTTTGGGGAGACTGTTGTAAAATCGGGTGGCCCAGCGCTCTAAGTTCAGGCCGTTTTCTAAAATGCGATCGGCATTTTGCCCGCGTTTTAAGTCGCTGGGTGTAACTTCATAGCCGTGAATTTCCGCCCCTGGTTTGGTAATGGATTGTACGATCGCCTTGTCTGCTGCAACGTTCTGAGCCATGTCTGCCAGGACGGTAAAGGTGGTGAGAATGACTTTTTTGTCTTTTCGGGTCAACTTGCTGGCAGTGGAGCTAGAATCGCCGTTTTGCTTGGTTTGAGGCTCTGTCGTCTGAGCGTTGCATCCGCTGAGCCAAAAACCAAGCAATAGCCCGAATATACCAATTTTATACGTTTTACGGCAGAAAGCCTGATGATTCATTGTGGTTTTTTATAATTCTTTCATTGTTTTAATATACCACAGATTCAGTAAAAATGAAAAGATTATGAAAATATGGAGATATTGGCGATCGGGGACGGCCTACAGCAAGATGTGATAGTGTAGTAACATACAACATTGGTGACTTTTTTGGCATTGAGAAGCTTGAGCGGTAGAGTGATACCATATAAACAAGTATTTGAGGAACAATAGCCATGACTCTCAAAGAATTAATCTATGAAGAAATCAACAAGCTTGAGGAAGAAAACTTAAAGGAGTTATATGAAGTCGTAAAACGTTTCACTCAAATAAAATCAACTCAGCCTAAGCTAGGGGCCTTAGCTAAATTAAAGCGCGTCAAGATTCAAGCACCAGTTGACTTTACTGCTAATCTTGATTTATATATTAACGGAGAAAAGGAAATTGACCCCGATTAAAATATTCATTGATACATCGTTTATCATTGCATTAATCAATGAACGCGATCAGTATCATAATCAGGCTCTATCCCTAGCCGATCAGTACGATACTCAATTATTAGTTGTAACTGATTCGGTGCTTCTTGAAGTTGCGAATGCTCTGTCTCGTAGATATAAATTTGAAGCAATACAGGTAATTGAAGACCTGCTTACATCAGAAGATGTTGAGGTGGTACGCTTAACTCCTGAACTTTTTGATCGTGCATTTCAGCTATATAAGACACGGCAAGACAAAGCCTGGGGTTTAGTAGATTGTATCTCATTTATTGTCATGCAAGATCGAGGCATTAGTATTGCTTTTACATTTGATCAACACTTTGCTCAGGCAGGATTTCAGATACTTCCATCAACAAAATAGACTGAACAAAATAGACATAGAAGTAAAAAGTCAATCAAGGCCAGTCAATATGCCTATCCCACAATAATTATTGTAGATGTCTAATCAGTTTTTTGTCAAATATCCAAAATAGTGGTAATATTCCCGTATATCGATCGGCTCTGATGACAAACACACATCAGACGTAAGGGGGAAAGTTCGGTGCGAATCCGGCGCTGTCCCGCAACTGTAATGAGATTATTGCATCTCTGAGTCAGGATGCCCGCCGATTTGTTGACAATCATGTTTTTCATCTGCGAGGTATGGATGATGGTTAGTTCAGTATTTTTAAAATTAATCGGCTGTTGTGTTCCCTTGGACGATCGACAAAAACGCAATTTTGAGTTAAAACTGCTTTTCGTCGGCGCAACGGGAAACTAAAAGAAATGCGAATCAAAGATAGTGTTTGGCAGGGTAGTTTTGGCTACTGGCAGAATTTGTTTATTCACCAGAATATTTTGTCGATCGGATATACTGCTTGGAATGGCTTTTGGCACCTAGGACGAGGCATTGTTGTTTGCAAAATAGATACTCCCATTAACGGTTCTATCAATTGGAGTGTGGATAATGTACAGTATGATTTGCAGTTTATTTCCCGATCGCACGCAACTGCCTATTTGCAACAACTAGAATTAGAGGAAAACACTGTTTCAAATCTGGTTCAAATCATTGATAGCTACGAACCTGAAAAAGCAATTATTTTTATAATACTTGCCAATGGTCAGATTGATATCAATTTGTTGCAAAACTTGGCAATTTCGCCTGTTGAGTGCTATGAACAGGTATGCAAACGCTGGGAAGAATTTCAACTCTGCCCGAAATCCTAAAACTTACTAAATTTTCCCAATGTCGCAGCCAAAATCAATCGAAATTTCCAACGTAACTCGCTACCAAAATGCAGCGCTTAATTACTATTTGGGCCTGACAGATTCGCCCTATCTTCATTATGGCTATTGGGAAACTTTACCTGTGCCCACTGATGAACTAACTCTCGCACGATTACGCATCGCTCAGCAAGCTTATACTGTAAAACTGTTGGATGCGATCCCCAAGGGCACTCATAGCATCCTAGATGTGGGCTGTGGGATTGGCGGTAATGCGGCTTATTTGCTCGATCGCGGTTTTGCAGTCGAAGGACTCGCACCCGATCCGTTTCAACAACAGCGCTTTCTCAAGTGTACAGCCGATCGCGCCATCTTCCACCTCACAACCTTTGAAAACTTCCAAGCAATCAAATTTTACGATCTGATTCTCTTTAGCGAAAGTAGCCAATATATGTCGGCTGTTGATATTGCTAACGGTGCAGCCAAAATCCTCAATCCTGGAGGCTACGTGTTGCTGGCTGATATGTTGCGTTCTGATGCTAATTATCAAGAGGGAATGTTCTCGAATTGTCATGTTGTGAGTGAACTTCATGCAGCATTAAAACAAGCTGGATTCACTTTAGTAAAAACTGAGGATATTTCCGCCCATATTGTGCCAACAATCGATTTATATGTCGATACTTTCCGCAGATATGGACTGAACACGATGATTTATGTGGCAGACTTAATTGCGATCGCAGTTCCGCCTATTCACAAACTCCTGCGCTGGATATTTCGTCGCTGGTTTAAAAAGTTGGTTGTTGAAGGATTGGAAGCCAGCCAACTTTTTGAGCAGCATTTGTGTTATGAAATTCAACTTTGGGAGTTGACAGTTGATAGTTGACAGTTGACAGTTGACAGTTGTTAGTTGTTAGTTGTTATTTGTTAGTTGTTATTTGTTAGTTCCCACCAATAACCAATAACCCATAACCAATAACTAATAACTAATAACAACTAACTAATTTCCTATGCCCTATGCCCTATGCCCAATTCCCCATGCCCAATTCCCCATGCCCAATTCTCGAATTCGATCGCACTTCATACCAATATCCCTGTAACTTAGGATCGACAATTCAGGGTTTAAGCCTCAAAGTCCCCACCGGCAAACGCTGCGGGCTAATTGGTCAAAATGGTTGTGGTAAAACCACCTTGTTTCTGTTAGCAAATGGCTTGTATCAACCGCAAGCCGGAACCGTGCGCTGGGAAGGTGAACCCTTCCGCTACGATCGCAAATCCTTGACAAAATTGCGCCAACAAATCGGACTCGTCTTTCAAAATCCCGAACATCAATTGGTAGCTTCCACCGTTGAAGAGGATATCTCCTATGGGTTGTACAATTTGGGTTTGACAGAACCGGAAGTTGCTAAAATGGTGCAAGAGGCGATCGGGCAATTCGATCTAACTGAATTGGCAAATCAACCGATTCACAAACTCAGTTTAGGACAAAAAAAGCGCGTATCCATCGCCGATATCATGGTGCTCAAACCCAAACTGTTGCTATTAGATGAACCTACCGCCTATCTCGATCCGCGCCACACCCGAAAATTGATTGGTTTACTCCAACAAATTCACGCGACTGGAACCACAATTCTGTTAGCAAGTCACGATCTAGATTTCATCTATCGTTGGGCAGATTGGGTGTTTGTCATGGATCGAGGACAACTGATTCTAGAAGGCACACCGGAAACTGTTTTTGCTCAGCGGGAGGTTTTGGAGGAATTGCAGCTTGGCGTACCACTGGCGATCGAGCTAATGGAGCAAATGAAGGCGATCGTTGAACACGATGATAACTCAAAAATGCACACTTTTGAGAAATGGCAACAACAGATTCTCCAAGCACAGAGGCTGCTTTAAAGATTAAGTAGCATCAGAATTATACCCCTTTTGATGCCGTTACAGACTGTGCACTCGGCTGGGATGGGGAATGTTGAATCAGTCGCATTAGTAGGCGCAACCCTTCATTAACTGCTCCAGAATCTGGAAAAATTGTTGCAACATCAGGATCTAGTTGGACTGTTAGGGTGGATTGTTTGCGTCCTTGACCACGGGCGACCACTGAGAGTTGAGTAAAGTCATATTCGGGGCGCAAATCATCATCCATTTCAGAGGTCGGACTCATAAGCTTTACGTTCAATTTGCAACGTCTGCTTTTTCAGATTATACCAGTTTTTGGCACAAAAGCTGCAACTTTTCAAACAAGACCTAATGCTTTTAGGGTTAGCGAACCCACAGCACCATCAACCGCCAAACGCTTAGTTGCTTCTTGAAACTGCTTAACCGCAGCTTCAGTTGCCGCATCAAATATGCCATTAATCGGAATTTCAATCTTAGTCAGCTTGTTGCTAACTAGAGACTGTTGAATCTTTCTGACATCATCACCTGTCATCGGTGGTTTTTGTAATGTTAGTACCCTGGGGAATGGATTACCAAAACCTTCAGCCATTGACTCTCTCAATCGCGCTTCTGTTTGAGGGCCAAAATTCCCATCTACCTTGATCATGTCTGTAGAATTGTATTTATTCCAAAGCATCTGAAAAGCACGAATACCCAAAGTTCCGATATCATCTCGCGTGGCTGCAAAAAAGCGGTAGTCGTAGTGAGGTTTATCTCCTAAACCAAACCATACATAGCTGTTTTTTTCCAGATAAGGTTCCCAGCCCTCATAATCCTGAATATCTAGTGCAAGTCCGCCTTCATGGTTGCTAAATCCTGGAGGCGCAACCGCTTGAATACCACATTGATCGGAAACTTGCCGAAACTGAAGATTTAGCAGGTATTGTTGCGCCACAGTACGATAGGCAGAATTAACGATTAGTTGTACTGAGTTTCCTTCGGCTTTGCGACGTTCTGCTACGGCAATTTTTAGGGAATTTTTGGCCGCAGCCTGCAAAAATGGATTATTTTTATCACCAACTGCAACTACACCTTCTATATCTGTAAAATCTACCAGAAGATTGGGTACAATTGAGTTGAGTACGGCGATAATTTGTAGATTCAAACCTCGAATTAAACCCGTATTGCAAGCATTGATCAGAAGGGTATCTTTAAGTTTTGGCATTGAAGCTCCTCAGATAGTTTGACTTTCCCCATCAACCATAAAATTCTATCACCTGTTGGTGAGGAAAAGTCACAAGCTTTTGTAAACTTGCGTAAATTTCCTGGGCGGGCATTTCGGCTACGAGTTTGAGGTCAAAGAAGCAGTTTAAACAGACATCTTATATCAAATCCGGTAGCATCGGAATTATTAGCCGAACTCAGGAGACGGCAGTGCCCATAGGTGTCAACTTAAGCTTGAAACCCTTGGTATTTCTTGCTTTTACCTAAGTCTAGANGGGCTAGGGGGGATCTAGATTTAATAGTCAAACAGCAGTCTCTGACTGGGTTTGACGTTAAGTTGACACCAATGGGCAGTGCCGTGTCCCTACCCAAAATCATACTGTAGGGAAACGGCAATGCCGTGTCCAGTCTGATTAAGCTTCTGCATAAACAAAAGCAGGTACACGCTTATAAGCAGGCGTGCCCGATCGCATTTCAACTCGCGGATTAAAAATCACATTAACTTCAGGATAAAACATCAAAGCAGCACCCACACGCACCGCCCCATAAATCACCTCAACATTTGCCATTTTCCCCACATTTCCCTGCACCGTCACCCGCTGATGTTCTTGCAAACCAGCACTTTCAGCATCCACACGATTCATCAAAATGCAGTTGCGGTGCGGCATTCCCCGATACTTATCATCAATCTTGTAAACCACAGTATTGTGCTGAGAATAGCTGCGTCCCGTCATCAATGCCACAACTATACCCCGTGTTGATTCTGATGCTCCAAACTCTTGTGGTTCTGGTAATTTCAGCGTCGGTAAAGGCGCGACAAACATCTTGGCTTTGCCAGAATCTGTAGGGAATTTCGGTTCCGCAAAAATGCGACCACTGATGGTAAATTCCTCTTTAGTTTCATCAATATTCCCAATCTTTTCATACCCTGGAATGGTTAGAGCAATAAGTTTCCGAACATATTTTGTGTCCTGAAGGTTACGCCAATTTACAGGATAAGTACCGTGAATTTGGCTCGCTAATTCTGTCAAAAACTGCACTTCTGGAATCAAATCAGCATCTGTGAGATGAGTTTTCCCCTCATCATTTAACCGCACAAAATTATTCCCAGATTCCACCGTAGTTTTATGAGGATTCTCAAAGCGATTCAGCACCGGAATCACAATTGTATTGTGCTTCGCCAATCCGTGAAAATGTCCTAAATTCGGTTTAGTGGCGAGGTAAATTATTGTTTCAATTTTACCTAAAGCGCGTTTGGCTTGAGTTGAATCTGGATTCGCCCCATACAAATTACCACCCAAACAGATCAATGTATCGACTTGGCCTGCATCTGCTGCTTCAATGAGCGATCGCGTTTCATAGCCCTTAACAGGACTCAGAGAACGTCCCAATAACTTTTCAATAGCTTGTTGAATTTCTTTTTTCAGGTTCACAGTCACGCCCATAGACCCGAATCCTTGGACATTTGAGTGTCCTCTCACAGGCATTAATCCAGCACCTTCTTTGCCGACATTTCCCGTCATCAAAGCAGTATTGGCAATACTAAAAACATTATCTACACCGTTCTCTTGTTGGGTAATTCCCATCGCCCAACCAAAGACAACTCGCTTTGAATTGCCGATTATTTTCGCAGCAGCTTCAATTTCGGCGCGTGAAACTCCGCAAGTTTCAATAATAGTTTCCCAGGTAGTTTCGCGGGCGTGCTGTACTACTGATTCCCAGTTTTCTGTGTGGGATTGTAAGTATTTTTCGTCCAACAATCCTTGTTCAATTACAGACTTTTGAATGCCGACAAATAGGGCTGTATCGCTGCCGGGAATTGGTTGCAAATATAGAGACGAAATATCAGAACCAGGGATGAGCGATTTCACCGGAAAAGCCGGAGAACCAAACTTGATTAACCCGATTTCCATCATAGGGTTAATCACAATTATTTTACCGCCTTTTTCACGAATTTTGATTAATTCGTTCATCAAACGAGGATGATTATAAGCAGCATTACTCCCCGTGAGTACCACGCAATCTGCTTGTTTCAAGTTTTCTAAACTCACTACCGAGGTGCCAGTAGCAAACATTTCCCTTAACCCAGTTGTTGAGGGAGCGTGGCAGAGATCCGAACAATCTGCTAAATTATTAGAGCCGATCGCACGCATCATCAATTGCAACAGAAAAGCCGCCTCATTGGAAGAGCGACCCGAACTGTAAGATGCCACTCGTTCCGGGGTTTTGCCGAAAGCATCAGCCGCAATTTCATAGACTTCTTGCCAAGAAATGTGATCGTAATGAGACTTTCCAGCCCGCAAAATCATCGGAAAACCAAGCCTTCCCAGCCTGTCACATTCCATAGAAGTTAACTGCTGAAGTTGTGCAATACTGTGTGTTTCAAAGTAGTGATTCGAGACAGCAGGCTTTATTTCAGCAGAAATTGCTTCAACACTTTTCATACACCGCTGAAGTTTTTCACCCTCTTCATTAGTAAAGCCTCCTTTCTGCCCGCCAGTGCCCCAAGAACATGACAAACACGCACTTTTGTGAAGCAAAGTTTTCCAAAGTTTCGGCCCTTCCGGGGACAATGTATGCTGTGCCCAAAACTCAATTACCGGCAAACCACCACCTATCTCTGGCGTTTCCTCATTTTTATCGCTGAAGGGTGGGATTGGTTGGACATTTTGTGACTTGGTGTCCATGCGGTTTACCTCGCTGTTGAATTGACTACTGGAATTTTACCGTAAATTTCGTGCCCTGACTTCGGGTAATATTAATTCTTCCCCTTATTTAACGTCTGCTTCCCAAACCCAACACAAAGCATTCTGTCGCCCTCGCTCACATTCGAGTCATTTTGTAAATAATCTCCCAACCAATCGCAAGTCCTAGCAACTATCTTATTCAGTTCCAAATTCTCCACAGGCCAGAGAACCACATTTCTATCTATCGCAAAAGCCAGAGTTTTACTATCAGAACTAAAAGTAACACTAAACATCCGATAGCTAGATTCCAAAGTCTTAGATAGCGTCGCCTTCCCACCAGCAAAATTCCACAACTTAACAGTATTGCCCGCACTGGCAGCCATTAACTTCCCGTCAGGACTGAAACTAACACTTTCAACAGTATCATTATGCTTATGTTCTTCAACTAAAGCTGCTTTTATCCCATCAAATCTCCACAATTTAACAGTTTTGTCAGCAGAAGCAGTAGCAATTGTCTTGCCTTCAGGACTAAAAGTAACATCTTTAACACTCTTTTCATGGTCGAGAGTTGTCAGTAGCTTTGCCGACGAACCGTTAATTTGCCAAAGGTAGACTTTCTTTTTTTCAACAACTTTTGAATCATTTTTATTTGGTTCTGGTTTGTCGTTAGTCAACGTAGCAATGGTTCTACCATCAGGACTGAAACTAACCCTAACTACCTGATTTATATGGTCTACTTTTGTTAGCAAAGTTGCTTGACCATCCTGCCAACGCCAAAGGTACAATTTGTTATCGTCGCTTCCTGTCGCAATTATTTTCCCATCTGGACTAAAACTCACGCTGTTAACAATATCGCCGTGTTTGAGAGTATCCAAAAGTTTCCCATCTAAACTCCATACTTTCACAGTTTGGTCATTACTAGCCGAAGCAATTGTGCGATTGTCCGGCGCAATGCTCACCCAATTAACAGAATCTGTGTGACCTACTAAGGTTCTTAATAAACTGCCGTTAGCCTGCCAAAGTTTCACAGTTTGGTCTATGCTAGCAGAAGCAATTATTTTGCCATCCGAACTCAAACTAACTTTAGTTACCAAGTCGCCGTGCCCAGCCAAAATTTGATTCAAAGGAGTATTGTTCGGTTTCCAAATTTTAATCATTTTGTCTTGGCTTGCCGAAGCAATAGTGCCGTCGGGACTGAAAGTTACTGCCCTCACGTCATCTTGGTGTCCTCGAAAAGTGTTCAACAAAGTGCCGGTGCGACTCCAAACTTTCACAGTGTTATCAGCACTCCCACTGACAATCTTGTCACCGTCGCGGCTAAAACTCGCACTGACAACTTTTTCGTTGTGTCCTTTGAGAGTTCTAATTTCCTTGCCTTCTCGGTTCCAAATTTTGATTGTGGTGTCGGCACTTGCAGATACAAATTCTTTGCCATTTGGACTGAAATTGACACTGTAAACAATGTCAGAATGTTTATTTAAAGTTTTGGGTATGGTTTGAAATTTCTCGCTTTTATCTAGTCGGTTCCAAAGTTTGATAGTTTTGTCCGCACTTGCGGAAGCAATTGTTTCGCCGTCGGGACTGAATCTGGCACCAAGTACCAAGTCTTGGTGTCCGGTTAAAGTTTGTAGCAATTTTTTGCTGGCGACATTCCAGATTTTGATAGTCTTGTCGTAACTAGCGGAAGCGATGGTTTTGCCGTCGGGACTGAAACTGACGCTGGTAACTATATCTTTGTGACCTTCTAAAGTGGCGATCGCACTTTTATTATTATCTACCCGCCAAATTCTAATTTGGCGATCGGCACAAGCAGTAGCAATAGTTTTACCATCTGGACTAAAACTCACACTCGTGACGATATCACTGTGATTAAAAGTATTTAATAACTTACCTTCTTTGCTCCACAATTTAACAGTTTTGTCAGCACTTGCCGAAGCAACTCTATTGCCATCTGGACTCACACTCACATCGAGAACAAAGTTGCTATGCTGCTCAAAACGATTGTATTCTTGCACCCCAGAAACTGCTCGTCTCAATCTTTCTGCAATCTGGTTTTTAGTATCAATAGGTAAGGCTGTACTCTTGAGAGAATCAGTAGCAATTTTGATGCTAGTTGCTAATATCCCCACTTGGTCTTTTTCATTAGAAAGCACGAGAGCTTGCGAACCCGAATCTAAGGCATCAGTACGAGCTTTTTCAGCTTGCTGTCGTGCTTCATCTCCTAATTTTGTTTGATAGAGCGCTAAGCCCGAAAGACTGGCAAACCCAACTAATCCTAAACTCGCTAAATTCCTTTGCCATTTTCGATTAATTTTGTGCTGCTTTCGGAGTTCCTCAAATTCAGCCTTAGTATCTGATTCCTGCTGCTGGCGGATGAAACTAACTAGATAGTCGTGAACTAGCTGGTAAAGCTCTACTGGCAGTTCTGTCCACCGAAAAATTAAACCGGATTTTACTAACAGTTCTAAGACTAAATCTAATTTGTCTGCTTCTTCAAATGTTGCCAAATCCAATGCTAATTCAGCGCGACTTTTCAGAGGACGGATATCATCTTCGTCTGTCAGCAAGTACAAAACTCGGCGCACCGCTCCTTCATTTTCCGGGCCGCAGTCTTGAATGACTTCTTCGAGAAATTTAGCTACTAATTTTTGTTTAGGATTGTTGCCTAATTCCTGATATTGAGTTAAAGTTGTAATGTCATCTTGTTGCAGTTGAGAACCAACAACTTGTAGTTCAATCGGGCGAACTTCTCCCAATTCTCCAGCTAAATCTTTGACTAATTCTTCGATTAGTTCCGGTTCCAAATGAAACTGAGAGCGTTCAGTCAAAGCGTGAATAATTGATCGAGCATCTGCTATGGAAAAATTTCCCAAATAAAACAGAATATCCTTGCTGAGAATATCACCCAAAATGTCATTCTTGATAAACTCTCGATTGTTTTTGGGTCGGCAAAATTCCAGCAAATAGTGCAAATAGTCCTCCCGCAAAGACAGGATAACTTTTAAGTATTTGATGTTCAAGCATTCCCGCAGAAACTCAAAAAATATTTCTCTTTCTGCTTGCTCTTTCCACACAAAGAAAAATTCTTCAAATTGGTCAAATATCAGAACAGTTACTAGGTGTTCAGAATTTATTTGCAACTCTTTGATGATTTTGTCATATTCGATTGTCTGTTTTTTTACTACTAATTCTACAGGCTGTTCTGGTACAATCTTTTCATCATTATCGGTAAATTCCTCATGTAATACAGGCATAAAAGTATCGTTTATTTCGCTGGCTGCAAATTCCGATTCTACCTCGGCAGAGTCTAAAAAGTCTTCTGCCATTGCCCGATCGAATATTTCCGCTTTGCTACCAGATAACTGTCTAGTCAATTCCCGCGGCCAATTGTTATAAACTTGCAGCAACACTGGTACAACAGTGCGGCTTTCTATCTTTTTTTGTTTGAGCGCAGGTACTAATCCCCCGGTGACAATTGAACTTTTACCAACGCCAGACTGACCATAAATTACTGTCAGTTTGTTTTGGGCACTGTTCATCCTACCTATCAAGCGGTTGAGGTCTTGTTCTCTGCCGGAAGCAGTAATTTCATCAGCAATTGTCGCATTGACAGCAATAGTTTCGGTGGCTGGATTAATTGCTTGTCTGTGTGGCTGCAATTTTCCGGCACCAATGAAAGCTCGAAACCGATATGTATGTTCTATCGATCGATAATCTTGCTTAACTTGAAATGCTTGGAGATATTCTCCTCGCTGAAAATAAACCGATCGCAATAATTCCAATACGCGCAGATACAACTGCGGGTTGTAACAAGGTGCGGTTTCGGAGCGGGCAATTTCCAGATGTGCGATCGCCTTCGGGAGTTCACCTAATTCCTTCTCTGCCTCTGCTAAAATTAGTAAATATAAGCCGTGATGCTGCGACTTTACAGGCGTTCCGTGTCCGCTCACCTCTAAATTCGAGTTCAGAACATCGAGAGCAACTAAAGCCCATTCTTTTGCCCCTTGCCACTTTTGTTGCTCTAAGGCTACTTTAGCCAAAAAGCCGTAATCTTGAGCCAAATGAACAGTTGAATTTTCCATATTTTGATGTAACCTCCGAGCTTTGATTGCTAATTTCCAGAGTGCATCCCAATCTTCTAAATACTGTAATATTTCACCTAATTGATTGATAAATTTACCAACATTAGCCTGCTGTCCGGCTGTTTCTAAAACATCTATACACTGTTGAAAATAGTTTTTAGCTTCTGTCCAGTAAGGACGATTGCCTGTACGGTGCTGTTCCCCTTGGAAGCGGTAGCAAAGCCCGATATGAAATAGCAGAATCCCCTCTAATACTGGTGCAGGATGAACCGTAAATAACAACTTGCTAAATTCTGTTTGATAACCAAGAAATGCTACTTGATACTTCCAAAAATTGAGACTTTTTTGATATGATTCAATAGCGGTAGGAATGTTTTGACAAGCATATTCATGGCGACCGTTAATAAATTGTAAACTAGCTTCAATAGCTGGTTCCAAGTGGATATTGCAAGTTTGTAAGTCTTTCCTAGCAGACTCTAACTCAGTCAAAGAACCAGCACCAAGAATCGCAGAATTAGTTAAATACCAATTGCCGCTTTCTAAAATACCAGAAAAAATGCGATCGGCACTTTTTCCCAAGAAGTCCACCAACTCATCGGGACTTAGTACAAATTCAACAGTTGTTGTCCAACTCTCGATATCTGTGACTAAACGAATCAGTTTTTTTAATATTTTGTCTGTCACCCAAAGCACCACCGGAAAGGGAAAGTTATTCCGAAATTCTTCCCTAACGTAGTTGGTAGAAGTCAATACGCGATCGATCGCATTTACCGACTCTAATCCAAACACCATCAAAGCCTGGGGCTGGCTCCCAGCAAGCTCTGCTTCTATCGTTGTGTAAAGAGTTTTAACAGATGTAGGGAGGGATAATTCTCGAATATCGACTGCACAATCTTCGTGCAATTTCCCTACAATTTGCTCTCTGAGAACACCGTAATTGCACCGCACCAAAGTCAATGAAAACTGCCCCTGAGACATTTTTAGAGTGCGGGATAGAGTTTGCAGGGAACTTTGGTTTTGCTGAGCTGGCGTGTCTGGGTGGTAGTGTGAATTAATCATATTGAATCTTTAAAAAAGATTTCCAAAAGCCGATAAAATCTATAAAAACATACCCGGGCAAAATACATACTCTGCTCTTAGCAGATTTATTCGCAGATCCCTGAAATGCGACAACTTCGGCTCGATCTACCCCTGGCTGCACTTATATAAAGCTTTGGCGGAGGGGAAGTAATTTCAGGTCTAACTCCTGATTCCATAATTTCTGTTTTCAGCATATCGAAATCAGCTAAAAAATTAGAGTTATCCCAATCTTCGCTTTCTTCAATGCTGATAGATTGTGACGGTAAATTGTCAAAATCAATCTCATCCTCACCGGGCAAAACTTGTTTGATGGGAGATACGTTCGTGGTAGTCGAAATAGCAAAGGATGCTGTTTGTGTCATTAGTGCGATCGGGATTGCTACTATGGCAATTATAATTTGTCGCGCTGTCATTTTTGTCATCATGTTCTCCTTATAGAAATTGAGTTTAGTTGCTATCCCAATAGTGCTTTGTGTTCAGAAAACTTATGGGCTTACCTATGACACTTTACCGAAAGTTTACCGTGCGATCGCATTTAGTGAACTGTTCTCCTTCCTATTACTAAGTAAAAACTCTTAAACAGTAAAGTTTTTTAGCCAACTCCGGGCCTACGCAAAAACCCGCTTTTTTCACATAATTCGCTATTTTAGCTTGATTGTGGCAATGCTGAACCGGGTTTATCAGGTGTCCCGCCATAAATCCTGTAAATAATTTCCGAGCTTTTGGGAGTACCCGTCTCAGATTCCAAGCAGTTACAATCGTCACATTGGCACACTCACGCCAGCAAACAGATGTATTAGCATAACTACAATGCCGATGTCAACCCTTATATTCTAACGTTTTTCAGGAGTTTTCGGTTGGATCGGAATGATATAGAAGACACGGCAATGCCGTGTCCCCACCGCGATTAATTGTGGGGACGCGGCACTGCCCATTAGTGTCAACTTAAGCCTGAAAGCCCTGAGAAATCTGGTTTTTACCTGNATCGTCAAACAGTAGTCTCTGACTGGGTTTGACCTTAAGTTGACACCTATGGGCACTGCCGTGTCCCTACAATATTATTTTGGGTAGGGACTAAGGCCAAGCCGTCTCCTCCTTTGCTTATTAAAAAAAGTCGGAGTTCTGAGTGTTTTGTTTTTCTAGGTAGTTATTGGAATTGTTGTTTCCGACAAATTTATCTTGCTTTTTGAGATTTAGCAGGGGTGCATTAAAGTTTTGCTACAATCCCTTGATTACAATCTCTTAACCATAATGCCAGATCTTAAAATTTCCGGCTGGGGCTGAATTCTATTCGTAGAGACTTGAGAGTCCTACTTTTAGTTCCCAAGAATTAATGCTCATTTTATCAGGTTTATTTATTCAAAGATTGATTTTTAATTTTATTTTACTAAGATCACTGACTCTCACTCTGCCCGATCGGATTGGAAAATATATTGTTTGTTTGGTTAATAAGAATTGAGCAAACATATTTATATCTCAAAATAGATTATAAAAAACGCAATGGAAAAGGGTGGGCATTTTTTTCAATTTTCCCATCCCAAATCCCAAATCTCAAATCCCAAATCCAAAATTGCTTGACCAATTAATTAATTGACACATCATTGAGATGCCAGATGGGGGGGCAGATGGTAGAGGATAAGCAGTGACGGCTGAGAGAGCTGTCGCTACCTCAAAAAAAAATTACCTCAAGTTTGCGACCAGATTACCCTGAAACAGGTGGTGGAGAGTAGAAGTAATTTTAATAAGAACTAATGATCCGGCTGGTAAAGTGCTCCTAAGTTAACTTCACCATGCAATGAGAAACTTGAGTTCTCAGCGAATGTAAAGGGGTCTATGGTAGAGGTGCAAAATGTCAAAAATAGCAAGATTTAAGCTAAGTAAGGTTTCCAAGTGCAGCCTGGCAAGAAAAACTAATAAACTGTTATTAAAGTACAAGTTTTATATCTTCAAAGTGTTTGAACAAATATCTCGTAACCAAGCGATCGCCCAATGGGGAGACACGCATTCAGAAACTTTGATTGAAAGAGTAAAAATAAGTTTGCCCATTGCTATTGCTAGTCGCAACAATCTAGGCAAATTCAGAATTGAGGGGGGAGGGCATTAAATCAGTGAGCCAAGAATTTAGACTGTCTGTTACCCCTGTTGGGGATGACGAATATTTAGTGCGGACAGAAAAGGTTGCACCCGGTGTGCCTTTAGCAGAACAACAAGTTCGCTGGCCGATCGACCAATGGCTGGATCAGTCTGCTAAATTGATGAATGATCCTTTGATGGGTGTGTTTGAGGGAAAGGCTAGTCGTGTGTTCTCGCGATCGAGCAGAAATCAAGCCCCAAATTTAGTAGCCCTGGGCCAACAACTACACAGCGGGCTATTTCAAGGGCGCTTGCGCGATAGCTGGACTTGTGCTCAAGGCATCGCCCAGCACCGCCGAGAAGTGCTGCAACTGCGCCTGGGACTCAAAGATCGGCGGTTACCACGGTTGCCGTGGGAGGTTTTACACGCGGACGATCGCCCTTTGGCAACGGGTACTGATGTCGTGTTCTCGCGCTATCACACGGGTACAAGCCTGTTAAAGCCGACTCGTATTATCCCTAGTAGCGGTCCATTGAGGATTTTAATGGCGCTTGCCTCTCCGAGCGATCGAGACAGCTTGCAACTCAAGCGAGAAGTCCTCCACCTGCAACAAGAACTCCAAAACCGCACCGTCAACCCCCTCAAAAACAACCTGTACGCGCCGGAAATTGAACTGACAATTCTCGAACAGCCCGATCGAGAACAGTTGACCCAAGCCCTAGAACAAGGCCACTACCAAGTGCTGCACTACGCAGGACACAGCAACTTGGGTTCCAGAGGTGGCGAACTCTACCTAGTCAGCAGTCGCACTGGCTTAACCGAAACTTTAAGTGGCGACGACTTAGCCGGCTTGCTCGTCAACAACGGCATTCAAATGGCAGTCTTCAACTCTTGCCGAGGGGCCTACGGCGATCCATCAGACCTCGGAGAAGACAGCCCGGAACGCAACTTAACAGAAGCTTTAGTCAAGCGGGGAATTCCGGCAGTCCTAGCAATGGCAGAAAGCATCCCCGACGATGTGGCCTTGACTCTGACGCGGCTGTTTTACCGCAACCTCAAGCAAGGCTATCCAGTGGATCTGAGCCTGAGTCGTGCTAGAGCCGGACTGATTACTGCCTACGGTTCTCATCAGTTATATTGGGCTTTGCCGATTCTCTACCAACACCCGGAATTTGACGGCTATCTGACTGCTACTCCTACTCAAAATGCGACAGGAGACTCTCCACTGCCCAAAAAATCTATATTGGGAATGCAGCCGCTGGTGGCAGGTGCAGAATTGAAGACCCGGAATTCGGCTACTGTTGAGCAGGAACCAGACAGTGCCCATCTTGAAGTCAAGAAGTCTGTTCCAGGGGTTTTAGGAACTCAAAGGTATGAAAATCAGCAAAATTCTCCACTATCGACTCTAAATTCGCCGTCCCAAGTTCCGACACCAACACCCCCCATTTCTACTCTTGGATCTTCAGTTATCACTACTCCCATAACTCGCAGCGCAGTAGTTATTCATAAACCAGTCAAAAAATCGGGATTGAAAAAATCTCTGACTGTGGCGCTTTGTTTGTTACCTGTAGCTTTGAGCGCTGGTTTTTTTGGGTGGAGGCATTTGCAAAACAGTAATGCAAAACCCGAAGAGTTATTGCCCGCTGTACGAACTCCTATTTCGCAAGGCTATGTACAAATACACCCGGTAAATCTGGAAGAAGCTCAGACTGCTAAAGTAATGGCGATCGCCCTGAACAACTTTCAGGCTGGCGAGATTTGGGCTGGTCTCAAAGCAACAGAAGCACTGCTCGATCAAGTGGCGCTACCACAGGCAGAAGGTGCTCTGCAAGCTGTCCCCAAATATGCGATCGACAACCCGGAAGTTAATTTTCTCAAAGGTCGTTTGGCTTGGCAATTTCAACAAGTCGGCAACAAAAAATATAGTGTTGACGACGCGAGACGTTCCTGGGAAATGGCTCTCAAGGCGCGTCCAGATTCGCTTAAGTATCGCAATGCTTTAGGTTTTGCTTATTATGCTGAAGGCAATTTCGATCGCGCTTATCAAGTATGGACAGAGGTGCTCAGTTCGATCGCACCGCAATCAAACCAACCAACTTCTTCGCCCTCTGTCCGAGTGGGCAAGCATATTTCAACTGCGACGGCGGGTTTGGCAATGGTGATGGCAAAACCTATTCCCAACATGACACCGCAACAACAAGCAGATCGTTTGACCAAAGCGATCCAATTTCGTGAGCAAGCGATCGCTAGCGATTCCCTGAGTTTTGAACCCAGTAGCCTTGCGAAAAACTGGCTGTGGTCAAAGGCGGCAATTCGCGATTGGCAATCAGTGCAAAAGTTGCAAAAAGTGCGGTAATCGATCAAAAGTATGGAGCAATATTCAGCTTTTCTGGTTCTCTCTATCCACTGTTGAAATGTACAATTTTTTGACCCGATCGGCAGGCCCGACCGCAAAAATGCGCTGGTGGGCAAGCGTCGATCCCGCCAGCGGATCGGGCTAATCGATTTGGGGTTTTGAGGTCATTGCAGGGGCGAACAACCGGCTTTTCGAGTAGGTGCCAGCGGCATTGACAACAAGTACCACCTCGCCCGGTTGAGGTAAAATTTCATCCCACGCCGATCGCCGCTTGGACAAGATTTGCTGCTATCGTGCTCTAGGTATTTCCAGCGATCGGGCCTGGCTTTTTACTTTTATATGATCGCAGATCCAGCATCCTTATTTTAAGCCCGACCTTGAGGACACAGAAATTAATCCAGAATTTTATATATTTAGAATTCTTAGTATTGACAGTCAAACAAAGTTCATCTAATGTGTTGTAATTGATGTAAGTAAATTCCCAAAAGCGAGGTACGGTCAATGGCAGAAACAGCTACAGCACCCTTAACAGGAAAAGGTCTGCTTCAAAAAATCAAAGGCAGCGATTTGCCACGAAGAGAACTGGCAAAGCTCTGCGGCTACTTCACAGTGAGCAAGAGTGGAGAAACTCGGATTAACTTGGCTGAGTTTTACGATGCAGTGTTAGCTGCAAAGGGAATTGAGCTAGAGAAGTCCAAAGCTGACGGACGTGGACGAGAAGCCAGTTATCGAGCTAGCGTTCACAAGAATGGTTCGATCGTGATCGGGGCGAATTATACCCAAGAAATGGGATTAAAGCCTGGAGACGAGTTTGAAATTAAACTCGGATACAAGCACATTCGCTTGATTCAGATCGACATGGACAGACCTGATGTAGTAGCAGATGATGAAGAGGATACAGAAGAATAGCAGCGAACGCGATGCAGTCAGCCGATGGCAAGGCGACTGGATTTAGCATTCACTGTATAAATGTTTGCGCGCAACCCTTCGATTTTAACTGATGAGCTGTCTTGACTATTTCTATTTTCTCTTGTCTCGCAAAGACTACAGTGCCTCTGAACTTCGCAAAAAGGGGCAAGAGAAAGGTTTTGGCAATGAACAAATGTTGGAGGCGATCGCGCAAATTCAAGACCGGGGCTATCAGTCAGATACTCGCTTGGTGGCAAACTCGATCGCCTCTGCCGCAGGCAAATACGGGAAGTCTGCCGTCAAGCGCAAGTGCTTGCAAAAAGGAATTCCCAGCGATTTGTTCGAGCAAGTTTGGGAGGAAGAATCTGCCGAAAATGTAGACTCCGAAGCAGAAAAACTTGCCGAATTAAAAGCTAAAGTCATGCGGAAATACAAGATCGATGCTTGGGATAAGGTAGATCCAAAAACCAAGGGTAAAGTCTTGAATTACCTCCAATACAGAGGGTTTAATGCCTTTGAAATTTGGCGACAGTGGCAGATGGAAGAAGCAGACGACTAATTTCTAGGGCAAAGCTTGATCGATGCGGCCCCCAGATAGGCAAACGTAATTTTAGTGCCACTCTGGGGGCCGAATTCTCCGTTGTAAGTTTTTAACTGTGCTGACCGACAAAATATGCCAAGCATCCAGATATATAGCTGTGGCATCCAGATAAATGCGATCGGCATCAGAAAATCCAGAACCATCCTGCTTCAATAGAAGATTTTCTTCCCAGCAGGAACTTTCTTGCCACCAATTTATTCAAAAAGATTGAGCCTCTCAGAGCTGTGTCATTTTTATATACACGCAAGCAATCACCGAAGACCATGAACACCTCACTCAACACCTGTAAATTTAAATTTAACCAAATCCTGCGGCAATCCCTGCTAGGAAGCATCCTCTCCGCAGCAGCATTGGCTAGCGGATGGGTTCCCGGTTTGTATGCTAATTCCCCAATCCCGGTTTTTGGGGCAGCCGCCCAAGCTCAAGAGATTAGCAACCTGGAAATTACGAACTACGCTCGTGCTGTCTTGGCAATCGAGCCCAGACGTGAGGCAGCTAGTAGAGAAATCAAAAGCATGGCGAGCGGACAAGCTCCTAAAGTATTGTTATGCAAAGCTGAGGGAATCAATAGCCTGTCTAGAAACATTCGTGGCGTGGCAGTAAATTACTGCGACCAAGCTAAAAAGATTATAGAAAATAATAAATTGACAATTAGTCGTTTCAACCAAATCACTGTGCTTCAGCAGGGTAATCCGGCTGTGAAAGCGCAAATTCAAGCGGAGTTGATGCGGTTACAGCAAAGTGGTAATCAATAGTTATTGGGGAATGGGGAATGGGGAATGGGGAATTGGGAATTGGGAATTGGGAATTGGGAATTGGGAATTAGTTGGTTCCAATTCGGCATTCCCCTATTAGCGGAGAAAGATGATAACTTTCACAAAACATTTGCTGGCAAATCCTGATGCTGTTGTCAGTTTTACATTACCAATGACTGCGGACGATCGCACTCGCAGTCGTCACCGATTTGAAACGGATACCGGGGAAGTGGTAAACTTACATCTGCCTAGAGGCACTGTTTTGCGCGATCGGGATTTATTGCAGTCAGAAGACGGTAGCTGTTTGGTATTGGTGACAGCAAAACCTGAATCGGTGCTGACGGTACGCGCTTCAACTCCGCTGCTACTGATGCGGGCGGCCTATCATTTGGGGAACCGCCACGTAGCTTTAGAAGTTACTGATCATTATTTAAGGTTTTCTCCTGATGCTGTTTTGCAGGGAATGCTCGAAAAGATGGGTTTGGAAGTAATAGCAGAAATTATGCCATTTCAGCCAGAAACTGGGGCTTATGGGCACAGCCATTAGTCATAGGGCATGGGGCATGGGGCATGG
>NZ_NXIB02000109.1 GCF_002412335.2 Tychonema bourrellyi FEM_GT703
CTCTCCCTCTCCCCCCTCTTCAATTACTTGACAATTGTCTCCATTTGTGGTAATAGAGCCTGGAATGCTTGGCCGCGGTGGGAGTACGATCGCTTGATTTCGGGTGTCATTTCCGCAAAAGTCTGTTGCTGTGCGGGCACGTAGAAAATGGGGTCATACCCAAAACCTCCCGTACCGCGAGGACTGTGCAGGATTTCACCGTGGCAAATTCCTTCTACTTGCAGGGCAATTGTACCGTCTGGACGAGCGATCGCGATCGCGCAAACAAATTGCGCTTGTCGGTTTTGTTCGCCTCCCAATTCTCTCAGGAGTCGAGATATCCTGTCAGCATCGCTTGAACCGTAGCGCGCCGAGTAAATTCCAGGTTGACCATCCAGTGCATCTACCATTAAACCGGAATCATCTGCGATCGACCATTCCCCAGTTGCTTTAGCAATTTCCGAAGCTTTCAAACAAGCATTAGCAATAAAAGTCTCGCCAGTTTCCTCTATTTCCAACTCTTCCGGTTTCAGTTGCAATTCCCATCCCAAATCCTGAAGATAAGCCTGCATTTCTTTGAGTTTGCCGGGATTACTGGTAGCGACAATGAGTAATTTGCGATCGGTCATAATTTCAATTAAAACTTTGCATAGACATTTAAACGAGATAGTATCATTCGATGATTGTATTAGAGTTCAAGTTAAAAGGCAAGCCACAGCAGTATCGGGTCGTAGACGAAACGATCCGCACAGCTAAGTTTGTCCGAAACAAAGCTCTAAGGTACTGGATCAACAACGGGGATAGCAATTATATTACTCCGCATCTTTTATTGAAATCCTAACTACTCTGGATACTATGCTCGATCTTGCAATCATCATCCCCGAAATCGTCAAGTATGGAGGCGCTGAAAGAGTTGTTATTGAGTGCCTTGCTCGATGGCAACACCACCATCGCATTACGCTTTATGCTACGTCCATCGATTATAAGGTTGTGCGGGAGTTCTGCCCAGAAATTCGTTTCACATTTGTGCAGCTTTCACCTTACTTTCAAGGGGAATATGCGTTCTTCTTGAATGGCACCTTGCTACCCAAACTATGGCAACAGGAAATCGGCACCCACGACCTTTACCATACTCATCTTTGGCCCTGTCATCTGATTGACAGACACCCGATGGTATGGTATCCTCACGAACCGCCGCGTATGCTTGAAGACCTTCGCCTTAGCCAGTTTCCAGAAGCCAATCCGTCTGATGTGTGGAAGGTTGACGCACAGTAAAGTATTTGCTTATATTTATTAATGTATGCTACTATTAGCTATATGGCATACATACCGCTTAGAAAAGCAGTCGATTTTCTGGGCTTGCATCCACATACCTTAAGAAAATATGCAGACGAAGGGAAGATCAAAAGCATCAAAAACGAAGCGGGGCAACGACTCTACGATGTCGAGTCCTACCAGCGCGGTGCAACTAGAACTACCGTTGTTTGCTACTGTCGCGTCAGTTCGCCCAAACAGCGAGACGACCTCGCCCGACAAGTTGACTTTATGCGACAGCAGTACCCCGATGCCGAAATCATCCAAGATATCGGCTCAGGACTCAATTTCAAAAGAAAAGGACTGCAAGCCCTACTGGTCAGATTTATGCGCGGCGAACAGCTCACGATTGTTGTTGCCTGTCGCGACAGATTGTGTAGATTCGGATTTGAATTGTTCGAGTTCATGGTTCAACAAAACGGTGGACAAATCATGGTTCTTGACAAAACTGTTCACTGCCCAGAGACCGAACTCACAAGCGATCTTCTTGCCATCCTTCACGACGACCGTTGCAGAATGCACGGACTCAGGAGTTACAGCCAGAAAATCAAGGAAGATCCGGTTATTCCTAAATCCTGAGCAAAAAGCTTTAATCAAGCAGTGGTTTGGAGTGAGTCGTTTTGTCTACAACACGACCATAAAATACCTCCAAGAACGCGGTGCAAAAGCTAACTGGATGACAATCAAAACTGGAATACTTAACAGTTTGCCAGAATGGGCAAAACCTGTACCTTTCCAGATCAAATCGATTGCCATCAAAGATGCTTGTTCAGCAGTTAAGGCTGCTAAGCAGGGTTTCAAGAAAGATGGTCAACTCCGCCAATGCAAATTTCGCAGCAGAAAAGATACCAAGCAATCTATTTATGTGCCGAAGTCGGCTGTAAAAAATTGTGGTGTTTACCATTCGATTCTAGGTAAGTGTCAATTAACAGAATCCTTGCCTACGAATTTCAGCGATGGGAGGTTGACTCTTACTTACGGAGAATACTACCTAATTGTTTCTGAAGAAGTGCAACCAACCAAGACCGATAAACAAGGTCGCGTCGTTGCCTTAGACCCCGGTGTCCGCACGTTCATGACGTTTTTTTCTGAAGATTCCTATGGCTGGCTTGGAAATGATTCTAATTTGTACATCCAGAAACTGTGTTTTCGGTTGGACAAATTGGTATCAAAAATTTCTAAAGCTCCCAGTCGGCAGAAAAGAAGATTCAAGAAAGCAGCCAGTAGGCTTCGTTGCAAAATCAAGAACTTGAGCAGAGAGTTACATCACAAAGTAGCTAAGTTTTTAGTTGATAATTTTGATGTAATTTTACTACCTACGTTCGAGACTTCTCAAATGGTATCGAAGTCACGCCGTAAGTTGAGAAACAAAACGGTGCGACAAATGTTGACTCTAAGCCATTACGAATTTAAGAATTTCCTCAAGTGGAAAGCTTGGGAAAATTCCCAACTCGTGATTGACTGCAACGAAGCTTATACCTCAAAAACGGTGTCGTGGACGGGCGAAATTGTCAAAAATCTAGGTGGCGCTAGAACTATCAAGTCCGCAGCCACCGGATTGAAGATGGATCGGGATCTAAATGGTGCTCGCGGGATTTTCCTGCGGGCATTGGTTGACACGCCTTTGTTGAGAGATTCTCTTAACTTATACGTTTGTTAGCATTTGTTAGCAAAAAAGTGTCGGTTCATGTATACCCCAAATTCACCTATGATGATGTTCCGTCTCGGGTCTACGAAGCAACCCTGAACTCAGTGGCAATGTTTGACAAACTCGGCAAGCCAGACCGAATCGTTGCCAACAGTCACTATGTTGCTCAGTATTTGTTACAGGTTTATGGACGAATTGTTGAAGACATTGTTTACCCTGGTGTTGTATGTGCAAACCAGATCGTTGAAATTTCGCTCCATGTCCAGTTCCTCGCAGTAGGTCAACTCTGGCCGCACAAACGAGTGAAGATGATTATTGAGGCGCTTGCCATGCTGCCAGATGCACGGCTAGTGATTGTCGGAAATGGTCCCGAACGGGAGAAACTTGAACGAATGGCGCTCTCCCTCGGCATCCAGGATCGGGTTTGTTTCAAGCATGAACTGTCTGCTGAGGAACTGCGAGCGGAGTATAATGCCTGTCGTGCAGTTGTTTTCGCAGCAGCACGGGAACCGTTCGGCATTGTTCCTCTCGAAGCGTTAGCTCATGGTCGTCCCTTGATTGCAGTCAATGAAGGAGGATATACAGAGGTTGTAGACTCTCATTGTGCCATGCTGGTGCCGCCACGACCTCAAGATCTGGCGGATAAGATGAACCTGCTTGCGCGTGACATTGATTTGGCAAGAGCGATGGGCGAAGCCGGTTGGAAAAAAGCTCAACAATACAGTTGGAATAACTCGGCGAATCAGTTGATTAAGATTATTGAATCGACGTTTAATACCTATGCCCATGACCACAAGCGGTGTAATGGCGGAACGGCAATCGATCGACCGCTGATCGGAGTCCAATATTATTGCTGGTATGGAGATGGAGCGGGCAGTCTTCATTGGAATGATAACTTGGAATTCGGAGCTGTTGATGATATGCCCGAAATTGGGTTCTATTCGTCGCTCGATGGTGATGCCCTGAAATATCATTTACAATTGATGGATCGCAATGGAGTCGATTTCCTTGTCGCCAACCTCCATATCGACTCAAACGGTGTGAACGATCTGGAGTTAGCTGGACTGCTTCGACTGTTCCATGTTGCTGAGATTCTCGAATCGCCAATCCGAATTGCAATTCAACTTTGTCCCTACGATCTATCCCATGATTCATTAGATCGGGCGATCGCCACCCTCAACGAGATGTCAAAGTCACCGCACTATTTCAGGTTTGAATCCCAACCAGTAATATTCATGTTCTGGACTGGCGCCTGGGATGGACAACGAGATGAGATCGAAAATCTGAAGGCAGCAACTGATGGATTCCTACGTATCGCTTGTAGTTTGCGGCTTCCTTCAGATACGGAATCGTTGTATCAGACCTTTGGGCTATTTGATTCCTGGTCACTTTTTTCACCGCTTGAAGTGGCATCGTCTGAAAATTGGCAGAGGGTTTGGGCAGAAGCCTATCGCCGATCGGATTGTGGCAACCGGGGAATTCGATCGGTTACGGTTAGCCCAGGCTACGACGATCGCCATCTAAGCGATCTTCGGAGGGATAACAATCTATTTCGTTGTATTGACCGCAATTGTGGCAAGACTCTGGATGCAATGACAGAGTTTGTGCTGCGTCAATCTGATATGCCACAGATGGTACTTGTATCAACATTTAATGAGTACCACGAGAACAGTCATATCGAGCCAACCAAACGGCATGGATTGCAATATATGGAAGCAATCAAAGATTTTGGCAAGGCATTGCGATCGCAATGGATGTGATGGTTTCGTGAATGTATCCGAAATTATTCGGCGTTTGTTCAGCCTTTAGTTTTATTGTTGTAGTTTTATTGTTGGAGGTGTTGAATGTCAGAAATCAAGCGTTATTTTGTTCTTACTTCTCCAAGATCAGGGACACATATGCTGCGGACAAGTCTGGACAATCATCATCAGGTCTTATGTATGACTGAGATGTTCAATCCTGACTATACTGAGGGCAAGTTTGACTTTACATCTGAGACACCAGCATCCGAGATTCTTGCCAACTACATCTTCACTCCAGAAAATATGACGCAGCCTTGTGTGGGGTTTCTGTTGCATCGTAGTGGAGCACGGTTCGGTAATTGGCCAGATCTCTGGTCGCTCCTCGAGCAGGACAAGGAGTTGGCTGTCATCAGCCTCCGTCGCCAGAACCTCTTGCGTCGTTATCTCTCTGTTCAGTTGATGAAGAATCAGGATCTAGAGGGGAATCCACCAGCACCAATGCACTTTGACAAGCAGCTACTGATCCGGGACTTCCAAAAACAGGAGGCTAAGATTGCCGAGTTTGATGCCAGATTCTCGGATCACCCGCTCACAACCGTTACCTATGAGGATCTGTGCGATCGCTACGCAGAGACTATGGTTCGCATTCAATCATTTCTTAATCTCACGCCAGCGAATCTTCAACCCGGAACCAAGAAGCGGGCAACCCCACCATTGGCAGACGTGATTTCCAATTACACGGAACTCAAGCGCGAATTTGCCGACACCAAGTGGTTCAGTTTCTTTGAGGACTAAGATCGAACGGGTTCTGTGGGTAATGCACATTTATTACCAAAAAAGTGAAATAAGCGCGATTTCGTAGCCTACGAAAATCTTCAAGTGAGAAATATGGTGAAGAACCATATGCGCGATCGGGCGATCGCACTTGCAGGTCGATCTATGGAAGCTTGGTCTTGAGGTGTACAAGGTCTTCAAGCTGTTCACGAAAGACTCTAACTCGCTCAAACAAGGTTTTTCCAGTGTCTACTACTGATATAGGGAATCGCGCCTTCAATGTAATATGTCGTGGTGTGAAAACAATTCCCAGTCAACTTATTTTGACGATCTACCAGACCCAAGATTAGACCGAACCAAACAACATTTACTCAAAGACATTCTTGTAATTACCATCTACGATAGAGAGAAAGGTTTAAAAAACTTACATTATGATGCAAATTCTCAAGTGCTTTTGTTAAGCATGATTGAGATGCTCTTACCCTGATAACCATAGGCTTTTTGAATATTAGCAGCCGTCAGCACTTCGCGGCAGGAACCGATCGCAATTAACTGCTTGTTCAGTAACAATAAATTATCGTACTCTTTTAAAGTTTGTCCTAAATCGTGACTAATTACTAGCAAAGTTTTGTTTTCGGCTTTCAGTTCAGCAAAAATATCAAAAATAATCTCTTCGGTAGTTTTGTCAATAGCATTAAAAGGCTCATCAAAAAACAATAAATCGGCTTGTTGCGCGATCGCCCTTGCTAAGAAAATCCGCTGCTGCTGGCCTCCTGAAAGTTCGCCAATTTGCCGATCGCGCAAATCCCACATTTCCACCCGCAACAAAGCCCCTTTCACCAATTCCTGCGACTGACGAGAGGGACTGCGAAACCAACCAGTATGAACTGTGCGCGCCATCATCACCGCATTCCATACCGTAATCGGATAATCCCAGTCAATTTGCGATCGCTGCGGCACATAAGCCACCCGCCCCAACTGTTCCTTCAACAACCGCCCCTGATATTTCACCTGGCCCCGACAGGCTGGAATCAATCCCAGCATCGCTTTCACCATCGTACTTTTCCCCGCGCCGTTGGGCCCGAACACCCCTGTTAATTGTCCCGATTCTAAATGGAAATTGATGTTGTTGAGGGCGGAAATTCCTCGATAATTCACAGCCAAGTCTTGAACTTCTAACATAATTTGAGATTTTGAGAACGATTCTTGTTTGCAGCTACTATAATAGAATAACTCAAAAACCAATAACGATTATCGTTTCCAAAGTTAAATGTTAAAGAACTTGACCGAAAAAACGCGCAGATGCTTTGGTATGGCTGTTTTGGCGATCGCCTTCCGGCTGGTTGGATGTACTGGAAGCCCCCAAACCACTAATCCGACACCTCAGAATCCCGTGGCCAACTTGCCAAAAGTAGTGGCCACGACTGGTGTTATTTGTGATATCACTAAAAAAATTGCCCAAAGTGCGATCGACATTACCTGTTTAATTAAGCCAGGAGACGCCCCCCACGCCTATCAAATCAAGCCGGAAGACCGCAAAGCTATTGAAACAGGTAATTTAATTTTGTTCGCTGGTTACGAACACGAACCTAGCATCATTCAACTGATCAAGTCTACTACAAATTCCGCCCCCAAAATCGCCGTCCACGAACTCGCAGTCCCCAAACCGCTGATGGGCGAACACGAGCACGAAGAAGGACAAAAAACTGAAGAAAAACCTCACACAGCAGGCGAAAAAGTTCCTGACCCTCATGTTTGGCATAATCCTCAAAATGGCATTCGGATGGTGGAAGTGATTCGTGATGAATTGAAAAAGATCACTCCCAAAAATACTGAACTTTATACCAGCAATGCAGCAAAACTAACAACGAATTTACAAAAAATAGATACTTGGATTAAAGCTCAAATTGCGACAATTCCGGCGGATAAACGCAAGTTAGTCACTACTCACGATGCTTTGAGTTACTATGCTGATGCTTATGGTTTGGAGGTGGCGGTCGCGTTGCAGGGGGTGACTACTGAGGAACAGCCCACAGCAGCAAGAATTGCCCAATTGTTATCGGAAATTAAGACATCTGGAGTGCCGACAATTTTTGTGGAAGTGACGACTAATCCGAAGTTGATGGAGACTGTGGCGAGGGAGGCAAATGTGAAGATTTCGGACAAGGAACTCTACAGTGATGAGTTGGGCAGTCCTGGTAGCGGTGCTGATACTTATGAGGGGATGCTGACGACTAATACTTGTGCGATTGTTTCTGGGCTTGGTGGCACTTGTAGTTCTTTTACTGAAAGCAGATCGTACAAGGAGTAATTCGGATTAAAAATAATTTGGAATGGGAGAATAATAGAGAGGGATTTCTCGTACTATCTTTACGGGAAAATGAGATTGGTTTATCTGCGATCCTCGCCCGGACTTTATGCTATAATTTAATCATCAGTCATGACAAAATATCAAGGGAAATAAACGATGAATTTAGAGCAAGCTGTTGTAGATAAGTTGCGGACATTGCCCCCGGAGCGGCAGCAAGAGGTTTTAGATTTTGCTGAATTTCTTCAACAAAAAACTATTTTTAAAAGACCGCTAAAAAGTGTCAAAGGAATGTGTGCTGACTTAAAAGTAGATATTACGGAAGAAGACATCGCCCAAGTCCGACAAGAAATGTGGAAGTATTTTCCGAGAGAGGATATTTAATGACAGCCGTTGTCGCCGACACTCATACAATTATCTGGTATCTGCGGGATACGGCTCGATTATCGCAAGCAGCAATGACTGCTTTGGATGCAGCATTGGCTGGAGGCTATTCGATTTATGTGTCCGCAATTTCTGTGGTAGAATTAGGCTATTTAGTGGAAAGGTATCGATTGCCCGAAGAGGCATTTGAGCAGTTAATTAATGCCTTATCCGATCCGGGGACTGGGTTAGCTATCGCCCCTTTGGATTTAATCACAGCACAAACTCTGCGTCAGATTCCCCGCGATGTAGAGGAGAGTTTATAGTTGAAGAATTAGACGGTTTCTAAAAATGTTTTTAATTTAAAAAAAGGAGAGTATTGAGATGAGCGGACTTTTTGAGATATTGAATAAAATCCATAAAAAACCAGGAATGTATATCGGACGAGCTTCTGCAAGCGATCTTTTTATGTTTATAGTCGGTTATAGAACGGCTAGAGAAGAGTTGGGATTTGAACCCACAGAAAAGGAAATGGAATTTTATGGCGATTTTCAACCCTGGTTGCAAAAGCGATATGAAGTATCAACATCAGGTTCATGGGCAAGAATAATCGAGTTTTATACTAACAATGAAGAACGAGCGTTTTATCGTTTTTATGAGTTACTTGATGAGTTTTTGCAGCGAGATAGCCATTCAAAAGTAGCGCAAGTTAAGGAAAAAGTTGGTAATGTAACAACTGGATAGTCAATTGTCAAGTAGCGTAGATGGGCTACCATCTGCGGTTCAAAATCAAAGAAACCGGCTTTTATTTAATCCCCAGTCATAACAAATCAATATGAGTGGAATTGACCGCGAACTTACTCTAGAAACCAGAACCAGTCTCATTGACAAACATCTCCCCGGAACTCAAAAAGCCGAAAGCGAACTTGAAAGCGAAGGGATTGTCCATCTCTTTAATGATAGAGAAACAATGGAAAGAGTTGTCACAGAAATAAAGCTAAGAGGAGAACGCACAGGATCAGACGATTTAGAGGATAATTATGAACGCTACGGATTGTACTTTTCCGAACCAATTGGTTATATACTGAAAGCAGACGGTACTCGGATACCACTACAATACGGTGAAATAAAAATCAAGAAAACCACAGGTAAATATCATGTCATACCTCGCACAAGACCCCGCACAAGCTACTAAGATTAGTCAAGAATCAGAGCAAGAGACTGAGTGGGAGTTTGCGGAAATCTGGGCTGATACTCTGATATCCCCTCCTTATATCCTGATGTTAGTTAAGGAAAAATCAGGAAAATTTTCCATCCATAACCCGGCACAAAATTATCAAGTTATTTTTTCAAGTAACAATTATGAAGATGCTAAGATGTGGCTCCTAGAGGATGAATATGAGCGTTTGAATAGTCGCATTTTGCAAGAAGTATAAAGTGGTGTCGCTAATAGGGATTTGATTGTGTCACCAAACTTCGTTCCCCACAGCAACTACACTGTCAATCTCATTATGGAGATTCTCTGGTGCGATCGCCTCAACCAACTCATCAAGGGAATATCGCCGACGAGTTATCGGGTTCGATAATTTGCTCGGCGGCAATAGATACATCTATTTCCTGAGAGTGGGCCGCATAAAAAGCGAGAATTTCGTTTACTTGAACTTCACTTAAGTCATATTCAGTCGCAATTTGGTTTGGCGAAAAATCCCATTTCTGGGCTGCGATGACTACTGTTTGCACCCGCAAGCGAGTGCCGCGCAAAACCGGTATGAGTTCGCTGCTAGCGCCGCGCACATAGGTGATTTGAGGGAATACAGCATCGTCATTCCGCTGGTTGAGGGTAGCGACTTTTTCGGCTACAGCCCAGAGAATAAAGCGATCGAGGGAAATTCCTTGGAGTGTGGCCAATTTTTCAGCTTCTTGTTGTAGTTTAACGGGTAAGTTTAACCTGTAGGATGTCATTTCTACTTGATAATAAAAAACCGTCAGTAATCTGTCCCTGTTGAATCCTTATCATTAAAATCCCAATTATTTGTACCAGGAGAAACAGCAAACTCACTCATTGTTACTTGTTTTAAGTTGCCACCACTACAACTAGCTTTGTCGCTGTTCGGCATCTTGAAAACATTAACTATATCTACACAAAATGATGAATCCCCCGATCCCCAACTGCGTTCACCTCTATTGTATGTTCCATGAATATATACATTGCCACGATAATTTTGTTCAACAACAATTTCTGTACATTTTCCAGGCTCAACTATCCACCAACCTCGTGAAGTCAATCCTTTTCCGTCCCAGTATGCAAATGCAGCAGCTATTGTCTTGCTAGGGGTTTTGTTGCAAAAATTTACATAAGTATATTTTTCATATTCATTCACTTTGCTTTGCAACTGATCGCGTTCCTCCTGCAAAGAGCCCTTTTCACCTTCAAGTTTATTAACTCTACTTTGCCAATTATTAATGTCTTTTTCAAAATCTGATTTCTGGCTTTCTATTCGGGAAACTAATTGTTCTATATCTTGATATAGAAATGACTCCTTTCCTTGAACTACATTCATCATGTTTTGTAGTTCAACTGATAAAGATGGCTTGTTTCCTTTGGGTGGAAGGATTTTTTTATCAAGTCTAATCTTCTCTATTTGTTGCTTAACTTGATTAATTTGTTGATACTGGTAGTAACAGAATCCACCAAGAGAAGTCGCAATGACTGTTGAAATTACAGCAATAGTTTTTACCACAACAGGATAACTCCCTTTTTGAGTTTGTTGAGTCAGTGAAGTTTGCGAGGTATTAATATTTGGATTTGTTGAGTTAGAGCCTGTTGGGTTCCATGTCTGGGGTTGCGGATTTTTTGATTGGTTTGTCGCTGTTCCGCCACTGGGGTTCCACTGTTGAGTTTGTGGATTTTGGGGTTGGCTAGTAGTTCCGCTACCTACGGGGTTCCATGTCTGGGGTTGCGGATTTTGTGGTTGGTTTGTCGCTGTTCCGCCACTAGGGTTCCACTGTTGAGTTTGGGGATTTTGTGTTGTGCTAGTAGTTCCACTACCTGCTGGGTTCCATTTTGTAACTGGAGGAGTTAAAACAGTATCAAGGGAAGGAATTTTGCTGAAGTCTGTTAGCTTGCAAATTTTTTTAAGCTCATCAGCAAGTCGTGCAATATTGGGAGATAGTTGAGAGAGGACTTGAAAAACTTGTGCTCGATCGGGATTTTGGAAATCTGGAACAGAGAACAACAATCTTTCTGTATTATCCAGATTATAATTACTCCATAGCTGAGGGTTTTCAGCAATGGAAACAATTGAGAGATAAATAACCAGTTGAGGGAAAAAGTCTATTTCAAGGCACTGCTTTTGGAGTTGCGATCTCAATGGATGCTGATAATCCGGTATGCCTTTGATTTCGTCATTAATGCCATTACCATCTACAGAAAAATAAAGGCTATCGTAGTCAATTAATTTGAGATTTACGCCATTGCTATCATCAACGGTGATATTGCCATGTTGTAAATCTCCATGAGCAATTCCATTATCAGCCAAGTCTTTTGATAATTTTACCCAAGCTTGAGCTAACAAATCTAATTTATTTTTATTGTTGAGATTATCTCGAATAAACGTCCTTAAATCTTTACCCTCAGCCCATTCCATTTTGACAGTTGGATAAAGGTTGCCATCAACTCTAATTCCCTGAGCTAAAAAACTACATTCAACAAAGTAAGATGAACAAGGAATATTTGGCAGGCGACTGGAGACTTTGCTATAATGAGTGGCAACACTCGATGTACTTTGTAGAAAACATCTAACAGCCCACAATTTTTGAGGAGTGAAAGTTTCATATTTAAAAACGCAGGCAAAACCACCTGCGGCACTCCACAAATTACGGATACCTTGAGAATTGGATATTTCTACAGGTTTACCAGCAGCTAAGAGTGGATCTGTGTTTTTAAATGCAACTTGAGGATGACGAATAGCACTGTAGTATTTAGTGATAGTTGGATAGAGAACATGAGTTGTTGTCAAAATATTATCTTCCTCATTTAGTCAATCTAACCTGAATTTTTACCCAGCGACCCTGATCATTGAAAGTTGCTGATTTTTTTGGCTCGGTAGCTGAATTTTTTGGCTCGGTAGCTGAATTTTTTGGCTCGGTAAAAGAGTATGTTCCGGGTAGCAATACCCCCAAAAAATCTTTTGGTGTCAGCTTTTTAATTTCCTTATCTGGAAAAAGTGGACTTCTGGCCTTATGCGGAATAATAATTATGTTTTGAGTTGTGTCTAGGTACGAGAATTCGACTAAAACCCACAAATATAAAAGCTTAGGTGTAGACGATATTTGATCGATATCAAACAAATAACCTATTGGACGATCGTTATTATTGTCAGCAGAGTAGATAGGGACGTTTTTAGGATCGGGTATCTTGCTATTAGTCGCAGTAGATGATTGAGAGGGCAAAACTTTATTTTCAGGAGAGTTTTGACCTAAATTAGCGTTAAAATATTGGTTTTTATAGATATTTGAGATAGCAATACCAGCAATAATAACTAATGCTGAGAAGATGAGTAGTCGCACCCTCTTTTTAAAAATTTTATTAGATAAATGTCCGTATTTTTTTTGTACAATCGGTTGACAATTATGAGTGTTTGGCTTTGGTTGGTTTGGCTCTAGTGGCTTAGTTTTTTCACCTCCAGGAATGACAACCTTAAGTCGCAAAAGTGTGGTATCGTCATTTTTAATCAGTTTGTCATCTCTAAGCTGGTTAATAAAATTACTAAATTCCTCTTGGGTAGCAACTGAGAGCAAATTTTTCCATCTATAAATACGATCTTCACAATCCTTGATAATCCACTCGGCTAAGGCATCAGTGGCTAGGAAAAATATATCTCCTTCTTCGTACAAACCATCCGTAAAAACCGGCGGATATGACTTGTACTCTGGGAGACTGTGAAAACAGTTTGTTACTGTCGTAAATTGTTCCGATTTCTTAAGTGGGAAAGTTACTAACTCATTTGAATTAGCCTTGATTTGAAACAAGCAGCTATCACCAACAGCTAAAGCTTCCCAGATTCTTTCACCTGCCTGATTTGGCGGTCGAAATTTTAGACCTACAAAAGTAGCTGAACCATGATCTTTCTCTCTCGATCCCTGTGCATACCAGGGAATAGTTGAATCTTTTTTGATCTTGAGAGAGTGTTGTCTCCACTCTTCCTGCAAGGGGCGTAACCATTCTTCCCATCCTTCACTGATTTTGGCAATAGAGTCTTGATTATGGTCACAAAAATGTTCAACCAGAAGATTAGCCCACTCTCTAGGCCAGAGAGAGGTAGAAGCACCATCGGCGATCGCTACTATGCTGCGATCGCTACTATAGTAAAAAGCATCCTGTATATCGTTTTCGTGCTCACCTACCTTTGGCAGGGTGAAGTGGGCTATCTCATTCTGATTGTGATTTTGCATTTTAACTTCATCTATAGAACCCATTTGAGATCTTTTAGGCGATCGAGTAAAATCAACAATATCTAGA
>NZ_NXIB02000010.1 GCF_002412335.2 Tychonema bourrellyi FEM_GT703
CCTCTTCTCCCCCTCTCCCCCTCTCCTCCTCCCCTGCTGATGCTAATTTTTGCCAGCTAGTTTGGGTAAGGACGATCGCCCCAATACCCCCAATGCTGATCGCAACATCGTGCACCGGAACATTCCAGCCAAATCTATAGTGAAGCTGAGCTAGAATCCCTGTCTGCACAAAAGCCACATCAACAATTGACGGCAATACAATAATTCCAAATATGCTCAGCATTGCTGCACTCAGCCAAGGTATCCACTCGCGCATTCGATCTAAAGGATCTGGTCGATCGAGAATCGAATACTTCACTAAACTATAAAATAGGGCTGCCAAAGCACCACTCGCTACCGGTGTCGCTAGCCAAGTCAGAGAAATAGTGCCGATGGTTTGCCAGTCAACAGCACCAATGCCGGCTGCAACTGAGCTAAAACCTGCGATCGCCCCTACAACCGCATGAGACGAAGAAACCGGCAAACCCCGACTCGTAGCGATTTGCAGCCACACACCACAAGCTGCCAGCACTGACACCATGCCGATTAAAAATACTTGCGGCTGGGCTGCGAAGGCTTCTGCATTCACAACTCCCGTTGCCAGAGTTTGGGAAACCCCTTGCCCAAACAGCGCCGCACCCGCAAACTCCAGTATGCCTGCAACAATTATTGCCTGTCGCAGAGTTAGCGCTTTTGAGCCTACGGATGTTCCCATCGAGTTAGCGACATCGTTAGCCCCCAAATTGGCTGCGACGTACAGGGCTAGTGTCGCGATCGCCAACAGTTGTAGAAATTCGCCCCCAGAGGTATTTAACATATTTTTGTTTTAGAAATATATAGCCGCCACCAAGACGGTTATAACATTTTGAATCACTGAAACTATTGGTATGACTTGATTTACCTTCTTCCTTCTTCCTTCTTCCTTCTGCTATAAAACGGGCAGTTCGATATATGATAAGGGATTGTGAGTTTTGGTAAATCTGATGAAAGGCGCAGAAATAATCCGCTCCCTGGAGACGGAAGAAATAAATAGAGTCAAGGTAGAACTCAGCAAAGTGCTCCCCGAAATTTACGTGGGCGACACAGTGCGAGTCGGCGTGAGAATTAAGGAAGGCGCTAAAGAACGGGTTCAGCCCTACGAAGGCACCGTCATTGCCATGCGTAACGGCGGTATTAATGAAACCATCACAGTTCGCCGTGTATTTCAGGGCGTCGGTGTGGAACGGGTGTTTTTGATTCACTCGCCCCGCATTGCCACGATCCAAGTGATGCGACGCGGTAAAGTCCGTAGAGCAAAACTTTACTACCTGCGCGATCGCGTTGGTAAAGCTACCCGCGTCAAACAGCGGTTCGATCGCTCCCTGTAGAAATGCACTCAGGCTATTTCTCATTGGGAAATTGAGAAATTTGAAAAAAAGTTTCCAATTACGAGCGCACTGTGTTAGAATAAAATTCTAGAGGTTAAGCAAATATTCGCAACCTCACCTGTGCGCTCTTAGTTCAGTTGGTAGAACGCAGGTCTCCAAAACCTGATGTCGGGGGTTCAAGTCCTCCAGGGCGCGCTGAATCACCAAAACTTAAATTCTGCCCGAAAGCGCCCGGATTATTAGCTGGTAACAGCGGAAACCGCAGACTTTTGGGTAGAATTAATTTTTGTGGGCGGTTCGCAAAATATAGCATCAGCAAATCCTCGGTGTAGGATCTCGATGACCAGTATGGGCGATCGTTAATTAGACATCTCCCATAATTATTGTGGAACAGGCATCCTGCCTGTTCTGGACAAGCTTTTTGGGAGAGGTCTATTAAACTCAGATAGATTTGGCTTGTCAAGTGGTTGCTTGAGATTTGAGATTGGAAATTGGGCGTAAGTGGTTAGTGTCAAAAAATCCGATCCCCGCGAGCCACTCACAAAATCAAAAATCGAAAATCGAAAATCAAAAATCGCAAGGGGGATTCAATTGTGGCGAAAAAAGACGAAGCTCAACAAACTCAAGAAATAGCGGCACCTGGGTTTGACCCGACGGGTTTTTTGAAGGAAACGAGAGAAGAACTTGATAAAGTAGTTTGGCCGAGTCGGCAGCAGCTAATCAGCGAGTCTTTGGCCGTGCTTTTGATGGTAATCCTCTCAGCAAGCCTAATCTACTTGGTGGATAACTTCTTTAACTGGGGCGCGGCCCAGGTTTTTGGGTCATGACTTTTGCATCAGAAGAATCTGAATATTCCACAGAAGCTACCGCAGGGAAAGGCTCGCCAGAGGTACCGGAGATCAATGCTCGTTGGTACGCTGTTCAAGTAGCTTCCGGCTGCGAAAAACGGGTGAAGGCAAACTTGGAGCAGCGGATTCAAACTTTGGACGTCGCCGATCGCATCGTTCAAGTCGAAATCCCCCAAACTCCGGCGATCAAAGTCGGTAAAGATGGTTCCAGACGGCAGTCAGACGAAAAAATCTTTCCCGGCTACGTCCTCATCCGTATGTTTATGAACGAGGATACGTGGCAGGTGATCAAAAACACCCCGAACGTCATTAACTTCGTCGGGGCAGAGCAAAAACGCCGCTACGGGCGCGGTAGGGGTCACGTCAAACCGCTACCTCTGAGCCACTCAGAAGTAGAGCGGATCTTCAGAAACGCTCAGGAATCAGAACCAGTTGTCAAAGTATCGATGGCGATAGGAGACCACGTTGTGGTACTTTCCGGGCCATTTAAGGATTTTGAAGGTGATGTGATCGAAGTTAGCCCGGAACGGAACAAGCTCAAAGTTTTACTCTCGATTTTTGGGCGCGATACGCCTGTAGAATTAGAGTTCAATCAAGTTCAGAAACAGAACTAACTAATGGCAAAGAAAGTTGTTGCAGTAATTAAGTTGGCGATTACAGCGGGAAAAGCCAACCCAGCTCCTCCGATCGGCCCAGCATTGGGTCAGCACGGCGTCAATATCATGATGTTTTGCAAGGAGTACAATGCTAGAACCGCAGACCAAGCCGGTCTCGTGGTTCCAGTAGAAATCTCGGTTTTTGAAGACCGTAGTTTCACATTTATCCTCAAAACCCCACCGGCTTCGGTTTTGATTCAAAAAGCCGCTGGCATTGCCAAAGGTTCAGGAGAACCCAATCGCAAGCAAGTAGGCAAAATCACCCAAGCTCAACTGCGAGAAATTGCGGAAGCAAAAATGCCCGACCTTAACGCTAATGATGTTGAGGCTGCCATGAGAATTGTGGCTGGAACGGCTAAAAATATGGGCGTGGCGATCGCAGATTAAAGTCAGTTAACAGTACCCTGAGCGTAGTCGAAGGGTCAGTTGACAAGTACCCTGAGCGTAGTCGAAGGGTCAGTAATTCCTGATTGTGAAGGTAAAATCTTCAATCTAAAATCCAAAATCCAAAATCCAAAATCGATCGATTCAGGGGGAGAAGCAAAGCTTCGCTAGGAATCGCAAGTATTTTAGATGGGAAACAACCGACCAGGTTCAATTCTTCAATCTAAAATCCAAAATCTAAAATCGAAAATCGACAGACCCCAAAAAAACAAAATGGCAAAGAAAGTATCGCGAAGACTGCAAGAACTTCTCAAGAAAGTTGAAGACAGACCTTACCTACCTTTGGAAGCTCTCCAACTTTTGAAAGAAACAGCTACAGCCAAGTTTGCAGAATCGGCTGAAGCTCACATCCGTTTAGGAATTGACCCAAAATATACTGACCAGCAGTTGCGGACAACTGTGTCGTTGCCCAAGGGAACTGGTCAAGTAGTCAGAATTGCGGTGATTGCTAAGGGCGAAAAAGTTAAAGAAGCCCTAAATGCTGGTGCGGATATTGCTGGTTCTGAAGAACTGATCGAGCAAATTCAAAAGGGCATGATGGACTTTGATTGCCTGATTGCTACCCCAGACGTGATGCCATTGGTGGCAAAATTGGGCCGATTGCTTGGTCCTCGCGGTTTGATGCCTTCTCCGAAAGGCGGCACGGTGACGGCTGATGTTACTCAGGCGATCAACGAGTTCAAAGGTGGTAAGATGGAATTCCGTGCTGACAAAACTGGCATCGTTCATGTTATGTTTGGCAAGGCCGCTTTTTCAGCCGAAGATTTGCTGATCAACCTTCATGCTTTGCAAGAAACAGTAGATCGCAACCGTCCTTCTGGTGCGAAAGGTCGCTACTGGCGCAGTTTGTATGTATCCGCAACAATGGGCCCATCGATCGAAGTCGATGTTAGCGTCCTGCGTGATACTAAGCTTGATGCTGGCTAGAAAGAATACTAATTTCTCTCTGCTAGTCAAAGCCTAATCCAAAATCAATAAGCTGAAGACCGCAGGTGCTAATCGCGCTTAATTTCCTGCCGAGGCTGAAGAACTAAAAACTCAAGACTAAAGATTAAAAATTATCTATTTTTAACTCTCAATTCTGAACTTTTAATTCTCTGCCCCGGCTCCAAGGTCGGGGTTTTTGATGGTCAGTTTTCGATCCTTAAAGGAGGTGAAATAAGTATGGGCAAGAGTTTAGCAGTAAAAAATGAGATTATTGCAGACCTCAAGAAAACCTTGAGCGAATCTCAATTGGCGATCGTGATTGACTACAAGACTTTAACTGTTGCAGAAATCACGGATTTGCGCCGGCGCTTGCGTCCGAAAGGTAGCAGTTGCCAAGTCGCAAAAAACACGCTAATGCGAATTGCGGTTGAAGGTAACGAAACCTGGCAACCGATGCAGGAATTGTTGACTGGTACGTCGGCATTTCTATTCGTGCAAGAAGATATCGGTGGCGCGATTAAAGCTTACCAAGAATTCCAAAAAGCTTCCAAGAAGACAGAACTTCGCGGCGGCGTGATGGAAGGACGGGTGCTCAGAGAAGCTGATGTTAAGGCATTAGCCGATCTGCCATCGAAAGAACAACTCATGGCTCAAATTGCTGGTGCTCTCAACGGCGTGGCTACCAAGCTGGCTGTGGGTATCAGTCAAGTTCCTACTTCGATCGCTCGCGGTCTCAAAGCTTATGCTGAAAAAGACCAAAACGGCGATTCAGTAGAAGCAGAAGCAGAAGCACAAGTAGAACCTGAAGCAGAAGCACAAGCAGAAGCAGAAAGCGTATCTGCTTAGTCATTAGTCATTAGTCATCGAGTCATCAGTCATTAGTGTTGAGCGACAGACTGAAGACTGGAGACGAGAAACGAATGATGAATCAGCAATCGAAAATCCAAAATCCCAAATCTAAAATCGAATTAGGAGTTCAAAAAATGTCTACTGCAACTGATGAAATCTTGGAAAAACTTAAGTCTTTGACTTTGCTTGAAGCATCTGAATTGGTGAAGCAAATCGAAGAAGCTTTTGGCGTGAGCGCTGCTGCTCCCGTCGGTGGCATGATGATGATGGGTGGTCCTGCTGCTGCCGCTGCTGAACCCGAAGAAGAGCAAACTGAGTTTACCGTCGTGCTCGAAGAGTTTCCTTCTGACAAGAAAATCGCAGTTCTGAAGGAAGTCCGGGCGATTACCGGTTTGGGCTTGAAAGAAGCGAAAGAGTTGGTAGAAGCCGCACCGAAAGCAGTTAAGGAAGCTATCGCTAAGGATGCTGCTGAAGAAATCAAGAAACAGCTTGAAGCTGTGGGCGCAAAGATCTCTATCAAGTAGTGACAGAATGTAGCTGACCGGTTTTAACTTGTCGCTATCGAACCTCAGTCTTCATGTGAAGACTGAGGTTTTTTTGTGAATGATCAAGAAATTAGGAGAGGGCATCGACTTTGATCGTCGATCGCCGTCATCATATTGCCTTAGCTCGTATTGACGTAGACTATAGTAAGCCTTATGAACACATCGATGCGATGTTGTCACACATGGGGAGAGAGTTATGAACAATTATTAGAAATGCTGGAAGATGCTGTTCAAGGTTGGCTGGAAGTCGCCAGTCAGCAAAATGAACTTGCGCCCGATAAACAGTTAATTGAGTTATCTCTATAACAGTAGCCTTCAATTCGGTGCGATCGCTCTTTTAGTTTCTAGTATTATTGTTCTGCGAAGATTGCTATTGTGCGGGAATCAGCGACGTTTTCTTGATTTTGGTTGGGTTTGGTAATGAATTATAAGCGAGGAGAATAGTTCTATTTTATCCTTGTTTTAGGCGTTTTTTCAAAGAATGACATCCAGAAAAATTCTTGCTATCATCGACGAACAAGAGCGTTGAGGCTGCATAGATGACTGGCAAAGCTCAGACCGGGACTAGACAATTATTGCGTAGGTGTTGGTTGACCTTAACGAAATGGCGATCGCTCAGTGTCCTCTGTGTTTTGACACTGGCGGTTAGCCTGATTATGAATGCTTGTAGCCTTGCACCACAGCAATTAGCTCCTTTGCGCGTGGGAATCGTCAGTTGGGCAGGATTTGATATTGCACTTTATGCTCAGGAAGCGGGATTATTCAAACAGCGCGGATTAGATGTGCAACTCATTCGATTTGAGAATAATCAAGATTCGACTCGCGCCATGCTGCGCGGTAATTTGGATGCTAATTTTACCTCTTTGTGGGATGTGATGCAGTCTGATTCGGGGAATGATAAGCCTGTGGTGCTGATGGTAACAAATATTTCTCACGGGGCTGATGGTATTGTTGCTCAACCTGTAATCAAGTCAGTGGCAAACCTTCGCGGTAAAAGAGTGGGATCGAAACTGGGAACAGTAAATCATCTGATTTTATTGGAAGCCCTCAAGTTGCACCAGATTAAACCCGAAGAGGTCAAGATTGAGGATGTTTCCAACGAGATAGCAGTTGATTTGATGCAGAATAAACGTTTAGATGCCGCCGTGATCTGGCAACCGTTGCTAGGGGAAATGGCTCAAAATATTAAGGGTAATATCATTTACACTACTCAGGAAGTTGATAGTTTAATCATTGATACCTTGGCTTCTAGGTCAACTATTACTAGCACGAAAAAAGCTGAATTGAAGCAATTTATTATGGCTTGGTTTGATATTATGAGTGCAGTGGAAACAAAGCCGAATGAAGTATTTCAAAAGGTTGGAAAAAGCCTGGGACAGAAGAGTGAGGCTTTTGCTAAAGATTACGCTGGTCTGAAAAAGGGTGACATTGCTATGCAACAACAGATGTTTAAGTCTGGTCGCTTACCAGAAGCGATCGCTCAAATGGCTAAACTATTGAAATCTGACCCTCGTGCCGGAAAGATACCGCGTCAGGATGTGGAGATTAACACTGAGATAGTAACTACAGCAATCAATGAATGGAAATTATGACGAAATTCCTGCATCCCCATAGCTTGTCGCAGCGCTTGCTGGTTAGCGTTGGGTTGTCGATTACCACAGTTGGACTGGCAACTCTGGGACTTAACTATCGGCTGATGCAGTCTGACTTACAAACGCAAGTTCATAACCGGGCTCAATCAATTACACAATCTCTGGAGTTTTCTACAGAAGGCTTACTAGAGTTGGAGAATAAAAGCATTCTGCGACGGGTTGTGCAAAATTTTGCCACGATGCCCGGTGTGTTGGAAATTGCGATTGTCGATCCATCTGGAATGGCGATCGCGCGCAGCCCTCAGAATGCGACTAATCAACCATACAATTCAATTTATCCGCAACTCGCGCAAGCGATCGACCAAGCGGCAACCACAAGCGTCGAAGTCAGCTACGATATCGTACTAGATGGCAAGCCTGCGATCGCACAAATTCTGCCTTTTAGCAGTACCTTATTTGGCACATCCCAACGACGGGGAGTAGCGATCGCGCTACTCGATCTCAACCAAATGAAGCAAGCTGCCGACAGAACTTTCATTACCTCAACTTTGTTATTGCTAGTTGGCATCATCACAATTTTGTTAATCATGGGGATACTCCTTCAGAAGAATGTATTGCAACCCTTGCGGGACTTAAACGAAGCAGTTTCTCAAAGTAAAAAAACTGGCATCTTTCCTATGCCAAAGACGATTCCAGCTAACGAAATTCTATTTTTGGCAAGCACATTTGAGGAGGTATTCCGACAATTGGAAATCCACGAGCAACTCACCGCAGAAATAGCTCAACGGAAACAAATAGAAGTCACATTACGCGATAGCGAAGCCAGAGAAAGAGACAAATCTCAGCAGCTTGAGCAGGCAATTGAGAACTTAAAACGAACGCAATCCCAACTGATTCAGACAGAAAAAATCTCATCCTTGGGGCAATTAGTTGCAGGAGTAGCCCATGAAATTAACAATCCGGTCGGCTTCATTCATGGCAATCTAATTCATGTACAATATTATGCTGACAGTCTCTTAAATTTGGTACACTTATATCAAAAGCATTATCCAAACCCAATTGGCGAAATTGAGGAAGAAGCAGAAAATATTGAGCTGGATTTTTTGCAAGATGATTTACCTAAAATTCTGAGTTCAATGAGAATTGGTACCGATCGCATTCGCCAGATTGTGCTGTCACTCCGCAATTTTTCCCGGATGGATGAGTCAGAATTTAAAGCAGTTGATATCCATGAAGGAATTGATAGCACGCTGTTAATTTTGCAACATCGTCTCAAAGCGCGGCCAGAACATCCAGAAATTAAAGTCATTCGAGACTATGGCGATTTACCGCTAGTTGAGTGTTATGCCGGACTACTTAACCAAGTATTTATGAATATTTTGGCAAACGCTATTGATGCACTCGAAGAAATAAATACTCAACGGGTAGCTTGCTCGATCGAGAGGCACCCATGTTGTATTACAATTTGTACATCGGTGGTAGATTCGCAATGGGTTAAAATTGCGATCGTCGATAATGGCAATGGAATTCCAGAATCAATTCAAACACAGATATTCAATCCATTTTTTACAACAAAGCCTGTAGGGAAGGGAACCGGAATGGGAATGGCGATTAGTTATCAGATTATTACTGAAAAACATGGTGGGACGCTTAGGTGTTTTTCAACGCCAGAAAAAGGGACGGAGTTTGAGATTTGTATTCCTGTTCAGCATTAGGGGTTGACGATGGGTAAAATTTTGGTATAATTAATACTTCTAATACTGTAAAATGAAATCGTAAATTGTCATTTTAGGCAAATATTTATGAAAGTCAAAATTACTCAAACCCCATAATCTGAAACCCAGGGATCGAGCTTGAATTCTGCCGCTAAAAAATCAATAAAACAAGTTATTTTTGCTGGATAAAAACGACTGCGACGATAAAACGCATGAATTTGCAAGGGAGTCGGCTGATAATCCTCCAACACAACTTTGATATCGCCCCGGTAAATCTCATCACCAAACATCCAGACTGGCGCTACCGCAATGCCCAAACCCGATAACACTGCCGATCGAATCGCCACAGAACTATTAGTTTGAAAACAGCCCCCAACCCGCACCTTAATAGTGCCATCTGTTCCTTGAAAATGCCACTCATTCCCCGTTGCTAAATGGGTATAAACAATACAATCATGATGCACTAAATCATCCGGCTTTTTGGGTTCTCCCGCTTGCTCAAAATAGCCTGTGGTTGCCACTGTAACGCGGCGAGTCGTGCCGATGCGATCGCCAATCAGGGAACTATCCAGACGATTACCAATGCGGATCAAAAGGTCTAAACCATCCTCTACAATGTCCACAAAATGATCCGCCATCATCAAATCGATCTTGACATCGGGATAGCGTTTAATAAAAGCTTTTAAACGGGGGACAATCTGCATTTGCCCAAACAGCACAGGACAGCCCAATCGTAAAGTGCCTGTAGCCCGTTCTTTTCCTGTTAAACTGGCCTCCGCTTCGGCGACGGTTTCCAAAATTTGCTGACAGTATTGATAGTATTTTTTCCCCTCTTCGGTCAAACTCAAATGGGTAGTAGAACGAGTCAGTAATTGTACCCCCAAATATTTTTCCAGAGCGGCGATTTGCTTGCTAATGGTGGGTTGCGTCGTCTGTTGTTCCCGCGCTGCGGCAGAAAAACTATTCAATTCGATCGCCCGAACGAAACTTTGCATACACGCAATTCGATCCATACAGCACCTATTCCAAAATGGCATATAGTATATTCTATTTTGCCTGCTTCTCAAACAAATTGAAATAGACGAGGATAGTCTCATCAACCGTTCTCACCCCAAAAACGCAGATGTTAAAACTCAAATTCCTCAGTCCTCTGTTTGCTCCCCTAGCCCTCGCTAGCGTTATCAGTGTGGGAGATGTGGCTGTACATAGCTTTTTGCCCCAATTCCAAAATACGGCGATCGCAGCCCCGGAAATGACGGTTCAGCAAAAGATCGATATCATCACTAAAAGCAAAGGACAAATTGGTAGTGGCGACCAATTGCGGCGATTTTTCTATGGTGATTTGTTACCATTAGGAGTACAACCCGGTGGAGCAGGCATGGTGGTGAATCTCTACAACAAAGCCAACGATGTCACCTTTTCCTACTGTGCAACCTATGATGTCGTCGTAGCGGTGAAAAAAGGCAAGGTGCCAATGTTTGCCGCCGCTGAAGTCAAGTAATTTGTCTTTCCCCTTGCAGATGGAATGTGAGGGTAAATTTCCTATATTGTTATAGGAAAATCCTGTGAATTTACAACTTGAACTGTCGAAATTTAAACGGGAATTTTTGCTAAAAATTCCCTCTGAAAAAGCGGTAATCATGCAAGGAGCAACCCAAGCATTAGCGAAGGAATTTCAAAACCGAAGAGCATTGAGAATTGACGATGAAGCCCCCGATTTTGTCATCCAAAATACTGACGGTCAGCAGATTAGTCTTTACGACAAATTAAATCAAGTAGCCGTTATTCTCACCTTTTATTTTGGGGGTTGGTGCCCGTATTGCAATCTCGAATTACGGGCTTATGAGAGGCTATTACCCAAAATTCAGGCATTAGGAGCTTCGGTTTTGGCTATTTCTCCCCAAACGCTTGATGCTTCCCAAAAAACAGTCCTCAACAACGGACTTTCCTTTGATGTCCTCAGTGATGCGGGTTGTCAAATTGCCCGTGATTATGGTATTGTCTTTGAAATTCCCGATCGCCTTCGACTGCTTTATACCGAACTGGGTCACGCTCTCCCCGATTACAACGGGACGGAAGATTGGCTGTTACCTGTTACTGCAACTTTTATTATCGATCGCCGTCGTCATATTGCCCTAGCTCATATTGACGTGGACTATACTAAGCGTTATGAACCAGCCGATGCGATCGCCATTTTACTGTCTCTGTTTGTGGCTGCTTAGTTCTGATTAATTTTGATTGTCCCTGAATCGTTCATTAATGGATCTTTAACATGGAACTTCAAGATACCTTGGCTTTATTACATCCGGCGATCGCCATTATTGTCGTCTTTCCCTTAATCGGAGTTGTAGTGAATCGCGCCCTACTCACCCGTCAGCGTCGCCTGGAAGTCGTCGATGGGCAAAAAAGTAAAATTCCGCCAGTAGTAGGTTCTGAGCACGTAGCGATCGGTAATTGGTTGAGTGGCTCAGTGGTAGGAGTTGCCCTACTGGGAATGGCCTATCCCATCTTCTCAAAAATGCTGAGTAACGACACCCTCACCAAAGAACCTTTTCGAGTCTTTTTTGCGATCGCCATTTTCCTGTTAACCATTGCTTCTTTCGCACTACTATTTAAGGCAAGAGTTAAACTATGGCGAGGCATTTTTGCCACTTTTACAGGGATGGGATTGATGATTTTAGGGTTTCAACCAGAAATCTTTCGTCGGGATAATGAATGGTTTGTTTCCCATTATTACTACGGTATGATAGCCTCTTTGTTGATGATTTTTTCAGTGGCGATTGTTCAAGATATTTATCAGGATAGACAAAATCGCTGGCGCCGGGTTCATATCATCCTCAATTGTTTGGCTCTCCTGTTCTTTCTCGGTCAGGGAATGACTGGTGCAAGAGATTTACTAGAAATTCCCCTCCATTGGCAATCAAAATATATCTATCAATGCGATTACACCAATAAAACCTGTTCCCAACCCAAATAAAAAGGTGGTTTGAAAATGATGAAAGCCAGAATTTTTCCCCTAGAAGCTGATGTGCGTTTCTCCGATGAAGCTGCTACCGTGACTGAAATTATTCAGACTGAAAATGCTAGCATCGCTATTTGGGGAGTCAAGCCTGGGCAAATTGTGCAAGCCCATTGTCACCCGGATGGACAAGATACTTGGGTGATGCTCCGGGGCACTTTGACGTATTATTTAGGCAATGGTCAAAGCCAAACCTTGAATGCTGGTGAAGTTGCGATCGCAGAAAAAAATCAGATTCATGGGGCGGTGAATGACAATAGTGAAGATGCTGTGTTTATCTCCATTTATTCTGCTCCCCAGATTGGCTATGAAAAGGCATCACCTTAAACTAATTTAATGTAAAGCTGCGTATATAGCAATCCTAAATGAGTCATAAATATTTTTACCCCACCCCAACCCTCCCCTTATCAAGGGGAGGGAGTAAGAAATTCACAAATGATTTAGGATTGCTATAGTGAGTTTAAATGAGTCGTGAAACTCTCTTCTCTTTCCCTTCTTCGCGTTCTTCGCGTCTTCGCGGTTAGTTTAAAAAATTTGAATTATTGCCCGAATCCATGTCATAAAATCAACATCAATAAAGAGCATGAAAGTTGCCAATAAAGTACATCAAATTTTAATGAGAGTTCCTGCCCCGATGTATCTTGGCATAGCTGTTTTGATTTTTGCGGCCTCTAATTCTGTTACTAAAAAAATAGTTGACATTGGTCAAAATCATGCTATCAATGGCAGAAATCCTATCTCACTCTGCAATGTCTTATTTGTAGGTAATATTTGTGCTTTGGGGTTAATGACTCTAATTTTTTATCAAGACTGGAAACCGCATACTCTGAAAGCTCTGACTCGTAAAGATTGGATTAGTTTAACCATTACAGGTATTTTATCGGGGGCGATCGCTCCAGCGTTAAATTTTTCAGCCCTGGGACAGACAAATATTACCAATATCGTTTTAATTGGGCGCATCGAACCAATTTTAACCCTGGTCTTGGGTGTTTGGCTGTTGGGTTCGCGGGTCAATTTTTGGTCAATTGCAGGCTCTCTGATTTCCTTGGTTGGGGTGGTAGTGACTGCTTTTTTGGCTAGTTCAGGGCAGATGATGACGATGGCTGGATTTCACATTGGAACAGGAGAAATTTTTGTGGCGATCGCAGCGATCATTGGTTCTATTGCGACCATCGTTGGTAAACTGCAATTACAATCGATTCCCTTGGGAATTTTTACGATTTATCGCAATATTCTGGGGACGGTGATTTTTTTCCTATTGGCTAATCTCCTTTACGGGCCAAACCATTTTGCAGAAGTGTTATCTCCTTTTCTGTGGCAATGGATGATAGTCTATGCGGCGGTTATTATCATCACGGGTCAATTATGTTGGTTAGCAGGTTTGAAAAATGCGACTTCAACGGAACTCAATTTAGCTAGTTTATTGAACCCAATTGCTGCTATAATCATGGGATATTTAATTTTAGGGGAATCTCCTACTTTAGCTCAATATTTAGGGGGAAGTTTATTATTGGTGGGGATTATCTTGGGTTTTGTTGGCAACCTACATCAGGCTAAAATAAATCGAGAATTAGTTAACCCCAGTCCTCGCGAGGCAATGTCAATGGCGATCGGTTTCCGGGGAGTTTAATGTTTTAAGGAAGAGGATTTTTATGAAACGCCGCTATTTCAACTTTGCTAGTTTTACCTTTGTGTTAACAATCGCGATCGCCTGCACCAAAACCGCTGGCGATCGAACTGCTACTGCGTCATCCGGCACTTCTGAAACAACGCCAACGCCTGCTGCTGTTTCCTCTCCAACTGGGCCAGCGACATCACCCGTAACGGCTCAAGCCGCAAAAGTTCTAGCTTCTGGCACTTTTGTCGATGGCGAACACCCCACCAAAGGCACTGCCCGCATTGTTCAGAAAGGGAATCAGCGCATTCTGGAACTCGATCGAGCATTTAAAACCTCAACGTCTGGTCCTGATTTGGTCGTGATTTTGCACAAATCGCCCGATGTCATTGGCTCGACAGTTCCCCCAGCCTATCCCATCAAGAAAGGTGACTATGTGTTCATCGCACCACTCAAGTCATACAGCGGTGCTCAAAGCTATGTGATTCCAGCCAGCATCAACTCAGAAGATTTTGCTTCGGCGGCAATTTGGTGCCGTAAGTTCAATGCCACCTTTGGTGCTGCTAGACTTCAGCGATCGAGTTCCGCAAGGCTCTGACCGCTCCAGAGAAATAAGCCTGGTATTATAAAACTTCATTAAGTTTGTAAGCAGTAGTAAGCAATGGTAGTATCATATAGTCAACAAGCCAGAATTATTGCGAGCGTTAAAAAATGGAGAGTCTAAATGCAACTAGCAGAGAGACACATCATTAAATCCACCGAGAATCGTTTTGTTGAAATTGACGACTTAGCCTTTAAATCCAAAAATTAGTAGCTAGTATTGATTTAGGGCTGAATAATTTAGTGGCGTTAACTTCAAATCAGCCGGGATTTGTCCCTTTACTGATTAACGGGCGACCACTGAAATCAATTAATCAATTCTACAACAAGCGTAAGGCACAATTGCAATCTCAATTAAAAGGAAATCGCTTCTCCTCATCACGGATTCAACGCCTGACTCGTTGTCGCCATCAAAAAGTTGATAACTACTTGCACCACAGCAGTCGGCAGATTATCAATCTGCTCGAATCACAAGGGATTGGGACGCTAGTAAACGGAGTTTGCTATGATTCGATTGATGAAATAGAAATTGTCCAAAAAATCAATTGTATATGAGAAGTTTTGCGGAAGCTTACCCGAACGAGCAATTTGTGCAACAGGTTGTTGTACAAATTGCTTTACAATAAACAGCCATTATTGATTTAGCCCGGTGAGTCCTTCTCTCATCGTTGCCTTTGACCGTTCGCTCTCCGAGTAAGTCGAGCATTTACTTTTTCAAAGTAGAATTGCCACTACCAAACAATCCTTAATTTTTCTGCGGGCACTTGGGATGCAAGCCACCTTGCAAACAAATATAAGCAATTTGACTTTGATCTAAATTCTTAGCCTCCGTAAAATCAACTCCTTGCAATCTACCAGACTTAGCAGCGCCAGGAGTTTCAATAAATTGATCCGAACCGGGCTTCCCTAAAAACACTGCGCCTTTAAAATTTGCTCCGGCTACATTCGCGCCCCTAAAATCAGCGGAACTCACGTCAGCATTCCGCAAGTTAGCATCTTGCAATCTAGTATCTCTGAAATTTGCGTTTGCGAGTTTAGTTGAACTCAAATCAGCTTTTTGCAAGTTCGCACCGCTCAAATCCGCACCGGATAAATCAGCACCTTGCCATTCCGATTTCTCCAAATTTGTCAAGGATAATTGAGCACCTTGAGCCTTGACTTTGCCTAAACGCGCACCTGATAAATTCCCTCCCGAAAAATTCGCGCTCCCGATATCTGCACCAGTAAAACTGGCATCTTTTAAGATTGCTTGTTGCAAATTCGCCCCGATTAAAATAGCACTGCTAAAATTAGCTAAATTCAAATTGCTGTTAGAAAAGTTAGCTTTGTTCAAGACAGCGCGCACAAAAATTGTCCGATTCATTACAGCACTATTCAAATTTGCTCCTGTCAAATTTGCTCCTTCAAAATTAGCTCCGCTCAAGTCGGAAATCCAATCGTCAAATGTACCAGGCCGCCTGTCTTCCCCGGTTCCATAAAAGCGAACTCCTGGTAAGTTGGCATTAGTTAAATTGCTATTTTTTAGCTTGATTCCTGACAAGTCAACTTTGTCTAATACTAATGTGAACTGAGCTGAACCAGCAGGACTTTGACCTAAATCGGTGCGGCTCAAATCTGCGCCATTGAGTTGACTGCTATACAATGTGAGGATTTTGCCGATCGCCCTTTGGACAGTTCGTTGACGAGAAGCAGCTAACTCCCGTTCCTGAGTCTTCCCCCCGAAGCGCAAGGACTCCAGGTCGTTGCTGAGGGCTTGATTTAACCGCTGCAAGTAAGGCAAAGCTTTCGGCCCGGCACTGACTAAAGCTTGCTGAATCGCATCGAGCATAGTGCGGCTTTCTTCTTGAGCCAACAAATCGGCTAGTAGCGGTACGGCGCGGGAGTCTTCCACTGTAGCCAAGGCTAAAATTGCCGATCGCCTCCCCGCTGTCCCATTCCCCGAAGTAGGCGACAATTTGTTTACTAAAGCTACAAATAATTCGTCATTCCGTTGTCGAGAATCCCGTAAATTTGTTTGACTTTGAATATAAACTTGAGTGCCAACAAACAGGGTTAAAATCAATCCCGCACTACCGATAGTTACTGTTAGTAAAATGATGCCGGGGTGTTGGCGTATCCAATTCCAAAGAGTCGCATTTTCTTTTGTGCTCGTTTCAGGAGTCAACACCAAAGCCGCAATCTGGGCGTCTTCCTCAGTCCAATCTTGACTCTTCACCGGATTAGTAGATAATTCGTTCGATCGAGCATTGACGACCAAAGTATTCGCAAGGCGATCGTGTCCCGCTTGCCCCTTGTAGCGAAACGCAAAAGCCCCATCTACGAGCATTGCCAAGCCGCTCAGCCCCCCTAAAATGATCAAATCTGGAAACGCACCCGATAAGCGCCAAACGCCGTAAACGAGGCCCAGAGGCACTCCCCAGCGCCCGAAACTTTCCCGAATTAGCACTCGCCCAAAACCCGGAGGAGTACCCGACGCTGTAACAACTTTGACCCCAAACCACCGTTTAGGCAGAGTTTGGCCAGTGCGGGCGAGTAAAAACAGTTGCCACGCTGCGAGAACCGCCGGTGCCATCAAGGCGGCGGACCAGAATAGATTAGTTAGGGGTGCAACTCTGGGGTTGCGATCGCGCACAGGTATCCCTAAACTACGAGAAACCGATTCAGATGCTGCTGCTATTGAGGAGTTGAGTGGCACGGTTTGAGCTTCCCGATTCACCAATGTCCCGATACTGAAAGGAACTAGGGCGCTGGTAGCCACCAATGAAATTTCAACTACCCAAGCGCCGCACCTGCGAATCAGCAGTGGCATTTGCTTAGATTGTGCCTGCCAAGACGGATCTGGTTGATTAATGCCACTGGGGGCGGTGGGGCTAGCCATATTTATAATTTCCTAGTGTTGTTAGTATTTGAAGAATCTGGAGAAATTGCCAATTTATATGTTATGTAGATGATCGCTCCGAGAACGGCAAGAGTAATCAGGGCTGAAATTAGCTGTACAACAGTATTGAAGACTGTCAGGAGAATGATCGCCGCGACTGCAAATACAGCAACTTGACCTGGTTTGGGGAGGCTTTGAAATTTCTCCAAAAACTGATTGTAGAAGGTTTGGACGGCTGGGTAGTTGTCTAAATTGATTTTGATTAATGGCGATCGATCCAGTTTAGCTTTTAGTTCTCCCAATGCTTGCTGCCAGTTGAAATCATTTTGATAATTCATAAAAAAAAATTGCTAGTTACTTGAGCTGTAAGTTTGTCATGCTAGGAGGGTCACATTTATAACAGTCACATTAGCTTGTTCCCAAGCGCTAATGATCCTCTACCCTCAAATAAGCGGAACATTCCGCCATTGTGTTCGGTTCAATAAGGATAAACATGAAGATACACTATCCGTGCGATCGCGCCAGACCGAGGTTAAGCTCGATCGCAACCTTAGCCTTGGCAATGATTTTAGCTCCTGTGAGCACTGTTGGGAGCCAACCGCTACAAATTGCTCCAGGATTTCCCGAACCGCTTAGTGTGTCGGGAGTTTCCGGCGGCCCGAACAATAGCGGCGATTGCGGTTTTGTTTCCCAAGCACCAAACCACGTCATCCAAGTTACCCAAGATTTACATTATTGGCGGATTGCAGTACAAACCGCTGGAGCTCCGAGTTTGATGATTCAAGGGCCGAGGGGTCGTTTCTGCGTCCTACCAGCCAATGCTGCCACGGCAATTGTAGAATTTTCCGGTTATGGGGATAAGGGAACTTATGCTATCTTTGTAGGCGATCGGGCACAAGGTCAACACCCTTATTCTCTCTCTATTTCTCAGAAGCGAAACTAAAAAGGTAATTGGTAATTGGGCATCGGGCATCGGGCATCGGGCATTGGGCATTGGGAAACAGTCAGGTTTGTAGTCATGACTAAAGTCTTCAATTTGGGATTTGAGATTTATTCTCGCGTTTAAATTTGGGATGCGTGAATCTTCAATCCAAAATCCAAAATTTAAAATCTAAAATTAGGCGATTTGTTCCCTCACCCATTTACGAAACAATCTAAGAGTTTGACTTGTGCCCGCTGTTTGACTTTGTTCACAATATTGAGAAATAGCTTCAACAATTGGCAAATTGGGAAAAGTTGGACTAATTTCAGATGCCACATATTTCCCGTCTTCAAGCACATTAATCTCAAGCTGGTTATTTTCATACCGCCAAAGTTCCGGTACTCCCAGCGCCTCGTAAGCATCTAATTGAGTTTTGGAAGTTAGATCCACTTCAATTGCTAGATCAGGTGGCGGATCTACAGTCAAATCTATACGCTTTTTGCCAATCATTCGAGCATAATTTTGAATGTAAAAACATTCATCAGGCTCAATTCCTTGCAACATACTTTTCCGCTTAAAAGTCGTCGAACCAAATGGTTCAAAGTCGATTTCTAGTTCCTCAAACAAAATCTTCACCAAATAACCAATAATGATTTTCGCTTTTTCGTGTTCTGGTAGCGGCATCCTAATCTCCAAAGTTCCTTGACTGTATGCTATTCTGGAGGCACGATGTTCTCCCAACTCCTCTAAAATTGCTTCAAATTCCTGCCAGTTGACATCATGGAACAACACTCTATGTCCAGGCGGTACAGTAATTTGTCTTAATTGCAGAGCTACCATTTCAACCTCCGATCTATTTTAAGTTTATGATAACTTGTCTTTACTGGGAATTGGGCATTGGGCATTGGGCATGGGGAATTGGGCATCGGGCATCGGGCATTGGGCATCGGGCATTGGGCATCGGGCATCGGGCATTGGGCATTGGGCATTGGGCATCGGGCATTGTTGACTATTCACTGTTGACTAATAACCAATAACCAATAACTACTCAACTATTTTTTGCTGTTTATAAAGTTCCTTAAACTTGCGCTGTTGCTCATTATGATCTACGATCGGATCTGGATAAGGCAGAGTTTTTCGCACTAAAGGCGGAATATTTCCGGTTAGCAAAAGTTTGGTATCGACTCGGCGCAATTCAGGCACCCAGTGCCGAATATATTCCCCTTCCGGGTCAAATTTTTGAGCTTGACTGGCGGGATTGAATATTCGCAAAGGTTTCGGGTCCATACCGCTCGATGCGCTCCACTGCCAGCCACCATTATTAGCAGAAAGGTCGCCGTCTATCAATTTTTGCATAAAGTATTTTTCCCCCCACTGCCAGTTAATAATTAAATCTTTGGTGAGGAAACTAGCGACTATCATCCGGCATCGATTGTGCATCCAACCTGTCTGATTTAATTGCCGCATTGCCGCATCAATAATCGGATAGCCTGTTTTGCCTCTACACCATGCTTGAAATATTTTTTCATCATTCTCCCAAGGAAAGTCTTTGAATGCTTGACGGTAGGGCCCATCTGCTAATTCTGGGAAGTTATACATGGCGTGTTGATAAAATTCTCGCCACGCTAATTCCTGTTGCCAAGTGCGGATATTTGTGCGCGTTTCTTCATTGCGGCAATTATCCATTACTATCTGGGTAGCTTGCCAAACCGTGCGGATACCTATTGCACCAAATTTGAGGGCTGGGCTGAGTTGCGATGTGCCGTTAACTGTGGGTAAATTACGCTTTTCTTGATATTCGTAAATTGTGCGATCGCAAAATTCTTCCAACTTTTCTCGCGCCGCATCTTCTCCCGGTTCAATTAACAATGGACTTTCCCAAACAAATCCCAAATCACTCGCACTTGGCAACACTTGAATTGCCCCTGCTTGGTATGCAAGTTCTTGTTCTTCTGAGGTTAATCCCACCATTAATTCCAGAGAAATTACTGGCAGTGTTTCTACTGGTTGAGTTTTAGGTTTACTATTCCATCTTTTCCAAAATGGTGTATAAACTGTATATATAGTTCCCGCGCCGGTGCGAATTTCATCTGGGGCGTGTAGCAGTTGATCCCAGAAATTTTCGATAGTAATTCCTGCTTCTTGGAGGGCGTTTGATACTGCCAAATCGCGCTTTTTTGCATAGGGTTCCACATCCAAATTCCAAAATACTGCTTTGGCATTGATAGCTGTAGCTAATCTTGGGATTCCTTCAGTAGGTTCGCCTTGAATTATCAGTAATTGACTGCCAGATTCAACGTAACTTTGCTGAAGTTTTTGCAAGCAGCCGATCATATATGTGACTCTGGCGGGCGCTACCTCGTCAAGATCTAGGATATTGCGATCGAGACAAAAGATACCGACTACTTTCGGGCTTTGCTGGCGCGCCGCTGCTAGTCCGATGTTATCATAAATACGCAAATCTCGACGATGCCAAAATAAAATTAGGTCAGACATTTGATTTTAGATTTTAGATTTAGTCACAACCTCCACCGATAAATGCGGGAGATTATGACCAAATCGTTTTAAGTTAAAAAAGGACGGGCCAAGAAAAAGCTAGCAATTGATTTTGCATCAATTGGTTCACCAGCTAAAATCGCTTTTTCTAATTCTTCAGGAGTGAATAAAACCGTTTCCATGTCTTCATCATCGTCTTGGGCTGGGGGCTTTTCCAGTTTTTCCAAATCTTGGGCTAAAAAAGCATAAATGATTTCATCTGAATAACCGGGGGCGAGCAAAAATTCCCCTAATCTTTGCCATTTCCCCGCGCGATATCCGGTTTCTTCTTCGATTTCGCGTTTAATGGTTTCGGCGGGTGTTTCGTTGATTTCTACTGTACCAGCAGGAAATTCTAAAATTCGTCCTTTAGCAGCAAAGCGATATTGTCGTACCAAGACGAGTTTACCTTCGGGGGTGACGGGAACTGCAAGGGCTCCACCGGGGTGGCGAATACATTCCCATTCGCCTTCGGAACCGTTGGGAAGACGGAGGGTGTTTACGTCAAAATTAAATTTGCGCCCTTGGTAAAACAGGCGTTGTTTGAGGAGTTGGGGTAGTTCTTGACCGATCGCCATAAGCAAGAAGTGAATAATGTTTGAGTGCAGTGATTTATAACATCATATCAAATCTGGTTACATCGGCATGATTCTATTTTTTGGAAATGGGAATTGGGAATGGAAATTGGGAATTGGGAATTGGGAATGGGGAATGGGGAATTGGGAAGTGATAATTAGTTTTGTTCCTTTTCTACAGTATCATTTTTTGGACTCCAGAACAGTCTGCGGTTTGCACCAGTTGTGCGATCGCACTTTCTGTCACCGGATGCACCCAGCCAGGGGCAATTTCTGCCAAAGGTACTAATACAAAAGCTCTTTCGGTCATCCGGGGGTGAGGTAGAGTCAGTGTCGAAGTTTCTAGGACTAAATTATCATATAATAGCAAATCTAGGTCTAGGGTTCTCGGCCCCCATTTTTCTTGGCGAATTCGATTAAACTTTATTTCAATTTCTAATAAAGCTAATAGTAACTGTTCTGGTTCTAGTGTCACTTCTAGGATGGCACAAGCGTTGATGTAATCGGGTTGGGGCGGCCCAATTGGGGCTGTTTGATACCAGCTTGAATGAGATTTTACTGCTATTCCTGGGGTTTTGTTTAGGGTGGCGATCGCACTTTTGAGAATTGTGAGGGAATCGCCTAAGTTGCTACCAAGGGCGATCGCACATTTTCTTGATTTCATGGGAATTGGGCATTGGGAATTGGGCATTGGGCATTGGGCATTGGGAATTGGGCATTTTGAATTGGGCATTGTTAGTTATTTTCTGAGTAATGCAGGGTGGATTTTATTCTTTTAATCTTAGCTTAATTTACAGTTAATCTTTGCTGACTATAATTGTATAGATGTCAGTATTTAGTTTAAAAGTTAATGAGTTTGCACCGTCGCGTCTTCTTTGCCGTTTTTCTAGCAATTATTAGTTTGACATCAAGTACATCGATCGCCTTGGCTGAAACAAAGGAAAGCTATCTTACCTTAGATTCGGACGGTAGTCAATCTTTTTTGGGTTTAGTTCAGCAGGCCGAAGAGTTGGCAAAAGATGCGATCGCCCAAGAATTCCAAAACAATCCCGGATTGACAGAAGTTACGGTTATAGTTACAGCCGATCGCAGCAGACGAATGGTTCCAGTTTTGCGATCGAGAGTATCTCGCAACCAGTGGCAAAAAGATTCCCGAATCGAACAGTGGACTAGATATTTTGCCGATGCTAAATACCTCTTGGGATTCAGAGAGGGCAATATTTCACCAGCCAATTCTGGGCCATCCCAAACTATCAACGTACCAGCACCCAGTCGGCCAGCATCTAGACAAAATGATCCAGCTTTTCGAGATGACTAATCGGGAATCGGGCATCGGGCATGGGGCATCGGGCATGGGGCATTGGGCATGGGGCATTGGGCATTGGGCATGGGGCATTGGGCATCGGTAACAAATAAGCAATAACCAATTACCAATCATTAACCAAAACATAATCTTACTTTAATTAACCTTCATGTTAACTTCCCTTAATTTAATAACGATAAGATCTCATAGAGAATCATCAAATTAGGGATGTGGGGTTCAACAGGAATTTATGTCTAAAATAACTCGCCGACAACTGCTAATTTTCTTCGGTAGCAGTGCAGCTACAACTGTGCTTGCGCCTCAACTAACTGAAACACTATTCGGCCTCAATTCCACTTCGGCCGAAGCTGCGTTTAGTCCGATATCTTTCACTCCGTTAAGACTTCCTCACCCACTGCCAGTTTATCAAGAATTGTCTAGCTTTATGCCGACGGGCCTAAACGGACAAGGAACTGTGATGGCGGCTTCGCAGGATACTAAATTAACCAGCTACAGCGTTGTTGACGATGTAGTTGTACCACCGGAATACGAACGCTATGTGATTCTCCGCTGGGGCGATCGCGTTTTCCCCGATCTATCCGACTATTTCGGCTACAACAACGACTACACAGGCTTCGTAGGCCTTCGCGGCAGCAATGACGACGGCTATCTCTGGGTCAACCACGAGTATGTATCCTTCCCAATGTCAAAACAGGCACCGGAAACGCCGACAGATTTGGCATCATTTCCCGCAACCGATCGCGCCGTCATCGGTCTAGACTTATCTGTAAAAAATCGCGCGACCCTCGGCGAATTTTTGTACAACATGGGTGGTTCGATCGTCCGCATCACCAAACAAGCCAACGGTCGATTTGGCGCGATCGCCCGCGACCCCCTCAACCGACGCATCCACGGACTTTCCGGCCTCGGAATCAACAGCCAGCGTTCTGACAAATACAAAGAAGTCACATCCTGGGGAACCAGACAAGGCGACGACAAATATCTGACAGGTACCGGCCCGGCAGCCACCCAAGTCTTCGCCCAAGTTAACAGCGACGGGCTGGGAAACCAGATCATAGGTACTGCCTACAACTGTTCCGGCGGCACAACCCCCTGGGGCACAATCCTCTCCGCCGAAGAAAACTTCCAAGGTAGCGAACTATTCTTCGTCGGAGTTCAGGAAAACATCAAACCCAACGGTAGCCAAACCAGCTACGCCAAGGGCACTACAGGTGAAGAATTCGGCTTAGTCGGCGAAAAATACGGCTGGATGGTAGAAGTCGATCTCCAAGATCCGAATTTCCGCCCCCGCAAACACACTGCTTTAGGTCGTTTCCGCCACGAAAACGTCGCGATGCGCGCCGAAGCAGGCCGCAAGTTAGTAGTGTACATGGGTGACGATCGCAGAGGCGGACACACCTGGAAATTTGTCAGCAACGGTACTGTCACCAATCCCGCAGATAAAAACAATAGCCGCTTGTTTGAAGACGGCACTTTGTACGTTGCCCAATTCAATCGTAACGGTGCGGGAAGATGGCTACCACTGGCATTAAATAGCCCAACAAATCCAGTCAGTCCCAAAAAAATGGGCGAAGCCGAATTAGCAAGTTTTGGCAAAGCTCAAAGAGATGCCAATACTCGCTTACCAAAACGTGCCGGAATTGCCGGTCAAACCGAGGACGGCGGTTCTTTTGTAGTAGATACAACTAATGAAGCAACAGCACTTCCTGGCTACAGAAATAAAACTCTTGCTAGTTTCTATACCAGCCAAGGTGCGGTTTTAGTTGATGCCTTTTTAGCTGCTAATTTGATTGGTGGCACTCCGACGGCACGCCCTGAAGATTTGGAAATTCATCCTACAACTAAGGAAGTTTTCATTGCTTATACTGACGGCGCACCGGGAAGCGACGGCTATCCAGATTCTCGCATTTTTAATGTTGCGAAATACACTGCCGCCCTCAACAGCGGTCAGCAGTCGGGAGGAATTTACAAGATAATTGAAGATAGTTCCGACGGTGCGGGTTTGACATTCCGCTGGCAGCGTTTTGTTCAAGGTGGAGAAGCGGGTTCAGTCTCTGGGGCGGGATTTGCTAGTGTAGACAATTTGGCTTTTGACACTCAAGGTAATATTTGGGGTGTCACTGATATGTCTACTAGCACGCACAATGGTTTTGATGTTGGTTCTGCGGCAAAACAAGCTGCGATCGACCACAAAAAGACTGGTAATACATCAGAATTTACTGGTGTTTTCGGCAACAATTGGCTGTTTTACATTCCAACGAACGGCCCGAATGCCGGAAGTGTAATTCCCTTTGCTTACGGGCCGAATCGGTGCGAAATAACTGGACCAACTTTTATCGGAGATACGTTGGTAGTTGCGGTGCAGCATCCAGGGGAAGATTGTCCGATCGATGATGGTACTGTACTCAGCCGCCAAATTGAAATGTTGGATTTGAACGGTGCTCTTTTCAATCAGACTCGCACTGTTTCTCGCGGCAGTTTGTGGCCAAGTAATATCTCGAATGATTCGCGTCGTTCCCCCATGCCTTCGGTGATTGGAATTCGTCGCGTGCGATCGACTACAACCGGTCAGTTTGTGTAAATCTCACATCTTGCACCATTGTCAGCAACAGGCTTTCCGGCCTGTTCCACAAAGACTCTATTTTCTTGTGGAACAGGTCTGAAATATTAGACATCTCCAATAATCATTGTGGAACAGGCCGGAAAGCCTGTTCAAGAATGGCTTTTTTGGAGATGTCTATTAGTCTCAAGCGAGAGGGACGAAAGTTTGTGTAGTAGCGATCGCATCGCTAAGTAAATTGTCAAGTTTTTTTGCGAAACAACTTGACAATTTAGTAAAGTGGTAAGGATAATGGGATTAAGACCCTGACCTCGGATTTGAGTGATGAAAAGGAGTCAAGTCAACACAGCAGAGTTAATTCGCAGACAGATTGAGGAACGGCCAGAAGGCTATTGGCGGCACTCTGACTTTTCTAACCTGCCGTCAACTGCGGTCAGCAAGGCACTTTCCCGAATGGCGGAAAACGGAATTTTGGAGCGAGTCAGCAAAGGACTATACTATCGATCGCGCCCGACTCGATTTGGTCGCAGTCGTCCCTCTCCAAGCGATATCCAAAAACTGCTGACAAAACAGAACTTGCATCCGGCTGGACTAAGTGCGGCTAATTTATTGGGGTTTACCACTCAAAACGCAATTCAAGGTGAATTTGCTACCTCAGCGAACAGTGTCCCCCGCACTATAATTGGTTCTCGCGCCCGACTCCACACTCGCCGACCTGAAACTTGGAATCGCTTAGAAGCGACTGATGCAGCAATGCTTGATTTTTTAAGGTCTAGGGGTAAGTTGAGCGAGTTGTCTCTGACGGAGACTAAGCAAAGGTTGCTAGACTATTTTCGAGAAGGATCTCGCTTTGAACGTTTGTTGGCAGTTGCAGATGCGGAACCGCCGCGAGTACGAGCTATGCTGGGTGCGATCGGACAGGAACTCAGAAAGAGTCTTAAAGAGCTAGAAAAACTCCGAAAAAGCCTAAATCCAGTCTCTCGGTTTGATTTTGGTAACTTCAGCAATCTGAGTTATGCCAAGGAGTGGCAAGCCGAGTGAAAATGTTTGAACATCCTGATTTCCGCGATGCTGTCATCGCAGCTAGGGAACATTTCGATCGCTTTGGACTCACCGAACAATTCATCGAGAAAGATTACTATGTCACCTCGGCGCTGCGAATTGTGGCGAATCAGTGGCGTACTCAAGTCATTTTTAAAGGTGGAACCAGTCTCTCGAAGGGGTGGAAACTAATAGAACGATTCTCGGAGGATATCGATCTGTTTTTGAACAAACAGGCATTCGTTCCTCCCCTTGGTGCAAACAGAATTGATCAAGAATTAGCAGCAATCGAAAGTGCTGTGGGAGAGCATCCTGCTTTGACGCTAGAACCTGATTCGTCCAAGCGGAAGCGGGGGGTTTTTCGCAATAGCTATTTCAGCTACACTCAGCAATTTTCGGGCAATCAGGCGATCGCCAATCGTGTATTCTTAGAAATGGGAACTCGCAGCGGCACTTATCCTACGCAGACTGTACAACTGTCTTCCTATGTGGCTGAATTTCTGCGTGAAATTGGGCAGAGTCTTGATACTGAAGATGAATTGCCTTTCTCTATGCTATTGCTGGACTTTCGGCGCACCTTTGTTGAGAAGCTGTTTGCAATTCACTCTAAAGTAGTGAAGATTCAGCAGGATGGGCAATCAATTGGAACCTACGCCAGACATTACTACGACCTGTTTTGTTTAGCTCAAAAGTCCGAAGTGCGCCAAATGTTCCAAACTGAGGAATACAGCCAGATTAAAGAGGATTGCGATCGCATTAGCCGCGAACACTTCCCAGATTATCAGCCGCCGTCAGCGATGAAATTCTCAAACAGTTCGGCTCTCTTCCCAACTGGAGAACTGCGTCAAACTATTGCTAGAGAATACGAACAGCAGTGCGGTAGACTCTGCTATGGAAATTATCCAACATGGGAGGAGATTGAAGCTTGTTTTGAAGAACTTCGCGATCTACTTTGACTGTTGAGCCTGAAGCATAAGGAACCGGAAAGCTACCTGGCTAATTCAATGTTTATTTATGTAGGTTTAGTTAAGGATTTGTTATGAATATTTTGCTAAAAAACTATTGTGTAATGGTTGAATTTCCTGATGTGAGTGGGGCTGAACATTTAGAAATGTTGCAACTTAGAGATGAGTTGGCAAAAGTTGAATCTCAACTGAGTGAGGAAGAGAAGGGTTTATTAGCAAATGCCGATCGACGGTTAGTTGAACAAGCAAGGGAGTTTTATGAGGAGTTGTCGAGATTTGTGGATTTAACCCAGAAGCGCAAATTTGAGGAGATTACACCTCAGCGTTGGTGGTGGTATTTGGATGTTTTGGCATTGTTGCCGAATTTGATGAAACAAGAGTTGACAAGCGGTGTTGTTTGAAACGTTTATTCATTGTCGATGTTTGTTAAGTGCGATAATCGAGTTTTGATATATTGCTTCATTATAGGTGACAAAGTGTAAAAATTTGCTTGTTGTTCTATCAAGCAGCGCCGCGATAGAGATTGCAGCGCATTTGCCAAATCTGACACCGGAATTATGTCATTTTCAAGTAATTTTGCCCGATCGACCGGCTGGCTTTCCCTCGCCAACAAGCAGATTACTTGTTTTTCTAGTTCCGATAGGCGATCGAACTGCTGCTGTAAAACATCTTTCAAATCTTCCGGCAACAATATGGTATCATTTGGTAATAACTCAGTCACGCCTCCTCCCAATTCTTGAATCAGACTGGCCACGCTTTTTAACCATAGGGGGTTGCCTTGGTAGCGATGAATGAGTGTTTCACTGTTGTCGCTTTCTGCTAACCCATAATCTCTGAGGATTTCCCGTGCGGCTGCGATGTCTAAACCTTTGAGTTGTAAAGTACGAATGGGAGTATTTTGGTTTTTAACTTGAGTCACTTCTCTGGGTTGTTCCCAACCGATTAGCAGCAAGCAACTTTGATGGGATAATTTTTCTATTTGTTTGAATAAAGAGCGATATTCTTCGCATTCTGGTTTGTATTTTCCTGCCGATTCGCCACTACAGAAAAGGTTGTGAACGTCATCTAAGACTATTAAACAGCGATGATTTTGCAAATATTTAATCAGCGGTAAGCGTTTCTGGTTTGTTGGCGAGGAATCTAGGTTTTCTGACTTGGAAAAAAGCTGTATTAGGTTAGGTTGAAATTTATCGATGGTGGGGAATTCGTCTAGGGTGCACCAAACTGTGTACTCAAACTCGTCTTTGATTTGTTGTACGAGTTGCACTGCTAAGCTGGTTTTGCCGATTCCGCTGATGCCGGTGATGGCTATGAGGCGGCAGTTTTGTTGTAGAATCCAGGTTGTGAGGGTTTGGAGTTCGTGGGTGCGATCGAAGAAAGTGCCTAATTCTGGCATCTCGCTTAAATCTTGATGTGGAGTTTCAGGTTGTTTTGTGTTAGATGTTTCTTGATTTGGTGGGGGTTGGTTTGGGATGTTTGGCGGGTGTCTAGCTTGTCCACAGGTGTTAAAACTACCACTGATGTGTTGTTCGTTGACGTTTTGTGCAAAGTTTGAAACATTAGAGACTTGGAACCTCTCCATTGCTGATCGGAAATTTGATTTAGTAACTTTTTCTCCCAATTCTTCTGAGAGTATTTGCCATAATTGCGATCCGATTTCCCTGATGCGACTTTCAGAACAGTCAAAGTCTTTGGCTATTTCTTTGTATGTCTCCCGTTGTAGAGTTCCTCGCAGTACCGCCTCTTGTAAATCGTCAAGATGTTGGCCTGTTTTGGCAAATACTATATCATCAGCGAATTTTAACATTTCTTTAAGATTCATCTGGTTTGGTAGATGCGAGATTTTTTGTATTGTAGCTCACATTTGCCAGCATTTTCGTACAATTTCGTATATTTTTGTACAAATTTAGATTTAAGAGAATGAAAGTGGGGGGAGGTTGGCGGCAAAATAGGATGTTTTGGGGCTAGACAAATCTTTGATTTGTAAGGATGATGGAAGAAGTCTCAAGCGTCACGGGATTGAACGTTTGCTGTTTGATAGCCTTTAATAATGTATTAAACTTTTGCGGTATAATTAATAGTTAGCTGGCTTCGGTATCAGGTAATGTTAACTCTCAGGAAAAACTTCCAAATAATGAGCCATGAGACGATGTGCGAATTTGAACACCTGACAAGCCAAATTATTAATAATTTTGGTTCAGAATTAGTAGCGGTTCTGGGATATGGATCGAGAATCAACAATCGAAAAGCAGTCGATGCATTTTCCGACTACGATATTACGGTCGTTTTTTCTGACTACCCTAATAATCATTTCCCTGATTTGCCCATATATGCTGATGTAACGATGGTCTTTCTTTCAGAGATTGAGCTAACAGGAGTAGAACTCTTTCGATTGGATGGTCACGGGGCATACTACCTATATGTACTAGCGCACGCTGTTGCGTTGTACGGATCGAACCCCTTTTCTAACTTTGCCGCTCGACTCGATACAGACTCCGTAAATATGAGTTTGCGAGAACAGATAGTAGCTTATTGCTGGAAATTACAGAGAATTGTAATACAACCACAGACCAACAGAAAATGGAGGGACATCAGAAAATATTCTTTAAGAATGGCACAGAATTACTACTTTTTAGTTAAGGGAATTTGCTGTGAAGTTTTTTGGGATTTGAGTTATGTAGAATGTGTTGCTGAGTTATGCAAAGTTCTAATATTGGAAGATAAATTCGCTAGTTACTTGATTAAATCTGCACAATATCCTGAGCGACTTGAAATAAAAGAAGTTTTAGAGTATGCCGCTCTATTGAAAGCAAAGGTAGCAATCAAAGATGGATGAACTATTCCGAAAGGTGTTTGATAAATGTATCAAGTTTTCTAACGACACTCGCAAGTCTCTTCTTGCCCAAATTGACTCTTTCGACACGTACTTAGCGGGATCGGTATCTAGGAGTGAAGCACTTCCGATGTCTGATCTTGATGTCGTTTATTTCGGGGATGAAGGTAAACTTGACCTTGTTGAAGTGAAGAATATCGACAGGATAGATGATTTATGTATCCCTGATGAAAACAGTGCAGATTTGCTTCTATTGAGAATGTCTCCAGAGGCAGGCTTCTTGGATTCTGTGCCACTTAACAATCATCACCATAAATACTATGATAAATTTAGAAGCATTCCCCATCTGGTCAGTAAGTCTTTATGGGAGTACGAATATTCGCGAAGGTTCAACGAAAGGTCAACTGATGGAGGTATTAATATGAAATATTCAGTGGGCGGATATCGAGATATCCTGATAATTAATTTGCTGGCTCGCTGCCTTCTACCCGATAGAGATGAAGACAACCCGGAAATTTATCAATCAATAGAAATTTTGAGTGCAGAGCTACAATTATCGAAAGTAAGAAAGAAGCAGGTGCTTAACGCAATTGCACTTATTATGCTCACTAAGTCGGTAGTTCTGATGGCAGGTCGAACGACTTCTTCAAAAGGACAGACATTGCTTAATATAGGCACTCTCAATGAAACTTTTAGACAGTATTCTTGGCTCTCTATGATATCACTTAATTCACCGAGTTATCTCAGCAAATATAATTCGGCAAAGCACGTTGTCTCGAAATTCACGCTAGACGCGGCTAATCTCATCAAAAGGATCTGCAAAGAAAACATTTTGGAATCAGTAAAAATAGCTCTTGAGTGCGCTGTAGGTTCTCGAAATATCAGCGTATTGGATGTGGAGAAAAATAGCGAACTAAACGTTTTTCCTGTTTTTGCTTGTCTGATCCACAATCCATCAATCAACAGCGCAGAATTAGAAAGGTTACGAGAGATAGCCTCTGATGATCCAGGGCATTACTACACAAACCGATTGTTGGCGAAGTCGCAAAATGCATCATACCATCTTCTCTGTAGCCTGAAAAGCAATGCACGATTCGCTTTGGATCGTAGAACTGATATGCGTTACAAAAGTCTGGTCGCAAATAGATTGGAGCGTCAGTATGGCAATTGACAGTCAATTAATTGGGGTAAGCCTCGCATTCAATTTTCACGATTCTAATTGTGCGCTGTCAATCGGTAATACAATTGTTGCAACACTGGAACTTGAAAGACTATTCCGTTCAAAGCGTATGAGCGCTTCCATAGCTCATATGGAACTTGCTGTTAATTATTTGCTGCATTGCTATAACTTGAGGTCAAGTCAGATTGACTATTTAGTAGTAAACGCGCTGAATAACCCTTTCGATCAAGTAAGCAGTAATAAAGATATTCGCGAAGCAACTTATCGCTTTCTTGGAAAAGACCACCTTACATACGTGGTTCGGCATCATCTTGCCCATGCTGGTTACTTTTACTTTTCACCTTTCCGTAGAGCTCTGATCTGTAGTTGTGACGGAGGCGGCGATCTTGGAGAAAGAGTTACTTATTTTCTGGGCGATGGTGCTTGTTTAGAGCGGCTTGAGATCGAAGTGTCCAGACATACATCTACAAAGCCATACGGTCAATTTTCATCCTTTTTATATGGCGAAGCTTTTTGTGAGGGTAAGCTTATGGCTCTATCTAGTTTTGGTGCAACATCTGAAAGGATAATAGAATTAGTAAACAGTATCTTTCCAAAGCTACGTAACGTACTTTTTTCTGAAGGTCAAGGCTTGCTAAATGAGACATTTCAAGGGTTTCAAGGAATGGCTCAATCTGACCCAATACAAGCAGCCGATTTAGCTTATGCGGTTCAGGAGGAATTCGTTAGAAGACGAGTATCGGATATAAAAAGTGTTTTTATACCAGAGTACAAAAACTTAGTCTTGGTTGGAGGTAGCGCTCTTAACTTATCTTGCAACACCAGTATTCTAAACGAAGTTACCAAAAATGTTTATATCCCTCCTTGCTGCGACGATACTGGTATAGCCGCTGGACAGTGTGCTGTTGTAATAGCAAATTTGCTAGGAGTTCGAGCTACGTTCAATCTTCCATACATGAGCGTAGATGAAAATAACTTAGAACGTAGCAGATATTTTGGTTCTGCTTCAGCGCAACATAATCTTGTTCAGGATGTGACTGTTGCAGCAAAACAACTGGCGGAGGGGGCATTGTGTCTCACACACATTGGTCGCCCCGAAGTCGGACCTCGCGCACTTGGACATAGATCGTTTCTCATTGGTGCCGGAGACATTCGACAACGTGAATCTGTTAGTTCTACGATCAAAAAAAGAGAGTGGTATCGACCTGTTGCACCCATCATCCTAGCTGAGGATGCAACAGAATACTTTTTTGGAGGTCCCAACGAATCTCCTTATATGCTTTACAGCTACCACGCCACGGATACGGGCAAGGAATTTATCCCCGCAGGGCTTCATATTGATGGCACTGCTCGTGTTCAAACAGTTACTAAAGAGGATGATGAAACGCTATACCGCCTCCTGATAGAATATAAAAAGATCACAGGGGTCGGTGTGCTATTGAACACCTCATTGAATTTGAAAGGTCAACCATTATCCAATTTTGCTTTTGATACTTTGGAAATATCGAGAAAAATAAACATGAAATCATTCATTTTAACTAATGAGGAAAGTGAAAATTAATCTTGTTAGTGAGGCATTTTTTAAGTCTTGCATATGTTTGGAAGCCCTATGAAGGTGAAGTTTATAGACCACTACTAGCATCACCGGACTTAAAGAACAAGCTTGATGAATTGCTGAGCGTGGGGTAAATCCTTTCAGTGGAGGCATAGCCCTTCACACCAAATACCAAACAGTACGATGATTGTACGAGTTGCGATCGCTCACTAAAACTCATCCTAATTATTAAGTAGATAAAGACGGCACTGTAAAATTTGTAAACAATTGCACATCAAACTCACTACCTGTCAAAGAATTCACTAACCGTTCATCCAATGTTAGCAACGGTGCTGTGACTTGCTCTGACAGTGCCACATAGCAGCCATCATAAGCTGTGATACCATAGTCCAATCCAATTTGAACAGCTTTATTCATTAGCTCTTTGGTTGAAGTAACTTGAAATCGTAAAGCTTTTAAGTCACTTAGATCGGCCTGAACTTGTTCGGCAGTGTAGAGTTTAGCTCGAACATACTTCCAAAGAACATTAGCACACTCAATATAAAACAGATCTGGCACAAAAAACTCAACAGCCGGATCGTCAAGACAATCGAATAATTGATTAACTTTAGGAGTCAAAGGATCGACGATAAACTGCTTAATACAAATATTTGTATCCAGTACCAATCGTAGCGGAACAGTCATCTGTTGCGATCCTCTCGAATCAAAACAGTGCTATCCGTTAATCCAAAATCCCTTGGATTAACTCTAGGACGACTGCGAATCCTTTGTAGGATTGCTGACGTTAGTTGGCTTTCTTGCGCCCGATCTATCATTACTTTGTCGGACTCAAATGATTGCTTCAATAGATGAATCACTGCCTCATTGAGAGTAAAATTTTTTTCAGAGGCAAGACATTGAATACGACTGTATAATTCATCGGGTAGATTTTGAATCTGAAGTGTAGCCATTGCCATTTCATAGTTACTTTATTCATTATATCACAGTTTAACTCAAGCGTCAATGTTCAGAAACCGGGTTTCTCAGATAACTCAAGCATCGCCGCCGAGATTTTCTTCAGAAACCCGGTTTTTCACCCCCACGCGATACGGCCACCAAAAGAAAGCGCGATCGCGTGAAACCAATGCAGCAATTACCTTATAATTAGTCTGGCGATCGTGTTAGGCTGATGAAACGCTCATGACAAGACTCTATTATCGAGGCATGGCAGAAGAAAACGGTAAACCCAAAATCGGACGCAATGCGAGGCTACTGGGAGTCAGACCCGCTATTGACATTGATGTTGAGCAAGTGCCCAAAGAATGGTTGGATGAACAAGGTTATTTACGGCCAGAAACAGAGCGCAATTCTTCAGAGGAGTCTGTCACTGTAGCTATTAGAAACACAAAAGGAATGTCCGTATCCCTATCTATCGAAGGCTTGCCACCATTTCGCAAACCCCCAAAATTTGGCGGCACAGGAAAAGATCCTCTTTGGCAGATTGACGACAGCAAGATCGTCGGAGATATTGAAGCTGTACAAGATAGTCCAACTCATGTCAGTATTTTGCCAAGCGCTACAATGCTTTTAGAGAAATATGAAACAGCCCTCGCCCAGACACAAAGCGAATGGGAGAAAGTTTGATAGTTTAATTTAGTCAAGGGGAGAACAGCAATGGCATGGGTATTTAGCTTATCGGCTGAATGTGGGACAAAGCAATCTGAAGCAGAGCAATTTGCTCAATATTTCAATCAAATTTCCTGGACGATCTCAAACGGTACACATTCCCAATGTCGGGCAGAAATTTTTCAGGATATAGAAGAAAATTGGTGGTGCCGAGTTTGTCCAAGTGGCATCAGTGAGATTGGGATAGACACTCCAGAAAGTGCTTATTTAATGACGGAAATAGGTATCTTTCTGTATCATAGTTTGCGGTTTGCTCCACCGTTTCGGTATGCTTTAGTTGGTATGGAAGTAGATGAGTTTAGAACCTATAGCGAATTGATTGAAGAATCGGCCTTGGTTTTTCCAGGATTGGTTTTGGCTGAAGCTGTTTGGCAAGCGACTGGATCGGATTCGGTTTTTCGATCGTTCAGTCTTGGATATGTTTGGAAGCCCTATGAAGGTGAAGTTTATAGACCACTAATAGCATCGCCTGACCTAAAGAACAAGCTTGATGAATTACTGAGTGTGGGGTAAATCCCTTCAGTGGATCGATCGCCCTTCGCAGCAAATACCAAACACTGCGATAATTGCACGAGTTGCGATCGCCTCTCTAAGGTGAATTTCGCATATAATCCTTATTAACAGCAGCATTTTCTATCTGATTACGGAATACATCAAGCATTCCCATAATTTCTGTGTGTAACTCTATATACTCTTCTCTGTCAACCGTCAAATAGTTACCATGTGCAATTTCGTTTCTTGTTTTCAAAAGCTTAATATCGATTAACACGGACTTAGTAGAGTAAACCGAAAAGTCTATTCCCAGAGTACAAGTTATTTCCTTCAAAATGTCAGAAGACAGATTGGATGCAGTAGAAATTGCATCTTTGTCTTTGTATGGCAAAGAGCATTTAGTATTTAAGTTAGAAAGGAAGAAATCACAAACAGGTATATATAATGATGGTTTATTTGTGTCTCTAGCCTCATTCAATTTTGTCTTCATTGCCAGAGCTAGAAAATTGCTACTAAGCTGATCGTAGCGAAGCTTTTGCATAGCAACATACTCTAGATAACTATTTGATGCTAATTTGACAAAACCTTCCCAATGAGCATAGAGAATACATATTCCACTCCGAATCAACGCATTATGCCTTTGAGGAGAAACATTTCTCGCTTCTACCAAGGATTTGATTTCCGAAAGTTCCTTCTTTCGCCAAGCAAGATCAGTGGAAAGCTTATCACTTAATTGTTCAGCAGTTCGGATACTCATTAGGGTGAAAATACTTCTCTACCAAGCGGAATCAGGTAAGGTAAACGTCTTGCAGCATTCACGCCTGCTCCCGACCATTTTTGATACGTCGGATGTGACCAAATACTTTTTATACGCTCGGATATTTGGTTTATTTGAGGTATAATTTTATAGTGATATCCGATTCCCAAAGCTACCACTTCATATGCAGATAATAGAAAACCACCAAGGAACCTGTCTTGTTCGGATTTATATCTCTTGAAACTATCCTCACCTGTAGTTTCATTCAGAAGATCGAATGTTGTTTTGAATGCAGTTTCTATATGCTGATAATCTATTTTTTTATTAAGAGCCATTTCACGCATTTTGTCGGTCAGAAAAACGCTAACATCACCACCCAATTTTTGAAGACTTATCTCATCTTGATCGAATAGAAGTATGAAGCGCAATACTAACTCCATATCATACTGCTCTTCATAAAGCCTATCACTTAAAGCCGTACATTTTTTGAATGCTTCATAATCTGCCAGCGTTCGCATCAATTGATATAAATTTTTATTCAACATCAAAAGAATACAATTTCTCACTTCTTGAGGTGTCGCAACGGAACCTCCTGTGTTCAGTCGTTGAAATAGCTCATATTTCATCATTTCATCGCTTTCTTTTTCAACAATATTGACAGCAATTTTTGAGCGCTTAATCAATAAACGTTGTGTTTGAGTGAAAGAATTATCTTTGTCATTTGGATCGTCCCATTTTTTACCTTCTAAAGAAGCTAAATATGTAGTTTTTTGTAGAGCTACTGGATGTGCATTGTTTTCTGATTCATCTTTTTCTGATTCATCTTTTTTCAAAAGACCGACAAATTCATATATTGTTGATAGTCTCTGAACACCATCTACAACATCCCAAACACCATCATCTCTTTGGCTCACAAAAATTGGTGGAATAGGTATACCTAGCAAGATTGATTCTATGAAGGTTGATTTTTGATGATCTGACCAACGGAAAAATCTCTGAAAATCTGGATGAATATCAATCTCACTCTTCTCATAAAGGCTGATCCACTCTCCAATAGACATTGAGTAGCCATCAGTCCTAATTTCTTGCCTTGTTTTGTCAATCTCATCTTGCAGGGACATAGTTCAATGTGTATTAAATGTTGTTATGTATAACCATTTTTGTAGAATAGGGATACTTAGCCATTCTACTGTGTTCCGTTGCGTCTGACAAAAAGTCAGTCTTTAACCATGTAGATTATACCATATCAAACGATTTCTTGCGTAACCCTGATTAATCAACCAAATTACTGCCGCCGAATCCCCTTAATAAACTCCTGTCTAGCCTCAATTATTGAAGGCATTAAAACGCAACGCACCAACAATTCTAAATCCAACTCTGGCAACAACTCACTTCTGGAAACTTGCTCATAATTATCCTCACGCAACCCATAAACAGACAACTGATTATTTTCCCAAAACCAGACTTCAGGAATGCGAAGTCGCAGATATTTAGCTAGTTTATTTGTACTCCCGCTAGTAATTGTCACCTCCACTGCTAAATCGGGATGCTCTTTCTTTTTACCTATATAATAAGACTCGTCAGGTTCAAAGGAAACATCTTTGGCTCGATTTCTGCGAGTCGCACTACCTACAGGAAAAAATGTAATTCCGAACTCACAAAAGTATGCTTCCAGCAATATAGCGATCGCCTTTTTAAAGCTTTCATGTGCTTCACCCAATGTCATAAACTCAATCCACCCATCAAGATAAGTTATCCGCAAACCAGAAGAGTCTGCCATCAAAGATTCTAGAGCCTCAAATTGCTCCCAACTATAATAACTGGGGAGAACAAATCGCTGTTCCCCAAGCGTACCTATTTCTTCTAAAAGTTGTGCAGTCACAGGTATCACCATCCTATTTTAAATATTACTACCCCCTACCTAGCCAAAACCAGGCAGGGGCATTCTCTCACATTCTAGCTTAATAAACATTTTCAGAAAAGCCAGTCTTGAACAGGCAGGATGCCTGTTCCACAAGAAATATGGTCGAGGTTTAACTCAGATCTTGCACCAATATCAATAAGCCTTTCACAGGCGGGCAGGATGCCCACCCCACAAGAAAATTCATTCTTTGTGGAACAGGCATCTTGCCTGTTACTGACAATGGTGCAACATATGAGTCTAATAGACATCGCAAGAATTGCCAGTCTTGAACAGGCAGGATGCCTGTTCCACAAGAATTATTGGAAAGGTCTAATCAACTAATGCGATCGCCCTTTTAGTCAACGCCTCAGCAGTCAACCCATTAAACGCCATCAATTGACCAGCACTAGCAGTAGTTTCCCCCCGCTTCCAAGCGAAAGTATCGCGCGGACAATTGCTCCGTAGCATCACCGGTTCCAACATCCCAGAAGCGCCGCCTATCACGCCAACTAAGGCATCTCCGCCAAACATTTCGGCAAATTTGTCATCGCTCAAAAAGCCGCCGTCAGCCTCGGAACAAGTATCCCAAGCAACATCAGTTGGGCGGTACAAACGCCGAGGATTGATAATAGAAACAATCCGCGAACCAATCCCTGATTTTTCCAAAGATGCCGCTGCTTCAAACACCGGAATCAAACTCATATCGCCAATGACAGCAAATACAACCTTCTTACTCCCAGCTATTTCTTGCAACACGATCGCACCATCTTCCAAACCTTGGCGAGTCTGGGCAAAAGTAGTCCGAATTGGCAATGGCGACTTGCTCGCAGTAATCACAATTCCCTTATTCTTCGCAGTCAAAGCCCAATCGTAACAAGCTTGAATACTGTTAGCATCGGGTGGGAACAAAGGAAACACATTTCCGTTACGCATCATCGCCGCAAAATAAGCCTCAATTTCCGGGCGTTGGTGCGTCCAACCATTGCGGCCTTGCTCTAAAGCACCCGCAGTAAATAAGGTGACAGTAGCTGGAGTTGGACGACGCAATTCTGCCATTGCTTGAGTAACTGTTTGCCAAATTGGTAAACCATTAATCGCAAAAGATTCATAGGAACACCACAAACTCCGCGCGCCGAATAAGCACAAACCTACGGCTAAACCTGCACAAGCATCTTCACTCAAAGGTTCGTAAACTTGTCCGTTTGGCCCTTGATTGTACAGGTCATCTGTGGTAGGGTGAATGATTTTCAGGGCTTGGTTGATGTTGGCAATTCCCGATGCTTCGTTACCGTCAGCATTGGTGACAATAAAGGTCCGATCGCGCTCACCGACTTTTCCTACCAAACGCCCCATTGCTGTTGTCGAAACCTTCGCTTCCCCACCAACTGCAAATTCCTCTAAAGGCAATTCGCCTAAATCTGCTAATGGCAATTCAAACTCAGTCACAACAGTTTTCGCAGCAGGCCCGCCGCCCGCGCGTTCAGCATTTGTCCGCACTAATTGCCAAGCTTCCACAGTCAAAGCGCGCTCTTTTAAAGCACTGATAATGTGCGGTGCATCTAGCGTATCTTTGGGATAAAGGTTGTGCGATTTGGCTCCAAGCGCGTGGACACCTGCACCTTTCAACTGTTTGATAATAAACACAGTTAGTTTGCCGCCAAGAGCAGATTTTGCAGCTTTATCAACTCCTTGCAAAACAGCTTTGGTAAACGCCATCCGCTGTTCTAGCGAAAAAGCAGTGCTGTCAATATAATCTCCGGCTTGACTTCCATCGTCAAATTCCTTAGCGTCAACTAAGATGATTTCTTCAAAACCATTTCCTTGCCAATAAGCAATCATTTCTGCATTGGTTTTAGTCGAAACCATGCTATGATGTTCTTGAGAATATCCGTTCCAAACTAACACTGGCAAAAAGTTGGTAACGCTCGGATAAGCAGTGTGAAAATGTCCCATGCTGCTCATCGGATAGGGTTCGCCCATGCCGCCGTCGCCCATTGTGAAAGCAAACAGTTTATCGCGGTGCAAAAGTGCTCCTGACATGGCAAAATGCTGTCCTTGTCCGAGCGGACCTGCTGGTGCTAAAAGACCTGGAATGAAGCCGGAAAGATGTCCTAACAAACCGTCTTTTTCTCGGAATTTGTCGCGCACTTGCTGTACGTTGACAATTTCCATGTCTTCTAAAGAGCGATCGAGAAACATGGCACTATAAAATCCGGGGGCGTGATGCCCGACTTCAGTTACAATATTCTTGTGTCCCAGCATTACCAAGGCTGCGTAAGCCTCGGCTTGGCTCGCAAATCCCCCCGGATGTCCAGAGGCCTTGCTGGCTGTTACTTGCAGTGTCAGGTAGCGTAGGGCGTCTGCTGCTAGCATGGTTTGAAAGACGGCTGCGGGATCGGCTGGATCGGCGATCGATTTGCTCCCCTGTGCGATCGCAGGTGCTTTCCCATAAGTCTCAAAACCAGGCACTGTCTCGGAAAAATATTGAATACCTTCGCAAAAAGCGGGCGTTGCTGACGTTGGTTTTGGGGTAGTTGCAGTCATGCGTTGATACCTGAAAAATTTGAATTGGATTCATGTAACAGTAATTTTATAGCTTCCGTGTTACCAAAAAATCATTAGTTCTATTAGACTTCGACCATATTTATTGTGGAACAGGCATCTTGCCTGTTCAATACTGGCAATTATTGCATCGGAATGATTTAACCGCGAAGACGCAAAGGACGCGAAGGAAGAGAATAGAAGAGAGAGATTAATAATTATAATGAAGAGAGGATTTGAATCTATCAATAAGAGAGGATATTTTGAACACTGTTCGAGAATAAGTTCGTGCGAGCACTCCAACTAAACTTACTATAGTTGGAGCTTCCAACCAAAAAAAATATTTATAATATGATTAATTTAGGACTGATATCAACTATCTTTGAAATCCCTAAAATCAGATAACCAACCCCCTGGTAATTCCCATGACACTACCTAACGGCCCGAAAACTCTGCCCTTTGTGCAGTTAATTCAATGGATCGCCGATCCGTTGACATACATGGATAAATGTGCTAGTCAATACGGCGACATTTTCACAACCCAATGGGGCAACCTCCAACCATTTGTGATGGTCAACCACCCGGAAGCAGTGCAGTTCATGCTCAACAGCAGCGCTTTTGAAGCTCCTGGCCACCTGAACAGCATCCTAAAACCCTTACTGGGAGAACAATCCATGATTATCCTCTCCGGCGAAAGGCACAAACGCCAGCGCCAATTATTGATGCCCCCCTTTCATGGGGAACGGATGCGGAACTACGGCCAGCAAATTTGCGATATTGCTTTAGATGTTGCCAGTAAATGGTCGGTCGATCGACCTTTTTTCGCCCGCAGCGCCATGCAGGAAGTCACCATGCGGGTAATCTTGCAAGCTGTGTTCGGCTTGGATGACGGGCCACGGTTGCAAGAGCTCAGGCCCCTACTTGCCTCAGTTGTCGATATGACTGGTTCTCCGTTGCGATCGAGTATGCTATTTTTCGGCTGGATGCAACAAGATTGGGGTGCATGGAGTCCTTGGGGACGCATGAAACAGCGGCAGCGAAAAATTGACGAACTGATTTACGCCGAAATTGCCGAACGCAGAGAGCAACCAGATGCCAGCCGTACCGACATTCTCAGCTTAATGATGGCCGCCCGCGACGAAAACGGGGAACCGATGACTGATGAAGAATTGCGTGACGAGTTGATGACACTGCTGTTTGCCGGCCACGAAACCACCGCCACAGCCCTAGCTTGGGCATTTTACTGGATTCACAGTTTGCCCTCAGTCCGCCAGAAACTGCTGCAAGAATTGGACAGTTTGGGGGAAAATCCAGACCCGATGGAGATTTTCCGCTTACCTTACCTGAGTGCAGTTTGTCAAGAGACGCTGCGGATTTATCCGGTAGGAATGCTGACATTTCCGCGAGAAGTCAAGTCGCCTGTGGAACTCATGGGATATCAACTCGAACCGGGTACGGTTGTGGTCGGCTCGATTTATTTAACCCACCGTCGCGAGGATTTGTATCCAGAACCGCTGCAATTTAAACCAGAACGGTTTTTGGAGAGGCAATTCTCACCTTACGAGTATGTACCCTTTGGAGGGGGAAGCCGCCGCTGCATCGGCATGGCTCTGGCGCAGTTGGAGATGAAACTGGTGCTGGCAAATATTTTGCGGGATTTCGACCTAGCATTGGCCGAGAACCAGCCTGTGCAACCGAAGCGTCGAGGGGTGACTTTAGGGCCAGCCGGCGGCGTGCGGATGGTCATGAGGGGGCGACGGATGCGCTATTCTCAGAAGCCTGAACCTGTTGTTAGTGGGGTTTGAAGTTGCAGCAGTTGCAGCGGACGATCGCACTTTCGGTCTTGATTGCCAAAAATTGAGGCGAAATGTGCGATCGACCGCTTCAGCAATAGTTTTTGGTAGCACCCGCTACATGTAAATAGCTAGAATCCTTAACCTGTAACCATCCCCGCTCTCAAATTTAAAATTTTTAGTCTAAAATTGTATGAACCTTGCAAACATACCCTGAGAGCAAAAGTGGGTGATTGCAATAGTCCTCTTGATATCTCGAAAGCCTGCCTGCCATACTGTAAAAACATATGCATACCCTGTTATTCAGCAAGGGCGGAAGCGTGTTGGCATTGCCTGCAATCTTCCGCCCTCTTTATTATGGAAAAGGTCTTTGTATCAATCCTTCAATCTTCTGTTTTGAGAAATTCTGATACCGAAACCGACTTGGGGAGACTTTCTATATCTTGAATTTCGCTTTCGTGGGCAAAAAACTCGACTTCTTTATCGTCAATCTCGATTTGATAGCTAGCGGTAGCAGTCACAATGCGCCGCTTTTTTTTGTCTTCTATTAAAACCCAACACACCACAGGTCTTACCCACCTCTCAACGTGCTGACTTTGCTTGGTACTCCCAAAGGCATACCAACCCTTAGCTTCAATAATTTGAATCACTTTAAAATCGTTATTGGCCATAAATATCCCGATCGCGCTAACTTCACTATTATTCTTAGATCAAACTAATTGCTTACTAAGCTGGGTAAAGTTTCTGGACTTCCCAACTGCACTTATTGACACTCCTATAAGGACGGGGTTTTCAACCCAGTTTTCTGATAACCAGATTTTAAGCCTCTGCGCGTCTAATTCCCAATTAATTGTATTGTGTATTTGATCGTTGGCTAAAGTTCCTAACTCTTAATTATTGTGTCTAACTCTTTGATTACTATCACTGTTAAACTGTTCGCCGCCTTTAGTGAAGCCTACGGCGTTTCTGAACTTACACTAGAATTTCCACTCCTCACCCCAGTGTCCCAGGTTCTAGAACGTGCGATCGCCCAACATCCCCAATTAGAACAGTGGCGCTCAGTTACCCGCTTCGGCCTCAACCTGGAATTCGTCTCCCCCGACACCATCCTCCAAGACGGCGACGAGGTTGTACTGATTCCCCCTGTCAGCGGTGGGTAGGGGCATGGGGCATGGGGCATTGGGCATTGGGCATGGGGCATTGGTCGTAAATCACCAAAACTAATGACTAATGACTACTGACTAATGACTACTGACTAATGACTACTGACTAATGACTAATTGCCCATTCTTAAGCAAATATTAAGTTTTGTAACAATTTTGTGAGCAAATCATCGTTGAGTGCGATCGGGCGAGAGGCCCAGCCTGATAATCTGCATTTTCAGACAGAGCTTGAGAACAACTCTAATCCTTGTCATACCTAGTTTTCGGCCGTCCAAAGCTGCAAGTTAAATACACGATATTTTTACTCTAAAATCAATCCCGACTAAAAAAATCGGGTATGGTTGACGCAGTAATTTGACCGTGATAATCTGTGACAAGAATTGAAAACATCGCAAAACTAGAGAGTTGAGCTATGACCCAGGCGACCAGAACCCAATCCACAGCAGCTACCTTCACAGCCCTCAAGTGCAAAGAATGTGGCGAAGAGTATGAACTCCAAGCCAAACACGTCTGCGATTGCTGTTTTGGCCCGCTAGAAGTCAAGTACGACTACGACGCAATTCGTCGCACCGTCACCCGCCAAACCATCGAAGCCGGGCCAAACTCGATTTGGCGCTACCGAGCATTTCTGCCAGTCGCTACAGATAACGTCATCGATGTCGGCACCGGCATGACTCCTCTAGTAAAATCCCATCGCCTAGCGCGCAGGCTGGGTCTAAAAAATCTTTATATTAAAAATGATGCTGTGAATATGCCCACTCTCAGTTTCAAAGACAGAGTGGTGTCAGTTGCCCTCAGCAGAGCGAGAGAATTGGGTTTCACAACGGTATCCTGTGCCAGCACTGGTAATTTAGCTAACTCTACAGCCGCGATCGCAGCCCATGCCGGACTCGACTGCGTGGTCTTCATTCCTTCCGACTTAGAAGCAGGCAAAGTCCTCGGCACTCTGATTTATAATCCAACTGTGATGTCAGTTCACGGGAACTACGACCAAGTGAACCGCCTCTGTTGCGAAGTCGCCAATACACACGGCTGGGGATTTGTCAACATCAATTTGCGTCCTTACTATTCCGAAGGCTCGAAAACTCTCGGCTACGAAGTTGCCGAACAGCTTGGCTGGAAACTGCCAGACCACATCGTCGCCCCCCTCGCTTCCGGCTCTTTGTTCACGAAAATTTACAAAGGCTTTAAAGAATTCGTCGAAGTCGGCTTAGTAGATGACAAAGAAGTCCGGTTCAGCGGTGCTCAAGCTGACGGCTGTTCTCCCATCGCCCAAGCATTCCGCGAAGGCCGCGATTTCGTCACACCCGTGAAACCGAATACAATTGCTAAGTCGATCGCGATCGGCAATCCAGCAGACGGGATGTACGCCCTCGAAGTCGCCCGCAAAACAGGCGGCAACATCGAATCAGTCAGCGACACCGAAATCATCGAAGGCATGAAACTGCTAGCAGAAACCGAAGGCATTTTCACTGAAACTGCGGGTGGCACAACAATTGCAGTCTTGAAAAAACTCGTAGAAGCAGGTAAGATCAACCCCGACGAAACCACCGTCGCCTACATCACCGGCAACGGCTTGAAAACCCAAGAAGCCGTCCAAGGTTACATCGGCGAGCCCATCACCCTCGAACCAAAACTAGAAGCCTTCGAGCGTGCCCTAGAACGTGCTCGCACCCTCGAACGCTTAGAATGGCAGCAAGTTTCGGTTTAATAGTCATTAGTCATTAGTCATTATTCATTGGTCATTAGACATCTCTCATAATTCTTGTGGAACAGGCATCCTGCTTGTTCAAGACTGGCTTTTTAGGAGAT
>NZ_NXIB02000110.1 GCF_002412335.2 Tychonema bourrellyi FEM_GT703
CTTTTAAAATAATGTGTTGGGTTTCGCTGACGCTCTACCCAACCTACAAAATCTACAAAATCTATGCGAGAAACTTGCGCGGGCGCTGGATTCAGAAGTGAGGAGTGAGACCCCTCAGACATTCGCCAACAGTCTCTTCATGAATTGCCCCTACTCTAAATTTCAGGGATTGCCTAAGCGAGTGAATCATACCTAAATTCAGCGCTAATAATTAGCCTTGGGAATAGCCACCAAAGTCATAGAATTAGCGGGGTAAGTTGCCTGGAAGCCAGTAGCGCTGATATCCAAATCGCTCTGACGGACGATCGCCCGCAAATTCGCCTCGCTATAAGTGTAAACTTGAGCTTTGGCGGCCGGTTTAAATCCTTTCAAACTCAGGTTGCTGGTCAAATTTTTACCAGTTTTATTGATAATTACTAGCGTTAGAGTACCATCACTGGTGCGATCGGCTCCATAGATTGCCAATAGTCCCTGATCTGTGCTGTGCGATCGCACCCAAGTATCGCCATACTTACCACCCTTGCCATCGTAATTCATGTACATTCGGAAAGTATAGGCTGTCGGTTCCGAAGACTTAGGAGGCCCCCACAGCGTCGCTAAATCGACTTGTTCGCGCCCAAAAATCCCCAGTATATCGGCTTGGGCTAACGCGCCGTTCATCGACTCTAAACCACCCCAATTGTATTCAGTAATTGCGAGTTTTGTACCTGGGTAATCTTCCTTGATCCACTGTCGAAACCTGGGAATAATTGTTAGCGGTGGATTGTATTTTCCGATCCAACTTTCATCAGTATAAGTGCTGTCCCAGAGAGAACGAGTCGATCGCAGCCGCGCTGCTTGCGTCTTAGCGTCGCCTGCGGGACAATTCGCCAAACAGCCCTCGTCTGCCGAAGGATAGTAGTGTTCGTCGAAATAGTCGAGAATCCGCACACCTTTCTGCTGTTCGTAAGCGCGCATTTGTTGCAAGTACCATCGCGCAAACCAGACACCACCGTGTTTTTCGCGATCGCCCTTAACGCCGGAATCCACATAAACAGGCCAGCCAAAATCCGACGGGCCAAGTACCTTAGCGGTAGGATCTGTCGATTTTACCATTGAGGCGTATTGGTAAGTGCGATCGCGCAATTCATCATAACTCGTCGCTTCTGGATGAACATCGCGGTGAGTATTTCCCCAACCGCTTGGTTCATTATCCATTTGATAAATTTGCACGCCGCCGTTAGCAGCAGTACCGTGGGTTTTAACTAAGTGTTGAACCCAAGGTTTTTGAAATTCTGGATTGCTAACAATACTGACATCAAGGCGATTATTATTAGTGATTAAAGTGCCATCTGGACGCTTTCCATTGCCGCATTTATCGCCTTCGGGAAAGATGTAAGGATTAGTTTTTTCTTGGGGGCCGTATTTGGAGACTCTAAAGCCACAATTCCAGATGCTCAATTTATTTACATAGCCAATCATGGGAATAGTAACAATACTTTTACTGCCGTTTTTGCGGTTAGTTTTGACAATTTTATCTATAGAATCGCCGGGAATAGGATTTTTATTGTCGCCGCCACCCATGAAAAAGAAGTCATCACCGCTGTTGGAGGAATCGACTAGCCAGTTGTAGCGACTGGTGTGATTTGCGCCCCAACGTTCCACTGGAATTCGCAACTCTTGGGCTAGGGCCGGATCTAGGGCATAATCATTCATACCATAGATGTCGGGGCTGATGGAATGGCGATCGGCTGTAACGTCTACAGACAAGGCTAAACTACTGGTTTGGGCTATACTATTTTTGATATAAGCTGTGGTTACGACAATTCCGAAAGCGGCGATTAAACCCAATAAAAACAGGACAAGCCAACGAGGTTTATTTTCGGGAGACTGCCATAAAAATCGTGGATTCATTAATTTATGATATAGTGTTTAGTAAGGCTTGTTTAAAATCTACTGCACTTTTGTAATAAATTTCAGGATTGTCGATTAAAGCGCGATCGATTACGGCGGCTAGCGGTTGAGGAATCGAGGAAGTGCGATCGCGAATCGGAACCGCATCATTATCCAACACAGCCCGAAACGGGTCTAATCCCACAAAATTGCGCGGCGCATACCCCGTAATCATCACATACAAACAAGCCGCCACCGCCCAAACATCAACCTCCGGTTGCGCGTACTTATAATCAAGCACTTGCTGTCGCGGCATAAAATACGGCGTACCCACTTGAGAACCCGTCATCGTTTGACCACTTAAACCCGCTTGATCGAAAGCTTTTGCTAACCCATAATCGCCAATCTTAGCAACTTTTTTCCCTCCCACATTCGCTAAAAAAATATTCCCCGGCTTCAAATCCCGATGAATCAAACCCCGTCCCTTTGCAAAACTACCATCAGCCAATCTGACATTCGGAATTTCCGCATTGTGCGTATAAGTCAAACCATCTAAGACTTGTGTAATAATACCTACAGATTCGGCGATAGGTAAAGTGCTGACACCGCGTTTTTCCATCAAATCAACAACGCTACCACCCTCGCAGTATTCCATCGTAAAAAAGAAAGTTTCATCAGCATAACCCGACTTTTTAAATCCTACCACATTGGGATGTTTCAAACATTTAGTATTATCAACCTCCCGCAAAAACCAATTCACAGCCCGCTGATTCGCCGCCACCTTTGGTAACATCACTTTCAGGGCGACTTCTTCATTAGTTAGTTTGTGTCGCGCCAAATAAACCAAACTAAAACCACCCCTACCCAACTCCTTCAGCAAAACATAATCACCCAGAACTCCGATATTATTTTGACCACCCACAGCTTTGAACAGAAAAGCTTGCAACATTTCCCACAATTTCTCTTGATTTGAGGGAATAGTAGGGGGTGTTTGGCGTTGGATAGTTTTGGCATTTTCCGGGTCAAGGGCAACAGCAACACGAAAAGAAGTATCGCTGAGTGTAAATTCATCTCCCTCCCCCAAGTCATACTCTGGGAATTGAATATGAGCCGCTTCTTCGGGAGATTGATGAGCTTCTCGCTGACCAATTTTTTTGCTATTCACAAAGGTGCCATTTTTGCTACCAAAATCGCGGATGCGGATATCGGGAGGATTAATATCTAGCAAACAATGATAGCGGGAAATCGTGCGGTGTTTTTCGTCATCGGGAATCTTGGGATAGCAATCTTTAGCGCGGCCGATAATGCAAGTTGTGCGGGTATCAAAGGTGAATTCTTTACCTTTGAGATTGCCTGCGGTGATGGTGAGAGTAACTTTTGAAGTCATATAGATTGTGAATTATGAATTTTGGATTTTGGACACTCGAAACTCTTGCTCCCCACCCTTAAAAAAGGACTAACTCTTGCTCCCCCCCTTAGCAAGGGGGGGCTGGGGGGGGTAAAAGAATTGACGCAATAAACGATTAAATCTAATCTACCCTCCTAACTCTTGCTCCCCCCCTTAGCAAGGGGGGGCTGGGGGGGGTAAAACACCCGATGTTCTCAACGATTTAATCCCCTCCACAATCACCTCTAAAACCCCATCCAAATTATGATAAACATCATCATTAGTAAACCTCAAAAAATGAATTCTTGCCGACTCAATAAACTCTTGCCTTTCTGCATCATATTCTACAGCGCCATCCACAAAATGGCTGTCACCATCAACTTCTAGTGCTAACTTGATTTCTGGTGAATAGAAATCTAGCACAAATGCTGCTACACTATATTGTCTGCGAAATTTACAATTCTCAAGCTGTCTGTTTCTGATACGTTTCCATAGTTCCTTTTCCGCTGGTGTCATTTCTCTGCGAAGCTGCTGCCGCTTGAATTTTTCTGAGCTTCTGTTGTAGAGTTTTGTCATGGTTATATAGGATTTTCTTGTTGGTTGCTGGTATTTTAACCCCCCCCAGCCCCCCCCTTGGTAAGGGGGGGAGTAAGAGTTAGTCTTCATGCAATAATTCATCAATGAATTCTTCCCGTTCATCCTCTGTCATTCCATCCCAGTCTTTTCCCCTTTGTGCCGCAGCCTGTCGTGCTTTTTCTGGGCCATCATGGGTTAACTTTGCCCAAGATTCCCAAGGCTGCATCAGCAATAGTTTTAATAATTCGTGTTTTTTGCGATCGGGTAATTTTTGAGCTAATTCAATTACTTGCTCATCGGTTAATGTTAATGTTGGCATTGATTCACCTCTCAGTAAAATCTGCTTTTTCAATATATCATAACACAAACAGTTATAGTCTTGGACGCATGGGAGTTCAGAAACCGGGTTTTTGACGACAATATTTGGTTCCAGCCGACAAATTAAATAAAAACCCGGTTTCTTTGGCTCCAGTGCGTAAATCCTATAATCTTAGGAGTTATAAATTTAAGACGTTAAACCTCAACATATTTGCATAAAGTCCTAGCTTCGGGAATAGACGCACCAGATTGACGCAACTGTTCTAAATAAAAAAGTATTGCTGCTTTAATTTGCTGTTCTGCTTCTTCGATAGTTGCACCTGTTGCTACGCATCCTGGTAAATCTGGAACATACGCAGAATAATTGCTTTCTGCTCTCTCAATCGCAATAGCATAACGTATAATTCTGCTTTGACTATCTGCTTTTGCATCTGTTAGGACAATAGAGCCTACCGAGGTTAATTCCCATCTGTCGTGAGGTGAATTGGTTTCTATATCTCGTTTAACCAAACCATCAACGGCTAATTTTTTCAAGACAACCATCATGTCAGGTTCTCGCGGTACATCTCGACGGGAAAGTGCATTCGCGAGTTCGTACCAACTCCATTTTCCTTGACCTTTAGCTACTAATTCTAGCAGCACTAATTCAAGGTGAGTTAATTGAGTTAGGTTTTTCATAACAATTCCTAGAAGTGCTAGGAAGCTACTGCAAAATCCGTGTACTGCCGCATTCCAGGCTCGTGAAATGCCAATACAATATCTTCTTTGGGAACCCCTAAACGCACTAAATCTGTGGCAATTCCATCTTCTGTCCAGTCTTCCTCAATCCAGAATTTGCCATCCCGAATCCGAACGTAGACAGTTATCCCGGTAATACGTTCTCCCTTTTGCCAGCCGAGATTTATCCACATATAATGACCGTTTTGTGCATCGGTAATTAAGAAGGTTTCGATGTCTGGTTGAGGACGGCGATTACACAATTCTATGTATTCGGTTAAAATGCGATCGATTAATTTGGGATACTCGGTTAGTTTATCCATTGTACTATTTCTTCTACTTCTGTATTGACGACAATTAGGGGAAGTTGATGTCTGTTTACAATTAATTGAATTGGGGGTGATGGGTGGGGCGACAGAAACCGGGTTTCTTCCTGAATCTGGGTGATCATACATAAATGATCGCAGAAACCCGGTTTCTTGGATGTAGGACGGTGCTCAGAAACCGGGTTTCTTCCTAATCTCGGTGAGGATGTTTAGATATTCGTAGAAACCCGGTTTCTTGGATTTTGCGCGGTGCTTATGGAGTTTGGAATCTATTGGTGGAGAGGTAGAAACCGGGTTTCTTCCTGAATGTGGGTGATGATACATAAATTATCGCAGAAACCCGGTTTCTGAGATTGATTTTACTTTGATTATTTGCTCATTATGTCTCGACAACCCCGTCGGAAACGTAGACAGGGCATGGCTTCGTGGTTTTGGGCTTTGTTATAAATCTTTATAAAATCCTGAAACGCTTAGATGTTACCGTCTACAAGTCTCGACGCGAGAGAAGACGACCAAACACACCATCATCTACCATCCCAACAAAACAAAAAGATGCAAAAATTCGTCCCCATATCAACCTCAAAGGGAGGTGAGCTTCTAGTGCTTTCTCTGAAAAAGTGATTTCTTTGTAGGTCAGCCATTCTTCGTTTTTTCTCCAACCTACCTTGTCGCCAAACGCTGCCCATACTTCACTATTATATTTACTGGTTCCCCCCAGACTTTGATAAATGGGCTTCTGCACGCTAAAGCCAAAGCGCCCATTAGAATATTTTACCCAAAGTTGGTCAATGGTACGCAAGTCCTCGCAGGGAAATTTATCAATACTTTCTGTATCCAGCCATCCTTCTTCCTCCCTACCCGCCACCTTTAACATCACTCTCAGAGTTTCTTCATCGGCTTCTTGCCACTTTTTGGCCGCCAATAAATTCCGCAAGTTTATATAATCCATCCCCACGGCTGAAATCACCCGCGTTGTCTCAGCAGCCACTGGTTTCGGTATCAGCAAATCCAACCATTCCTGCACCGACTGCGGGCGATTTTGCGGTTCCAATTCCATCCCTTTGATAATAGCGGCATTCACCCTGTCGCTAATTTTATTATCATACTGTTTTGGCTGAATAAAAGGATCAATAATCTTTCTACCGGGCGACGGAATCGGCTTGTTATCTGTCAGCATATTATACAGCGTCGCCGCCAAAGAATAAACATCAGTATAAGGGCCAAGTTGAGAGCGTTGTTCCGCAAGTTCAATGGGTGCGTAATGCTCAGTCCCCCTGCTACTATTAGTCATTAACTTTCCTGATAACGTCGCCTGTCGCGCCAAACCAAAATCAATCAAAACTGCTTCCATACCGCGCTTTCTGAGCATAATGTTTTCGGGCTTAACATCGCGGTGAGTCAGGTTTTGCTTGTGGACGCAAGTCAGTGCATCGCCTAATTGCTGAATCATTGACAAAGCTTTTTGTTCCGACAAACGGCCGTTTTCTTTGATATGGGTAGCCAAGTCAATCCCATCGATTAATTCCATTACCATACAATTGAAATCACCCTCGCGAAATATATCATAAACTTCGACAATATGGGGATGACGACACTTGGCTAAAGACATTGCTTCCTTGAGGAATTTATTTTGTGTTTTAGCAAAATCCGGCTGGAATTGTTGGAAAAGATTCAGAGTTTTGATCGCAACTGACTTACCTTCATGGCGATTTTGAGCGCGGTAGGTTTCACCGAATCCGCCGCCACCAAGGTATTCTTCGATGATGTATTTGCCGTCGTCTAGTTGTTGTCCGTCGGGCCAGCGTCTCATGGCGGGTTTGTGGATGGAGTGGATGGTTTTGATTATAGCTGAGATGGGGGAATTTTGGTTGAGGGATTTCGTGGGGTGTTGAGAAACCGGGTTTTTTCCGAGATTTTGGGTTGTAGTTAGGTATTGTCGCAAAAACCCGGTTTCTTGAGGCTTTGGGTGAGGTTCAGAAACCGGGTTTTTTGGGAGTTTTTGGGTTGTAGTTAGGTATTGTCGCAAAAACCCGGTTTCTGGAGGCCTTTGGGTGAGGTGAGAAACCGGGTTTTTCGGAGTTTTTGGGTTGTAGTTAGGTATTGTCGCAAAAACCCGGTTTCTGGAGGGCTTTCGCGAGGTGGATTTCGGCATCTATCAAACCCGGAGATCCCCCCTAACCCCCCTTAAGAAGGGGGGGACTGGAAGCGTTCTCAAAGTCCCCCAACAATCAGGGGGATTTAGGGGGATCTAGACTCAGCATAAAACCCGGAGATCCCCTGGCGCAAAGAGGGCGGGCACGGGGGCACCGCCCCTACAAGGCGGGAATTGGAAGCGTTCTCAAAGTCCCCCTTTTTAAGGGGGATTTAGGGGGATCTAGACTCGGAGTTAAACGAGATTTACATGGATTCCTATCTTAAGTGTAAGCTTCCATTGGTAAACAAGAACAGACAAAATTGCGATCGCCAAAAGCATTATCTATCCTACCCACCGCAGGCCAAAACTTATGTTCGCGAGTCCAAGCTGTCGGATAAGCGGCTTGGGCGCGAGTATAAGGATGATTCCACTCATCAACCATCAGAGATTCTGCGGTGTGCGGTGCATTTTTCAAGACATTATTTTGCGCGTCAACATTGCCGTTTTCAATCTCCGCAATTTCGGCTCGAATCGCAATCATCGCATCGCAAAAACGGTCTAATTCCTGCTTCGATTCACTTTCCGTCGGTTCCACCATCACCGTACCCGCGACTGGCCAAGAAACTGTCGGCGCGTGATAGCCGTAATCCATCAGGCGTTTGGCAATATCTTCGACTTCAATACCAGCGGTTTTTTTCAGAAGTCGCAAATCCAAAATACACTCATGGGCGACTAAACCAGATTTCCCTTTATACAAAACTGGGTAATAAGATTCTAACCGTTTTGCCATGTAATTCGCATTCAGAATTGCAACTTTTGTCGCCTCAGTTAAACCAACTCCTCCCATCATCCGAATGTACATCCAAGAAATAGTCAAAATGCTAGCACTTCCCCAAGGCGCAGCGGAAACAGCACCAACTGATGTTTGTTGACTGTTCACTGTTGACTGTTCACTGTTGACTGTTCGCTGTTGACTGTTCGCTGCTGACTGTTCGCTGTTAAAAATAGAAGTGCTGGGCAAAAATTCTACTAAATGAGACATTACTCCAATCGGACCCATGCCCGGCCCGCCACCACCGTGGGGAATACAGAAAGTTTTGTGCAAATTCAAGTGACAAACATCAGCACCAAAATCACCAGGGCGACACAAACCAACTTGGGCATTCATATTAGCCCCGTCCATATAAACCTGTCCGCCAGCTTGATGGACAATCTCGCAAATCTCTTTAATTTCTGCTTCAAAAACGCCGTGAGTAGATGGATATGTCACCATCAATGCAGCCAGTTCATTTTTGTACTTTTCGGCTTTTTTCTGCAAATCAGCAACATCAATATTTCCCTGAGAATCGCAATCAACTGCCACTACTTTCATCCCAGCCATAACTGCGCTAGCTGGATTTGTGCCGTGGGCTGACTGGGGAATCAAACAAATATTCCGGTGAGATTCGCCGCGATGTTCGTGGTATTGACGAATTACTAATAAACCCGCATATTCCCCTTGGGAACCTGCGTTTGGTTGCAAAGAAATTCCGGCAAAACCAGTGATTTCTGCCAGCCACTGTTCGAGTTGCACGAACATCATTTGATAGCCGCGAGTTTGATGGCTGGGTGCGAAGGGATGAATCTTGCTAAATTCGGGCCAACTCACCGGCAACATTTCCGCAGTTGCATTCAATTTCATCGTACAGGAACCCAAGGGAATCATCGATGTATTCAGCGATAAATCCTTGGCTTCCAATCGGTGCATATAGCGCAAAAGTTCGGTTTCCGAGTGGTAGCTGTTGAAAACAGGATGGGTGAGATAGCTGGTTGTGCGATCGCAAAAAGCCGGATAAACTAAAGATGAAGTAAAATCATCTGCATCTAGCGACATACTCACAAAAATATCGCCGTCAGCATTGATAGCATCTTTCTCGTCTGCAAAAATTGCCAACAACTTTTTCACATCGCCTGCGGTGACAGTTTCATCCAGACTAATTCCCACCGTTTTCTCATCAAAAACTCGGAGATTAATCTGGTAATTTTGAGCAGCTTCTAAAATTTCAGACAACTGCTTGTCTCCCAACTCTACCCGCAGAGTATCGAAGAAAGGTTCAGCACCAATTTTGTATCCGAGGCTTTTCAAACCGGATGCCAAAAGTGCAGTTAAATCCCGTACTTTTTCCGCAATTTCTTTTAGTCCCTGGGGCCCGTGATAAACAGCATACATACCCGCCATTACTGCTAGCAAAACTTGAGCGGTACAAATATTGCTAGTTGCTTTTTCGCGGCGGATGTGCTGTTCGCGAGTTTGCAATGCCAAACGCAAAGCTGATTTGCCGTTAGCATCTTTAGAAACTCCCACAATTCGTCCCGGAACTTGCCGTTTAAACTCTTCTCGCGTGGCGAAATAAGCTGCGTGAGGCCCTCCGAATCCCATCGGAATTCCGAAGCGCTGGGTGCTTCCTACGGCTATGTCAGCGCCGAATTCGCCTGGGGGTGTGAGCACGCAAAGGCTCAAAATATCGGCGGCAACTGTGACTAAGGCACCGACTTCGTGAGCTGATGCGATAAAATCGGTATAGTAGTAAATTGCGCCGTCTGTTGCAGGGTATTGTAGCAGGGCACCGAAGATTGTGCGATCGCACTTAAAGTCTCGATGGTCCCCCACAATCACATCAATTCCCAGTGGCTTTGCGCGAGTTTGCACAACTTCAATGGTTTGAGGATGGCAATCTTGAGCGACAAAAAACGCTTTTCCCTTATTCTTGGATACACCGTAACTTACGGCCATCGCTTCCGCCGCCGCAGTCCCTTCATCCAGCAAAGAAGCGTTGGCAATTTCCAAACCCGTGAGGTCAATTATCATGGTTTGGAAATTTAGCAAAGCTTCCAATCGCCCTTGGGCAATTTCGGCTTGATAGGGAGTGTAAGCTGTATACCAGCCGGGATTTTCGAGGATATTGCGCCCGATGACTGGGGGTGTGATGCAGTCGTGATATCCTGTGCCGATGTACGATCGAAATACCTGATTTTTTGAGGCAATTTCTTGCAATTCGGCCAAAGCAGCGTACTCGCTTTTTGCAGCAAGAAGTTCGAGAGGATGCGGGAGGCGAATCGCCGCCGGAACCGTCTTGTCAATCAAATCATCGAATTTGTCAATGCCCAAAATATCGAGCATTTCCTGGATTTCCCTTGGTGTCGGGCCAATGTGGCGGCGCGCAAAACCATCGATGGGAGTAAGGTTTTGTTGTTGATTTGACTCAATTTCGGAACTGTAGAGTACCAAGGCTGCTTCTCCTGAATAGACTTTTGCTTATTTAGTTTGTAACATTTTGCAAAGGAAGAGGGAAGTTCGGCAGCGGATTTTGTAGCGGATTTAGCGGATGTCACGGATAGGAGGAAGTTCGGCAACGGATTTTGTAACGGATTTAACGGATGGATTTAAGTGTCTTTCCTTTCGTCTCCCCCTCTTCCTCTCTCCCCCTCTTCCTCTCTTCCCCTCTCCCCTCTCCTTTATTCTCCTTCGACCATTAGGCGATAGTCTTCGACTGACAAAGCATCATCGACTTCCCTGGGATTGTCAACGCGCACTTTCAGCAGCCACCCTTCGGCGTAGGGGTCTTCCGCTAAATTCTCAGGAGACTCTACAATGGCATCATTGCGTTCGATGACGGTGCCGGTAACAGGCGCTTTTAAGTCTTCCACTGCTTTCACTGACTCGACTGTGCCGAAAGTTGCGCCCTTTTCCAGGGTTGCGCCAACTTCTGGTAATTCCAGAAATACAATATCACCTAGTTGATCCACGGCAAAGGCGCTGATGCCGATGGTGGCAATTTCGCCTTCGAGTCGGATGTATTCGTGGGTGTCTAGGTATTTCAAGTCATCGGGGTATTTTAGTGCCATGTTTTTTCTCGTAATGAACAAAGTATCAATTAAATCTTAGTGAACTATGGGTGTTTAGTGATGGCTAACTGGAACCGAAAAAATATTAAACGTTTGCTTTTCGGAGAATTTTCTTGGAAACGACTTATGCGCTCTATAATTTTTATTTACGCATTTTTGTGTTTTTACGCTTGCTTTTTTTCAGAAGGGCTAATTTTTCAATCTCCCCCATCTAGTCAGAGTGATAGCAGGGAAGTTATCAAAGTTGGCTCAGCTAATGGCATGAAAATTTCTGCTGTTCATTTTCCTAACCCGCAAGCTAAATATACCATACTTTACAGTCACGGGAATGCGGAAAGCTTGGACGGGATTTTGTGGGTACTCAGAGAGATTCGAGATAGCGGGTTTGCTGTGTTTGCCTATGATTATCAAGGTTACGGCACCAGTCAGGGAAAGCCTTCTGAGTATAATACTTATCGTGATATTGATGCTGCTTACAATTATTTAACGCAACAGTTGGGAGTACCTGCTAAGCAAATTATTGTTTACGGGCGTTCTGTGGGCGGTGGGCCGGCAATTGATTTGGCTTCGCGACAATCTGTCGGTGGTTTGGTGGTTGAAAGTTCGTTTGTTTCGGTTTTTCGGGTGTTGACGCGGATTCCGATTTTACCTTTTGATAAGTTTGTGAATATTGATAAGATTGGCAAAGTTCGATCGCCTGTTTTGGTGATTCATGGTAAGGCTGATGATGTGGTTCGTTTTTGGCATGGAGAGCGGTTGTTTGTGGCCGCGAAGGAGCCGAAACTGAATTTTTGGGTTGATGGGGCCGGTCATAATGATTTGATGGATGTGGCGGGCGATCGCTATGCTGCAACTTTGCGAAAATTTGCTAAGCTAGTCGATGAATCTTCTCTACCAAAATTATGAGCAACGGGCTAGAAGCCCGTTCCACAAGAAGAAATACATTTTATTGTGGGGAGTAGGGGTTGGGCTTCTAGCCCGCCCCTGAATTAATCCTAACTTACTTAATTTAACTCGGTCGGTTTGGCGATCGATAAAATGGTTTTTTCACCACAGTAGCCGGATAGTTTTTGCCGCGAATTTCGACTTCTAACTCCTGACCGATTTTAGCTAGTTTTGTGGGAACATAAGCAAGGGCGATCGGCTTATTCAAAGTCGGTGATAATGTACCGCTAGTAACTTCCCCTACTTTTTCGCCTTCAAATATTACTGGATAGCCGTGACGAGCAATGTGCTTCCCTGCCATTTCTAGCCCTACTAACCGCTTGGAAACTCCACTCGCTTTCTGCTGTTCCAAAACCTCGCGGCCAATAAAATCGCCTTTGCTATCGAGGTGAACCACCCAACCTAATCCAGCTTCTAAAGGTGTAGTATTATCGTCAATATCTTGACCGTAAAGTGCCATTGCTGCTTCTAAACGCAAGGTATCTCTCGCACCCAAACCGCAGGGGACAACCCCAGCAGTTAATAATTGTTGCCACAGTTCTTTTCCGACTTCTGCATCGACCATTATCTCAAAGCCATCTTCCCCCGTGTAACCAGTTCTAGCGATAAAACTTGGCTGTCCCAATAGGTTTGTTTCTAAGTGACCGAAGGCTTTAATTGGGGTGAGGTTGTCTGCAACTAAAGGCTGGAGATAATTGACTGCTTCCGGCCCTTGAATTGCGATTAAAATTTTGTCTGGTGAAAGGTCTGTAAAACTAACATTGCTTAATTCTAAATGGGCGACTATCCAAGCTTTGTCTCGGATGCGAGTGGCGGCGTTGACAATAATTACTGCACGTTCTTCGCTAGTCGTAGCGTCTGGTTCTTGGCAGTAGAAAATAATGTCGTCTAAGATGCAGCCTTTGGCATTTAACAATAGTGTATATTGAGCTTGACCTGGTTGCAATCGACTCAAGTCGGAGGGTACTAAGGATTGAAATTTTTCTCTTAATTGTTTTCCTCTCAAACCAAATTTTCCCATGTGGGAAATGTCGAACATTCCGGCTTGCGATCGCACTATTTGATGTTCGTTGCTCAGACCGCTGTACTGCACCGCCATCTCCCACCCGGAAAAGGGCACCATCCGAGCTTTCAGTTCTAATGATAAGTCGTACAGAGGGGTTCGGGCAAGTTGGCTCGGATTCTCTGGGTTGTTGGATTCAGTTGACTTTGCCACGGTAGCGCTTTGGTTGCGGGTACAATGTTTTGATTTTACCAAAAATTGGTTTGATTGGTGCGATCGGCGCGATCGAAGTCACCATTGAAAGAGGACACGGCAGCGCCGTTTCCCTACGGTATCGCCTAGTCTTTGTTGCCGTTTTATGGAGAATAGCGGGCTCGAACCGCTGACCCCTACAATGCCATAGTTTAGCTAGA
>NZ_NXIB02000111.1 GCF_002412335.2 Tychonema bourrellyi FEM_GT703
GAAAGCTCGAAAGCGTGAGTCTGTGGGGAGAAGAGGGAGAAGCGGGAGAGTCCAAGCGACGATTCAAAACTTCAAAAATTCACCTCATCACCCCATCACCCTATCACCCCATCACTTCCTCTCCCCCCCTCCTCATCTCCCCATCAAACGAGAATGAAACAGCCCTACCGTCAACCCTATTTTCACCCGTCAGCGACCTAAAAATTATGGGTTTTGCAGACCTGTCCATCGCAGAAATAGCAGAGGACTTCAACGTCCCCGTTGAAGACGTGATCCGCTTGTGTAACGAGTTGGAAATTGCCTACAAACATCCTCAAACCCGTTTGGCCCTAGAGGATGTTAAGGCAATTATGTCGGCTCTAGAAAAGAGACGCGACTCAAAACTTATCACAGATTGATTGCACAATTCCTTTACCATTAAAGGTATTGTAAAACTTCATTGAGTTTATAAGCAATTATAGACAATAATGGTGTTATACAGAAACAGATCCTGTATTTACTGGTAGGCGAATCAAGCGAGGTTTGTACAAAACATCAATTGGTCAATTAATCAATTCTGATGTTAACGGTTCGTACAACATCCTCAGAAAAGCAATCCCAAATGCGTTCAGCGATGGGATAGAGAGCTGCGTAGTTCAGCCGAGGCGGGTTAATCCGCTCAAAGTAAAAGTGAAGGGGGAGGGACTTGAAGCCTCCCATGTCTATAAATGACTATACTTTTGCCAGCTATAAGCGCATCGGATTTCACCAGTTGTCGTCGTACTCTGGAATTTCAGCTCTTAAATCTGTTTTCCCGCTCTCTCAAAGAGCATTCAATAAATTCGCCTGATTTTTTTTAAGGAGAACCATGCTTAAAAGATATTTCATTGCTCTGACCGCTGTATTCTTGACATTTCAGTTATTTGTCAGCAGTGCGATGGCTGTTGAACTGAGTCCCAAACTTCGCACCGTGACTTTAAATGACAAAGGCGATCCCGTGGAGCTGAGCCTCAAACAGGTTAAGCAAGGCAAACGCTTGTTTGGTTCGACTTGCGCTCAATGTCACAATTCAGGAATGACGAAAACTGACCCGAATGTGAATTTGAGTCCCGAAACTCTAGCTTTGGCAAACCCGCCCCGCAATAATGTTGAGTCGTTGGTGGACTATATGAAAAATCCCACAACTTATGACGGCTTTGAGGAAATTTATGAGACTCATCCGAGTATCAGGAGCGCCGATGTTTTTGCTGAAATGAGAAATCTTTCGGATGATGATTTGTACGCCATTGCTGGTCACATTCTGTTGCAACCAAAAATTATTGGTAAGCAGTGGGGTGGTGGTAAAGGCGCTCGTTAATTGATTTTAGATTTTAGATTTTGGATTTTGGATTGGGAGGGGCTAGAGTTTGCCAAAATTTATTGTTGTTCTCTGGTTGGCTTCTATCGAAAATCTGAAATCTAAAATTTACCCTCTGCTTATTTTAGATCGCAATAAAGTTGTACCTTCATGCTGCGTCGTGGTATTTTTGTCTGCTTTCTGTTGGGAATTTTAATTATTTTGCCACTCGTGCTGCTGGCACCTCAGCCTGTTTTGGCGGCAACTAATTATGTGACTCGCTATCTACAAGTCACTGAACCTGTGCCAATGGAATTGGACGCTGAGGGGCACACTCGATTATTTTCGGCTCAGGATTTGACGGCAGGTAAACGGTTGTTCCAGCAAAACTGTCTCAACTGTCACGTCGGAGGGGCTACTTTGCCAGATCCGACTATCTCTTTGTCTTTGGCTAGTCTCCAGGGAGCAACGCCTCCTCGCAACAACATCAATAGTTTGGTGGCGTATCTGAGACAACCGATGACTTATGATGGCAGTGAGGAAAGTTTTTGGTGTCGCCAAGTGCCGGAAAGCTGGATGTCACAGCCTGAGATTGAAGATTTGGCTGCTTTTGTGCTCCGGGCGGCTCAGAAGGCTCCGGGATGGGGTACGGATGATTTTGAGAGTTGAACTGCTGCAAAAAGTGGTAAATTATTTGGAAATTTGCGATCGCCCGCGTCCCAATTTTCTAGTCGGGATTCAACCCGACATTTCAGGTAAAATAACTAAAGAACCACCATGAACGGTGTCCATTAGAGGAGAAATATGTTGAAAAGACTCTTATCGATCGCTCTGTTAGCGTTGGCAATTTTTACTGTCGGCTTCGGCAGCCCTGCTTTGGCTGGAGACGCTGCTAAAGGAGCTAAACTGTTTCAGAACAACTGCTCTGCTTGTCACGTCGGCGGCGGCAACGTCGTTGTGCGCGCGAAAACCTTGAAAACCGCTGCCCTAGAAAAGTACGGCATGAATTCTCTGGAAGCTATTACCGCTCAGGTAACTAAGGGCAAAAATGCTATGCCTGCTTTCGGGACTCGTTTAAAGCCCAAACAAATTGAGGATGTAGCAACCTACGTGCTCGAACAAGCTGCGAAAAACTGGAAGGGCTAAACGGCCTCTCGGAACGGACTTGATTTAACCCGAAACTTGTCTTTTCGATCGCACCCTCTCTCACCCTTTGGCGAATAAATGTCGGTTTGCAGCGATCTTAACCTATTTGGGACAGCGCGCCAGAAATCGGATTTTTATTTGCCCTTGGGCGGGGGAGGGACTTTTTATTTTAGATTTTAGATTTTGAATTGAAGAATTGAAGAATTGAAGAATTGCTGACTTCGTAGAAATTGTCAAGTACCTTATATTAAGATTTGTATTTTGAATGATCAAAAATGAAAAGTGTATGCTAGGATGTAAACCCTTTACTAGCAAAGCATTGAAATCAAAATTAAAGTCGATCGGGGATCTGAAATCTACACCTACCATGAACCTACAAACATCAACTAAAATTAAAACTCAAGTTAAGACTCTCGGAGATGTGGCTGCTGGCGCGATCGAGAAATATTTCCACAAAACCATAGCGCATGAAGCTGATGTTTTAAAAGACAAAGACGCAGAAGAACTTCATCAAATGCGCGTTGGATTGAGACGTTTGCGATCGGCTGTGACGGGTTTTGCTCCAGTTTTAGACTTCCCAAAACAGGCCAAGGAACACAAAATTGGTAAAGTGGGACGGATTCTGGGAACACTCAGGGATTTGGATGTGATGCTCGAAAATCTCCAAAACCGATATTACCCGAATTTGCCGATTGAAGAACAGAAAATTTTGGATCAAGCTTTGTTAACGTTACTCAAACAGCGACGACGCGCTTTGAAAGGGGTGAGGGCGATTTTAGATCGCAAAACCTACGAATTGCTCAAAAAGTCGATCGAGGATTGGTTGGACAAACCGAAGTTTCGGGCGATATCGAATTTACCAATTGCTGATGTTTTGCCAGATTTACTGTTACCTCAAGTCAGCGAGTTTTTCCTACATCCGGCTTGGCTGCTGGGTACAGAATATCAGGATGGCGAAGTTAAAGTTTGTGATGATTTAAATGCTGAATCTGTCGAACAAAAGTTGGCTGCGGAGGGGAAAATTCTGCACGATTTGCGGAAACAAGCTAAGAAAGTTCGCTATTTGATGAATCTGTTTGGAGATTTTTATGGCGAGAGTTATGAAGTTTATGTAGAGGATGTAAAAGCTGTTCAAGAATGTTTGGGCGATATTCAAGACAGTGAAGTTTTAGGGGACTTTCTGACAGATTTTGTCGAGTGCGATCTGAAAAAAGAGTTGCCGCAATTGGCTGGTATTTTGGCAGAAAATCGCTACGCAGCTTGGGGAAAATGGCAGATTTTGCAGCGCAGGTATTTGAATGGGGAAATTCGTCAAGATTTGCGATCGGCATTAATTCATCCTGTGCTTACAGATGACGCTAATCTGAAAGCCTCATAACAACTTTATTGACTAGGTGATTGAGGAACTGTTAAAATCCCGTTGTGGCGGGTAAGCTGTTCTCCATTTAAACCAGTAACGAGGCTAGTAGGGTGCGTCAGCTAGAACCCTTACGCTGAAACGGAAAATCTTGTACGGGCGAATGGCAAGAGAGCCCCTACGCACCCTACGCCGAGGAGTTTAAATGCCGAACAGCTTAGAGTCCCGCCCGCCCACATTTGGGTTGAAAGTAAACAGGAATTCTAATCAGGAAAAAAATGATGAGCCAACTTAACGAACCTCTGAAAATATGGATCAATGAAGATTTGCTACTTCCTGATGTACGCCTAGTCCCACTGCTAATGCACCTTAGCCCGCCGGAAACTCATCCAGAGTTACAGTTTTGGAATTTGCTCAGGGATGAATTGCCGGAATTAGTCAAGATTCACCGCTTCACAAATTTGGCAGATGCAGGCAAGATTGTAGTAATTCCACATTTTATGTCAAATTATTATCTTCTTAAAAAAGAAGGTGAAATAAATAAATTCAGGCGCCAAGTATTAGCATCAAAACGGACTCTCGTCACTTTTTCAAACTGTATGGAGTATAAGGCTTATCAGGGAGAACTATTCTTTGCATCAGCAACTTACCGTGATCAAAAAGAAAAATCAATACCCACGCCTGCATGGATTTTTGACATAGGAGAGAAGGTAAATATCCCAAAGCCATCAATTCCTACTGTCAGTTTTGTGGGAAATATTGAATATCCATCCCGAATAAATTCGCTGATATTACGTTATATTAAATTTTCGGATTCCATGATTAACTGGATGGCGTGCAGCCTTTTTGTCAATCGTAATTTGAATTTGGGAAGGCGAAGGTTGATTGCACAATTGGTCAGAAAAAAAATAATTAATGAAGTGCGAAAAGCGAAAAATCTACAAACTTTTTTGATTGAAAGAAAGGGAGATTTTTATACTCTCCCATTGGAAGAAAAGAAACGCCAAAGAGCCGAGTATATCGAAAGTATCGAGAATAATGCTTATCTGTTGACAATGAGAGGAGATGATAATGGCTGTTACCGACTCTGGGAGGTGATGTCAGCAGGGAGAATTCCGGTTTTGATTGATACTAATGGATTGTTACCGGAGTTGAGAGGGATGAAATGGGAAGATTTTTGTGTGATCGTTCCTTTTTCGGAAGTGCATCGGATTGGGGATTATATCCAAACTTTTCACGATCGACTTTCGGATGAGGATTTTGTTGAAGTTTGTCGGAAATCTCGCGCTGCTTTTGATCAGCTACTCCCTCACAATTTTGTAGTCAGGATTTTGGAAAAAATTGTAGAGCTTAAATCCAAACATTAACATCTAATACAACTTTACATATGACTAATTATAGCACGCTCCATTTAGTTGAAACAATGAGAAATTAAGGGCGATCGATCGCGCTTTGCACTTTGGGATAAAATAAAACAAAGGGCGATCTTTTTTTCCAATAATTTCTCAAGACTGCAACCACTTCATAAACTTATCCGTCGCAGTACCAATAGACTCTCCAACTTGTTTCTTCAACCGCCACCTTTGAAAAGCCTGTTCGTAATCTTCCCCTTCAGTTTGATAAACATTCCAAGCATTCAGCGACAATCCCAATCCCCACGTTAGTAGAATGAAAAGCGACCAAGAAAGTTCATGAGATCCTGCTAGATTTAGCAAAACTAAAAAACCATTGATAATGCCGTACTTTGTCAAGTTTTTCTGCAATTTGCGACGGCGATAAGTATTAAAAGACAGTTTTTCCGAAAATTCCCCTCTATTCGCTAACCATTGCTGTTCCGCCGCTGCAATATCCTGTTCTGAAATGCCTAATTCCGCTGCAATCTCGAACAACTGCACTCGCGAAAGTTCTCCGTTTTCTTCTTTTTGGGCGATCGCAAGCTGTAAAATAGCTTGAGCATCCTCTGAACCGTAAACTTGACTTATTTGACTTTCATTAGTTGCCATAACGAGTTTCCGATAATTTCCCACATTATTTCTATGATACATATAACCGCAGTTAAACCGCAGGTAGGAATAGGTGGCGGATTTCAACACCTGAACATTTGAGTTTACGAGTTGGGAATGGGAAATTGGAAATTGGGCATTGGGAACGGGGCATAGGGCATTGCTAATAGGTAGTAAATAACCAATAACCAATAACCAATAACCAATAATAACTCAACTAAAACATCTCGCGCTACACTACTAGAGAACTGATAAGCTGACTCAGTACGAGTTAAAGTAGATTAGATTATGGTCAACCGTCTCGCCCAATCCCAAAGCCTTTACCTGCGGAAACACAGCGAAAATCCGATCGACTGGTGGCCCTGGTGCGATGAAGCCTTAGAAACGGCTCGGAGCGAAAATAAACCGATTTTTCTGTCGATCGGCTACTCTAGCTGCCACTGGTGTACGGTGATGGAAGGGGAGGCTTTTTCCGATCGCGCGATCGCCGAATATATGAAATCGCATTTTATTGCCATAAAGGTCGATCGCGAAGAACGCCCGGATATCGACAGCATTTATATGCAAGCCTTACAAATGATGATCGGTCAAGGTGGTTGGCCTCTCAACATTTTTCTCACGCCAGACGAAAGAATTCCCTTCTATGGAGGCACTTATTTCCCCGTAGAACCGCGTTACGGAAGACCAGGCTTTTTAGAAGTTTTACAAGCAATTCGCCGCTTTTACGACACAGAAAAAGGCAAATTAGAAACCTTCAAATCAGAAATTTTAGGCAACCTGCAACAAGGAGCAATACTGTCAGGAGTTACCGCAGAATTAAATAGCGAATTATTCCAAAAAGGCTTAGAAGCTAACACCGCAATTATTTCCAGTGGCAATCGAGCACCTTGTTTTCCAATGATGCCCTATGCTGAATTAGCACTGCGGGGAATACGCTTTGATTTTGATTCATCAAAATATGACGCTCAACAAGCCTGTGCACAGCGCGGATTAGACCTAGCATTAGGTGGCATTTACGATCATGTTGCGGGCGGATTTCATCGCTACACTGTTGATGAGACATGGACTGTCCCACACTTTGAAAAAATGCTCTATGACAACGGTCAAATTGTTGAGTATTTAGCTAATCTCTGGAGTGCAGGAATTCAAGAACCAGCTTTTGAAACTGCGATCGCGGGGACTGTAGAATGGTTGAAGCGTGAAATGACCGCAACCAATGGCTATTTCTACGCTGCACAAGATGCTGATAGTTTCACCCCCCCAACCCCCCCTTACCAAGGGGGGGCAGAGAATTTAACCCCCCCTTACCAAGGGGGGGCAGAGAATTTAACCCCCCCTTACCAAGGGGGGGCAACGGGGGGGTCTGAACCGGAAGAAGGAGTGTTTTATGTTTGGACTTATAGCGAACTGGAACAACTGTTGACTGCGGAGGAATTAGGAGAAATTGAACAACAATTTACTGTTAGTCGCGCCGGGAATTTTGAAGGCAAAAATGTATTGCAGCGTCGCCATTATGAGAAATTGAGCGAGACGGTAGAAACGGCTTTGGCTAAACTATTTGCAGTCCGTTACGGTGGCCATCCCGACACTGTAAAAACTTTTCCCCCAGCCCGGAACAATCAGGAAGCTAAAAATGATAGTTGGCCTGGGAGAATTCCGGCAGTTACTGATACTAAAATGATTGTAGCTTGGAATAGCTTGATGATTTCTGGTTTGGCTAGGGCGGCTGCGGTTTTTGGGAATTCGGAATATCTGGAATTGGCGGTAAAGGCTGCTGATTTTATTTTAGATAATCAGTGGATTGATGGGCGGTTTCATCGATTGAATTATGATGGTGAAACGGCTGTGATGGCGCAGTCGGAAGATTATGCTTTGTTTATAAAAGCATTGCTGGATTTGCATCAAGGGAGTTTGTCATTAGTTACAGGAAGTGAAAAATGGTTGCAGAAAGCTGTGGAAGTGCAAGCAGAATTTGATGAGTTTTTGTGGAGTGTGGAATTGGGGGGATATTATAATACTGCTAAGGATGCTAGCGCTGATTTGTTGGTGCGGGAACGCAGTTATACAGACAATGCTACTCCGGCGGCTAATGGAATTGCGATCGCCTCTTTGGTTCGTTTAGCGCTGTTGGATCAAAATTTGGAATTTCTCGATCGCGCCCAACAGGGTTTGCAAGCTTTCAGTAGTATTATGCAAGATGCTCCACAAGCTTGTCCGAGTCTGATTTCGGCGCTGGATTGGTATCAGCATTCTACTTTGATTCGCACGACTCATGAGTTGATTTCTGGGTTGATTTGGCAGTATTATCCGACTGCTGTTTTTCAGGTTGAAGCTGATTTACCTGAAGGGGTTGTTGGGTTGGTTTGTGAATGTTTGACTTGTAAGGAACCGGCGAAGAGTCAAGGGCAATTGTTGGCTGAAATTTTGCAGAGTCAAACGCGGGTTTAGCACTAATATTGTGTATGTTATTGAACCGCGAAGGCGCGAAGTACGCGAAGTAAGAGGGAGAAGGAGAGAATGAGAGGGGGGAGAGGGGGAATCGGAGGGATGACTGAAAAGCCGAAAAATTCATCGTTCTGGGGTTTCTGGCGATCGCCCCATCTCCCCCTCTCCCCCTCTCCTCATCTCCCCATTAACCGAGAATGAAACAGCCCTGCCCTATGAGGATATTGATAGTACCTATCAACCTGGAATACGCTGTATTTAAGGACACAGCAGTGCTGTGTCCCTACAGCGTCCCTAGTTTGCTTCGGATCTGTTTCACCAGAAGTAAAATGAGCGATCGGCTCAAACAGCTATTAATTGATAGCTGATGGTGAGAACCGAAGGCTGAGGCTGTTTTTAGTACAGATCTTCTTCTTTGTGAGTTTCGATCGTGCAATCAGACGTAGGATAGGCGACGCAGGTGAGGACATATCCTGCCTCAATTTGGTCGTCATCCAAGAAAGATTGGTCGGATTGGTCAACAGTACCTTTGAGGATTTTGCCGGCGCAGGTGGAGCAAGCGCCAGCGCGACAAGAGTAGGGGAGGTCGAGTCCTGCTTCTTCTGCCGCGTCGAGAATGTAAGTATCCTCTTCAACTTCAATGGTCTGGTTAAGTCCTTCGGCTTCGCTGATGAGGGTAACTTTGTAAGTTGCCATGCACTAATCCTCTCAAAAATTCAACAACATATATAAGCTTTCCTAATGCAAACTTCAATGCTGTATTAGCTCTGAGGTTTGGTCTTAGGTTCGTTCTCTCTATGATAGTAGGGGATAGAAGGGAGGTTGCAACACTGATTTACAAAAAATTTGAATGGGATTAGTTATAATTTTTTCTAATTTCATCTTGATTACTTATACCTGCTGTAGTTTGTCCGTACCAGGGGGAAATGTATAGTTGAATTGCATCCAGACTTGGGTAGAGAATTCACCGATCGCATTTTTGCACTAATCTAGACTTAGGCTGATCGAGCTGTAAAGCTTTGTGGTGCTACTCTTGAGCAATTTTTGAATTCCCTAATCTAAAATCTAAAATCCTATGGCTAATATTGATATTCGATCGGGCTTTTCGGTCAATTCTCCAATCAGGGTGGGGATTGTGGGTACTGGTTTTGCCGCCAAGTTGAGGGCCGAAATGTTGCAAACTGATGCCAGAACCCACTTAGTGACAGTTGCGGGCCACACTCCGCACAAGACGGAAGCGTTTTGTCAAACATTCGGGGCCGAGGCTGCCGTTTCTTGGCGGAAGTTGGTGGAAAGGGACGATTTGGATTTGGTGATTGTCTGTACGGTGAATCGGGATCACGGGGCGATCGTCCTGGCGGCGCTAGAAAACGACAAGCACGTTGTGGTCGAATATCCTCTATCTTTAGATGTATCTGAGGGCGAAAGGGCGATCGCCCTTGCCAAACAAAAGCAAAAACTCCTCCACATCGAACACATCGAACTCTTAGGTGGCTTACACCAAGCCATCAAAGCATCTTTGCCCTTAGTTGGCAAAGTTTTTTACACCCGCTACATTACTATTACTCCTCAACATCCAGCGCCGCAACGCTGGACTTATCAACATTCGCTATTTGGGTTTCCGTTAGTTGGTGCAATTTCGCGACTTCACAGATTTACCGATTTGTTTGGGGAAGTGACAAGCGTTAACTGTCAAACTCTATTTTGGGACACTCAGCCAGATTTTTATAAAGCTAGTTTGTGCAATGCCCAGTTGCACTTTGCTAATGGGGTTGTCGCTGAAGCTGTTTACGGAAAAGGGGAGACTTTTTGGCAGTCGGAAAACGTTTTTACAATTTATGGGGAAGACGGAACTCTGGTTTTTACTCCCGAATCTGGTCAATTAATTCAGGGAGAAAATAAGCGGACGATCGAAGTGGGAACGCGGCGTGGTTTGTTTGCCAAAGATACGGACATGGTGTTGGAATATTTGTTAAATGGTACGCCTTTGTATGTGAATAATGCCAGTAGTTTGTATGCTTTGAAGGTTGCGGATGCTGCAAGGCGATCGAGTCAAACTGGGCAAAATGTCGCGCTTATAAATTCGTAAAAAGCTAGCAACGCCTGGTCCTTAAAAATGCGATCCATCACCCCAGTTAAAACCGAAAAAAAAAGATTCGGACGCAAAAAATGAATCGCCCAAGTTCGGAAAATTAATCATAGATGCGACTTGTGCCCCAGCCGACATTACCTATCCGACCGACTAAGGAAGATGAGACGATTCGTCAGGCAATTGAGGGAAAAAATGAGGCAGGAAAAACTCATATTTAACTCTGGTTGAATAATCGATTACTCCCGATTACCAAAAAGCGATCAATTATTCAGCAAGCCCTAAGTAGCTATTTGAGGTTTTTCTCTACCAAATTGCCACAGCAAGATGATACCCAAGCCGAACAGATTGACTAGGAAAACTACTAACCCTCCGAAAAATGGAATTAGTGTCAGAACTGTCACGATCGCCAAACCGACCAAGAACTGCTGCTGTAACGACCAATTACCATTACGGAATAGGCGTTGACCAACAAAAAGTGCTACGCCTAATGATCCGACTAGAGCCGTGACAACCGCCGTCACACTTATTAGTGGAATCAGGGGAATCCCAATGAGCGTAATCGCGAGAAAGACTGTTACAAAGACAAAGGAAACGATCGCCCCGATTCCCCATAGAGCAGTCAAACCGGGGTGTTGACCCAATTTTGTCGCCAAATTTGGCAGGAATTGTGGGCTGCTATGCAAAATAATCAGTCCCAGAATAGCTGCTACTACGGCGGAACTAATTCTAAAAATGGTACTGAAGAAATAGTGCGCGAAGAAGCTACTTCTACCTCGATCGGACCCATACATCATGCCATGTCGATCGCTGAATGTAGCACGTTCACCACCAACGATCGCACCTGCTTCCTGTACGATTTTGCCGCCAAAAGAGTAAGCATCACCCTCTACCCGCGCTCCCTTTTTCAGGATGACATCTCCGCCAAATGCGATCGCAGTATCCACAACTTTCGCATTAGGGGATACCGTCACACTCCCGCCAAAAGCCACGGCATTTTCGACAACTTGCTTCTCTGCTACGGTGACGCTGCCACCAAAGCGAATCAGGTTAGTATTGTTGATATTGATATCACTCTGCGCCAGGGCATTTCCTGCAAATATTAAGCAAATAGTGGCTATAAAAGCTAGAATTAATTGTTGCCATTTCATAGAGTTTATCCTCATCAATGAGAAGAATGTGGACTAAGCTTTGCTGCATCTAGATTGCTTATGGTATTAGAGAGGAGAGGGGGAGAAGGGGAGAGGGGGAGAGGATTTGAATATTTTTTATCCTCGCTCAAAATATACAATTTAAATGCACAACAGCTTATCTCTTATAGTATTGAACAAAGATGAAGAAACTGTGAGGAATGTATGAATTACTCATGATAAATTTCCTAAGCTGTTTGGCATTTAAACTCCTCCGCGTAGGGTGCGTAGGGGCGAATGGCCATTCGCCCCTACGCACCCTACTAGCCTCGTTACTGGTTTAAATAGAGAACAGCTTAATCATTTCCGCAGAAACCAATCAACAGGTCGGCGTAGTGAAACTGACGGCGGATAATTCTTCAAATACCCCACTCGCAAGATAAATTGAATATTTTCGCCGATCGCAATTGATTGATTTAGTTGTTGCCGCGTTGATGATTCTTCCAATATCTGTGTCATCGGATGGATGGCGATACCTTTTTCCCGCACTTTCAGGAAAAGTCGTTGCATTCTTCTACCAGTTTCCAGCAGTGCCGCCACCGAGTCCTTGCTGGTAATTAAAATCCAACCCGCCGATTCCGACACTTGCTTTTTAACTTTATCAATGCCTACCTCTCGAAAATCGTTTTTCATCACATTGTCTTTGTTGTAAAAATTCCGCACCACCCAGCCGGAAATTCCTTCTATTTCCATACTTCCCGTTGTCAGCCCGTCGCGATATTTGTCGGCATTCTTACTAGAGAATCTGATCCAGTCGGCTAATTCTTGTTGCGCTGGGTTACGATAGGCTTGCAGGCGGTTAGCAACGATTGTTTGTTCGTCGATAAATTGACTTTCTTTGCTGGTGTTAGGTAGGTAATGAATAAATTCTGGTTCTGAATTGACCAGATATTTGAGGTCTTCTTTCTTCAGCACATCACTTAAAAAGTCGGAACGAACTGTGCGACGATTTTTGATTTTTGCAGTATCAAAGGGATTATTTGATGTTTGTTTGATCAGTTTTACTTCCATCACGCGATCGTCCTGATTGGTTTTAGCGAGTAAATTCCAATCGCAGAGGTAGCCAAAAGCACCAGCGGCATATTCCAGATTTTGAATGAAAGTGCCGATCGATAACATCGTTTCTCTCTGAGTCGGGTCAACAGCAGGTAGCCATTTAGTGCGATCGTTGCCGATAATCCAGTGATAAGGTGCGAGATATTGGACAAACCACGGCTGTGTGTTATGACCGCTGGGCGCAAGGGAGGCGAGAAACAAAATCTCTTTTTCGTCCGGCTTGAGAGTTTGGTTGCGATCGCCTGACGGTTTGAGATCCGCCCTTGAAAGATTACTTTTATCACTCAACAAATAAGCTGTTGTCCCGGCTGCAATGATTGTCCCAACTGCATTACCGATAAATTTTATTCTGTTCATAATCAACCTTTGACCTCAACGTTTAGTTAAAAGAATTACCACGAATGGAGTGCGCGCAATTGTGGCGTTTTTTTCGATTGATGGGCTTCCATGCGGGTTAGAACATCATCCAAAATGGCGATCGCCTCAGCAACAAACGGCCCTTTGTTTAACATCACACACTCAGCACGTTCAGCCATTGCTGCATCGGTCATTTCTCCCCGCGAAGGTGTGCCATTTTTCACCAAACTCTCTAAAACTTGAGTTGCCCAAATCACAGGAATATGCGCCGCTTCGCAAAGCCAGAGAATTTCTTCCTGAATCTCTGTTAAACGTTGATATCCAATTTCAACGGCTAAGTCACCTCTAGCAATCATAACCCCAAAGGATTGTTTACCTGCTGCATATAGCAATCCTAAATCATTTGTGAACTTCTTACCCCCTCCCCTTAATAAGGGGAGGGTTGGGGTGGGGTGAAAATCTTTACGACTCATTTAGGATTGCTATAGATAATTAATTCTGGCAGATTGGAAACTGCGATCGCGGTTTCAATCTTTGCCACGATCGCAGGTCGGGACTGCCCTTTGACCAAACGCCGATCCAACTCTTGTTGAAGCAACTCAATATCAGCAGGACGTTGCACAAAAGAGTAGCCAATAATATCTGCGTGGGTGGCGACAAAATCTAGGTCGGATAAATCTTTTTCAGTCAGAGGACTGAGCGGCAAGACTGTATCTGGGAAATTTAACCCCTTTTGGGGGCGGAGTTTGACTCCTTTGGGGCTGGCATTTGTTACCTCTAGTAAAATTCCCTGTCCTTTGTGTACTCGGTGCTGGGTATCAATCACGCGAGTCTGAATCTTGCCATCGTCGATATACACAGGGTTATCAACTATTAATAAATCGAGAATTTCGGGAACTGTGCAGGAAGTTTGGAAATGCTTGACATGGGATGGGATAGCATCACCTGCTTCTACTTTTCTTGCCGCTGCTTTAGTGGCAATTTTAGGCTCACAACGCAACAGCAGGATGCGATCGCCTTTAAATACCCGTTTTTTATGATGGGGGGCAAGTACCACTCCTGTACGGATTTTGAGACCAGCTAAGTCCATGATGATTTTACAAGGCGTTCCGGTTTCCTGCTGGGCCCGACGGATATGGTCGATCGTGTCTTGCCAAGCTGCGATCGTATCGTGGGCGCAGTTAATTCGCATACAGTTTGCCCCGCGTTGCATCATTTCTCGTACCATCTCATAATCAGTGGCGGCTTCCGTGGGTAGCGTGACCATAATCCTCACCCGCCGCTGGAGTGGAGATTGACCAAACAATTCTTCCGTGTGTTTTTGTAGTAATCGATCGCCCTCAAAAAAGAACTCGATGGGTGGACGGTTGAGTTGCTGGGCAGACTCAGATCCGCAAATCACTTCCAAGGTGGCAATCACAGCATCAAGATTGGGCATCACCCGTGATTCAATCCGTCCTAATGAGGATAAGCCCCAAGGCATTAGTGCAGCTTGGAGGTTGCGGAGATCGTGCCGACGCAAAGCTAGATACTCAGCTAAATTCAAGGCGCTAGCCAGAAACTCAGGACGCTGAATGTGCAGTTTCCACTGGTTAAAAGTAGCTTTTCCTTCGCTTTCAACAGTCTGGCGAAGTTCTTGCAGAGTCGATAGCAAACCCTGTGGACTTGATAGATTCAGCGGTTCAACACTAAGTTCTGAAGTTGGGCTAATCATATATCAAAGTGTGGGATGGATGCCGTCAACAAGTGTTTTCCGGGTTTACTGCTAAAGTGTGGCGCTTGAGATTGATCGCTAGCCCTTTTCCCTATACTATAACTTTACTTTCAATTATCTGGATCAAGTGAAAAATGCAAGAGTCCTTTTCCAACTCAGCAGGCAGGCATTTACATGATGCCCAACTTCTTTTGGGAGAGCAGCGGTGGGACAACGCCGTTTATCTAGCAGGTTATGTTGTAGAATGTTCGTTTAAAGTGCTTGTCGAGCAACACTTTAAGCACGATCGAGATGCGGTAAAAAAATATGGACACGACCTCACTGAACTTGAGGGAAGGGCAATGGAACGCGTGCGGGTTCTCTATCCTATTCTGGATAGGCAACTTCCTGCTTCACGAATAGCTGATACTATTCTAGCTCAAAATCATCCAGAGAGGAGATATTCCAAATCTGGACTTTGGGCTGAAGCTGAGGCACAAACTGCCGTTCAACGTGCCGAAGAAATTTATCGAGAAATAATCTCCAAATTAGTGCTAAATGGCTCAATTTCCAGCCAGGACATTTAAAGAATGACAATCAGTTTTGGTGAAACCTTTGATAAAGTACGCGAATGCTTTCAGGAACAAAGCATTGTAGATACACTTGTACCTAAACTTAAGTCTGTCACTATTATTCGTGATGTTAATGGAAAGATTAGAATTTTTCTTGAACCATTAGAAACTATTACCATCCAAGAATCAGAAACCACTGACCTTAATACTTTTTTTTCTAGAAAACTTGGATCTTATTATGGGAATGATATTTGGCTGCCAGCAGGAGAAAAGGATGCTTACAAAGCTTTAATTAAAACTATCGAGGATGAAAGAGTTTTTGCGTTTTGGGATGATGAATCATGTTTGCCTCGTTGGTATATTCTGGAGCGTCACATTGCTAAACAGGCATGGACGGATCAGCAAATAGGTACACCACCTTGGCCACAATATGTAGTCGATCAAAAGCATAAGCCTGCGATCGTATCTTTTTTCTCTTTCAAAGGAGGTGTAGGACGAACCAGTGCCCTCGTTGCAACTGCATTGACTTTAGCTCGTAACGGTCATCGAGTTGCCATTGTTGATCTCGATTTAGAAGCACCAGGCTTGGCTACAATTTTTTCACCAGATAGCTCCAATAATCTAGGTGTAATTGATTATTTATTGGAAAAGAAGATTCAAAATCAAGATTGGAAACTTCGCACTCACATCATACCTATTAATGAGCAGACGTTACTAGGTGATTATGGACAACCCTTGCAATTACTTCCCGCAGGAACAGTAGATGATAATTATTTGGAGAAGTTAGCCCGATTGGACTTTCAGAACCTTGTCGATGGTGAACTGCAAAGTACAATGCAAAATATGTTAAGAGAATTGGAAAGTGCAGTAAGACCTTTAGATTTCATTCTGATGGATGCGCGGGCTGGTTTTCATGATATTGGTGGCTTGGCAATCACAAATCTTTCACATGGAGTAGTCATATTTGGGACTCAATCACGCCAAAGTTGGGCAGGACTAACCCATGTTATTCGCCATTTAGCAAGTTCTGGAGTTGATGAGCGTTTGCCGTTGATTCTTGTACATTCGATGGCTCCAGCGAACGGAATACCAGGACGAGAAACAGAACTCACGGAATTTCAAGAACAAGCCTACATTGTTTTTAAAGAAAACTATTACTCTGAAGATGAAACAGTCCCTGATCCTAACAATAGAGAAGAACCATTTTTTCCTGTCGTCGTGCCGTATCAGGAGAGTCTACGCGGCGACATAGCTCTATTTTCTCGCAACTCACAATCAAATCGACTGTCAGGCCTCGTAGAGATAATGACTAATTCTCCTTATCAGGAGATTGCAGAAAAGTTATGTGACCTTTTTGGGCGTGAATTTCAAAAAAATAATTAAATTAAAACTATGTCTGAAATTAATAAACAGAGATTACTAGAATTAATAACGAATATCGCTCCTGGTCTGGGAACTGCTGAACAGGAAAGTAATGATCAGGATAAATTCTTAAAAAACTTTTTACCCATACCAGATTATCGTTATGCTTTAGAACCCAATACACTATTAATACTAGGAGGTCGTGGAGTAGGAAAAACAGAATTATTCCGTTTACTCGCAATCCCTTCAGGACGAGAATCTTTGGTTGAAAGTTTGAAAATTAGATCCTTGCCTGACTTAAGCAAAACGACGTGGATAGCTGGCTTTGGAAGGGCTCGCACAGCAGAAAAGCGATTTCCAACGCCAGAGAGTGTTGAAACGCAAATGAATAACACTAAAAATATTGAATGGCGTAGTTTCTGGATTGGTTTAATTTTAGGCGGGTTATTACAGCAAGAAGATTTTAAGTTTAAAGATTTTCTTATTGAACAAATAGGGACAGAGATAGTGAACATTCTCAGAGATGACTTACCTCGTCTATCAATTTGGCAACCTATTGTCAATCAAAATCTTGAAAACCTCAATTCTATCTTAGATAAATTAGATCAAAAACTGATTGAAGCAGATGATTGGTTATTTGTCACTTATGATGAATTAGATCGATTAGTTGCTTCCTATGCTGCTTTAGCAATTCCAATTCGTGAACTTTTAGCTTTGTGGCTCAATCGATGGGGACGTTGGGACAGAATACGACCCAAAATCTTTTTGCGTACCGATCTATTTCGAGAGGATTTTTTGAGTTTTCCTGATGCTTCCAAACTGCAAGCCCATCAAATTCGATTGGAATGGAAACATTCATGGCTTTACCAACTTTTGGTCAAACGACTTGCTAACTCTGGTACTGAAATGACAGAATATTTGCAAAATATCCCAAAGTTGATTATTGAAAACAAAACTGGCTTGGGCTGGACTGCAACATCAAATGAAAAATTGTTTGAAGAACTAATCGAAAGGATGATTGGTAAGTATATGGGGCCTAATGCTAAAAAAGGAATTACCTATCGCTGGATTCCCAATCACCTTCAGGATGCTGGTGGTCGAATTGCGCCACGTTCTTTTCTCAAGTTATTTGCCTTAGCTGCACAAAGTCGAATACAACAGCACTCGACCGTTGAACAAAATACGCTACTCTTGCAACCCTCTGATTTACAAGGGGCTTTAATGAATACTTCAGATGATAGAATTCTGGAATTACAGGAAGAGTATCCTTGGCTAGAATCTCTCAAAATGAGCTTAGTAAATCTGAGCGCTCCCATGCCAAAGGAAGTATTTTTAGAGAGGGTAAAATCAACTACATGGATTCCTGAAAAACAACCACCTGTTACTAACCCCGAAGGAATTTTGCAATATCTACTTCAACTTGGAATTATAGAAGGTCGTCTTGATGGACGAATTAATATGCCTGAAATCTATTTATATGGATTTCAAGTTAAACGGAAAGGCGGGGTTAAACGTCCCAAATAGCATAAGACTTAAAATCAGGTGAAAGTAAATTTAAAATATCGACTACAACATTACCATCACAGTTCTCTGGTGTCTAAAGTCATAACTGCTACGCCTTGACGACTAAAACTTTACACGGCTATAAAACACTCGTTTCACCTTCTCGGCAGCAGTAACATAGAGCATGACAATCGCATCCACAATCGGCATAAAACTTAACGATAACGGTTTAAATCCGAGCAGGGATGCTAAAGGTCTCCAAGGAATAATTAGTGTCACTCCAATGGTCGCCAGCGTTGCCGTTAGCAAGTAGTTTTGGATTGAACTACCCTAAGTATATCCATACTTTTTGATGAACCAAGTTTTGACAAATTGAGTTAATACGCAATAGCAAGTCAGGATTGCGGCTAACCAGACAAAATAAACGGCTGGTAAGGGAACAAATCCTAAACTATGTGCGATCGGCGAAAATGGCAGATACATTCCGATTGCCATCACAGTAGCAGTAATCAACAGCATCGGTAAAGAAGCCCGACTCTGAAAAAAAGGAATCTTAGCCGTGCGAATCACATGAACAATCAGCGTTTGAGTCATCAAACTTTCCACAAACCAGCCCGTTTGAAACAAAGCTTGATTGTTTACAGAATTCGCCCCAAATACAAACCACATCAAGGCATAGGTGCAATAATCAAAAATCGAGCTAATCGGGCCGATGAACATCATAAATCTGCGGATATTATCAATTTTCCACTTCGGCGGGTTAACCAAATATTCTCGATCCACGCGATCGAATGGAATACCCGTTTGCGAAAAGTCATAGAGGAGATTATTGATCAATATCTGCACTGGCTGCATCGGTAAAAATGGCAGAATCGCACTCGCACCCAAGACGCTAAACATATTCCCAAAGTTAGAGCTAGTACCCATTCTGATGTATTTAATTATGTTAGCAAAAGTCTTGCGACCTTCGATCACCCCTGATTCCAGGACTAACAAGTTTTTTTCTAACAAAATGATGTCTGCTGACTCTTTGGCAATATCGACTGCCGTATCAACTGAAATGCCCACATCTGCCTCCCGCAAAGCCGCTGCATCATTGATACCATCTCCCATGTATCCCACCACGTTGCCTGCTTTTCGTAGCACCTGAATAACTTTTGCTTTTTGGGTTGGAGAGAATTTAGCAAAAATAGTTGTGGTTGCAGCAACTTTGGCTAATTCATCATCCGATAAAGCTTCAATATCGCTACCTAATAAGACTTGTTGAACAGGCAAGCCAACATCTTTGCAGATTTTACGAGTAATGACCTCATTATCCCCGGTTAAAATCTTCACCTCGACTCCATTGCGATTGAGAGCTTTAATCGCTTGGGAAGCTGACTCTTTGGGCGGATCGAGAAACGCAATGTTGCCCAACAGAACTAAATTACTCTCATCGCCAATGGCATAATGCGATTGATCCGGTGGCATCACTTTATACGCCACCGCGATTACTCGTAACCCCTCAGAGTTGAGTTTTTGTTGTAAATCGGCAACCTTGGTATGGACTGATTCATCCATTGGTAAAACCTGGTCATTGACTTGGAGTTGGGTGCAGATTTTTAGAACTTCTTCAACTGCACCTTTGCAAATCAGGACGTGCTGTTTTCCCATTTCTTCGACGACAACAGACATCCGACGGCGCACAAAGTCAAACGGAATCTCATCGAATTTCTGGTAGTTTTTCTCAATATCTAAAGATTTAAGTTCTTGATTGCGATCGAGAACGGCGACATCTAGTAAATTTTTTAAGCCAGTCTGGTAAAAGCTATTGAGGTAGGCATATTTTAGTACATCTAAACTCTCTTGACCGTAGGGATCTAAGTGCCTCTGCAAGACGATTTTGTCTTGAGTCAGAGTGCCTGTTTTATCAGTGCACAAAATATTCATGGAACCAAAGTCTTGAATCGCATCAATATTTTTGACAATCACCTTTTTTTCAGACATGGTAATCGCCCCCTTCGCCAAATTTGCCGTCACAATCACCGGCAACATTTCGGGAGCAAGCCCCACAGCAACAGATAAACCAAAGGTGAATGCTTCAACCCAATTGTGTTTAAATATCCCATTGATCAAAAAGACCAGTGGAGCCATGATCATCATAAAGCGCAACAGCAGCATCGTTACGCCATTCACACCTTTGTCAAAGCTGGTTCGTGGTTTGCGTCCACTCACAGTTTTAGCCAATGATGCCAGATAAGTATGACTACCAGTTTGTGCGACAACGGCTGTTCCAGAACCACTGACTACCGAGGTTCCCATGAAACAAAGATTGACTAACTCCAGTGGGTTTTTCTCTTTATTATTGGCGGGGAGGTCTACGTGTTTTTCAGCGGGTAGAGACTCCCCGGTAAGAGTTGACTGACTGAGGAATAAATCCTTTGCAGCAATCAGTCGGACATCGGCTGGAATCATATTTCCGGCTGACAGAAAGATGATATCACCAAGCACCAACAGTTTCACCGCAATTTCTTTGCCTGCTGTGATGCCCTTTTCTTCTTTAGGTGCAGCATCTTTAGTGGCATCCTGGCGATTCACCGTTGCCGTTGCGCTCACCATTTCCCGCAGTTTTTCGGCGGCTTTGTTCGACTTAAATTCTTGTGAAAACCGCAGCAATCCACCGAAAATCACCATGATAAAAATAATTAAGGCGGCTGTCGGACTCCCAGTTAACAGCGAAATTACCGCTAAAACAATGAGTAAAAGCGAGAGGGGATTAGTTACCGTTTTCAGTAGTTGGACATACCAGGCGATCGGTTTTTCGCGGGCGATTTCATTCAGTCCAGATTTGCTTAATCTGCGCTTGGCTTCAGTCTCAGTCAGCCCGTCCAACTCAGTGTCGAATAAGTGCAGAACTCCATCGACATCACGTTGAGCGATATCGATGAGCGCTTTGGATGAATCTGATGAATCTACAGACTGATTAGAGTCCGTTTGAGGTTTTTTGGATGCTTTGGGAGTCTTGTTTAACGTCTTCATAAAGTAAAGTAATTTAATTTAAACTAATTTCCCGACAATTTTGATTTAATCTTGTCTGATTTCTCTGTAATTCCCGCAGTGGATTCTGAATCTAGTCTGTTAGAAATAGCTAACAAGGTTGGTTTTTCCGTTTCTTCCATCCTCGCCATTGCTAAGAATATTTTCGTGGCAGGTTTCAAATTTCCCAGAATTTGTTTGGTAAAATTGTCAATTGTAGTAATCATGATTCCTGCTCTAGTATGTTGAGTTTAGGGGAGTTTTTAATTTTGAATTTTCGATGCAATAGCGTAGGGTGCGTAGGGGCGAATGGCAAGAGAGCCCGTACAAGGTTTTCCGTTTCAGTAGGGGCGAATGGCAAGAGAGCCCGTACAAGGCTGACGCACCCTACTAGCCTCGTTACTGGTTTAAATGGAGAACAGCTTACTTACACGAATATTTTTCGATCGCGAATCCGCGAATCCGAATCTAGGTGAAATTTTTATCCTGTCCTTATGAGAGTAAAATTAAAATGTTTAAATATCATCTATCCCTTGGAACAGTTTAGATTAGGATGCGATCTATAATTGGACACAGATAATCGTTTTTCCAACATCGCTCAAATCAAAGGTAAGGAAACTGTGAAAGTAGCGCGTTTTCCCAGCCCTGCGCTCTCGGCTCGCACCGCCCCGCAATGCGCCTCTACTAAATACCGAACGATCGATAAACCCAGCCCCGATCGGTTATTCGATCGCGTATCTACCAAATCTGCTTGTTGAAATCGATCGAACACATAGGGCAAAAACTCTGGACTGATGCCCTTTCCAGTATCGCTGACTTCAATGTGCGCCTCGGTTTCAGTACGGGCTCTCTTGCCATTCGCCCCTACGCACTTTCAATTTGAGCCGGAAATAGAATACTTTCTTGCAGCAAGGTATCCATAATTTTTTTCCGCAGAATGCGCTGGATCAGAATATGCTTTCCCGGCTTTACCTTCGTCATTGTCCGTAGCAATAAGTTAGACTCGCTTAAACTTGCCACGCCATCTACCTGTGTGGGTTCAAGTACATCTGAATAATTTGCTTTTAACTCTTGTCCTATCTCTTCAATTACTTGATAGACCTTGGCTAAGTTGGCATTATAAGGTACGCAAAATTCCACTACTGCAAATATGTATTGTTTGGAGTAATTGGTAATTGAGCCAATATCCCCATTGCGAATAATCTGTAATTGACCATTGGGATGTCGGATGCGGGTGGTTCTCAGTTCGATCGCCTCAACAGTACCCTCTACTGTTTTCTCTTCGGCTTTCCCCGCCTCAATATAGTCACCCACTAAATAGTAGTTTTCAAACAGAATAAAGAAGCCGCTGACTATATCGTTGATTAGTGTCTGTGCGCCTAAACCTACAGCTATCCCAACAATACCCGCACCAGCCAGTATGGGAGCTGGATTAATGTCGAGGGTATAAAGGATAGAAATCCCCACGGTGAAATAAACTAAGTATTGCAACAAACTCCGAAACAGAGGAATCAGAGTTAAGCGTCTGCTTGTTTGTATTTCCGTCAAATTATGGTCTTTAAATGCCACCTCTTCGATCAGTAAGTAGATCACCTCAAAGAACACCTGACTTATGAAAATAATGGCAATGATCTTGATAATTCGCAGACCCAAATCGGACAGTTTGGCGATTAACTCTATCTGCTGAGTTACCAATGTTGCCATGCAGACATAGATCGCAAATTCCAGACACCGCTTCAAAAGGGGGATCAGGTGTTGTAGGCGATCGTAGAATCTCAATAGGTTATCAGGGCTGGAGTATCTGATGCTGAGAGCATCTAGGGTATCAACGATCGCAGCAACTGCTTTGAGTATGAGTAATCCGACAGCGACGATCAGATAGATTCGTAGTGCGATCGACAGATAGTCTGAAACTACTCCTGGTAATTTGAGAAACTGAGTACAGGAAACGATCGCCCACAGCCAAATTCCCCATTTGATTCTTTGATAAAGTGATCTAAAGAAAGCATCAATACTTTCGTCGTCAGCCGTGCTTTTGTCTATGTTCTTGACGCGAGTGCTCGCTACCTTCAGGCAATACTTGAGGACTTTCAGAGCGATCGCTGCTACAATTACGATGCCAATACTTTGAGCTATGCCAATTCCCAGTGTGAGCCAAAATTCTGATGGGATACGGAGAATTAAGTCCAGTGTGTATTTTTCCAGGTCTTCACCTCGATAGAGCAGGAAACCATTAGCACCGACAATCAAAATACACAGCACCGAGCAAGCAAGTAACAACAATCCTGTGCTCTGACGACGCAGGATTTTGATCCCTCTATCGTCGAGCTTAAATATTGATAATTTGATCGATAGCTTGGATAGATTTCCGACCAGCCAAGTTAAGAACAGAAAAATAATTATGACCAGGCCGACTTCAGCCAAGACAATTAATAGGTTCGTCATTTTTTATTCGGTTGTTTTTAGGACAATTTTCGTAGATTAAATCCCAAATATTCACCTGCCAATCGTACAATCCAGAGTTACTTTTGGCAGTTTCTAACATTCTGGGGTGAGTGGGAGAACAGAATTTAAAATTGAGATATTGCTTGGTCTACATCTTCTATTATCTCACTTTTAATCACTTTAACTTCAATCAATTGATTTAGGCTAGTAGGGTGCGTCAGCTAGAACCCTTACGCTGAAAGAAAAACCTGATAATACTGACGCACCCTACGCCCCTAAGTTTAAATGCCGAACAGCTTATCGTGCCGACTTACTTACATTGATTTGTGGTTAAATTCGAGCTTAAATAACTTTTCAAGCTTCTTAGTTTTGTGATTTAGCTATCCTAAACCCCGCGTGTTGATAAAAATTGGGACGGAACCAATTGCGATAAAACTTTAAGGCTTCTGTGCCATTTGTCACCCAAGCACCACCCAACATCATCTTATGTTGGCTATCAAAATAAGGTGCTGCATAATTTTCATAAAGAAAATGGGTTTTAAATCCTGGCAATGGGTTAAAATCATCATTCAACCATTCCCAAACATTCCCCCGTAAATCGTACAATCCAGAAGAACTTTCGGCTTGTTTCAATATACCGACTGGGCTAGGCGAACCAAATTTCAAATTGAGATTGAAATCATTTATCGTATCTAATGCAATGCTTTTTGCATTAGCATCAGAGCCATAAGTTGCTAAATTCCATTCCGCTTCACTCATTAAGCGAATTCCCTCACCTTTCCAGCGACAGTAAGCCATTGCTTCATAATGATTGACTTCCACAGGCCAATCTAAAGGTAGTTCAATTTCATCAAACATAGCTCGATATTTGTAGCTACCATTATTAGGTATCCAAAATTGTGGATGTTTGACATGATATTCAGTTTTCCAACCCCAAGATTCTTCATCCCAATAATCTTGTTTTTCGTAGCCACCAGCAGTAACAAATTCCTTGAATTCTGCATTGGTGATCATATACTTACTGGCGGAAAAGGGTTCAACCTTAACTTGACGATAACCATATTCACAATCCCAACCATAAAGGGAGGAATCTTCGGGTTTGCCAAGTTCAACCAACCCACCAGAAACTTCGATCATTTCATTATGGGAAATGTTGTTATTAGAAGGTGCATATTGCCATCCGTCAGGACATTCAACTTTCTCTACTGGAAGTTGTCGGATTAGCATGGAAGAAGTTTCAAAATGAATGCGCTGATGTTCGATACCCATCATCAATGCCCAAAGGGGATGATTTTGATGAATTGGGAGATTAAGTGGCGTGTTTTTAATCACTTCTGAAATGATTTCATAAGCTTGGTGGCGATATTCCCAAACCTTTGCTACTTCCGGCCATTGAATCTGAGAAATGGCGGCATTGAGTTCATCAGGAGTTTGCGGATCTACCCCAAATCCAAATATTAATTCATAATCGGGGAGCAGAACTTTTTCCAACAAATTAACCCAGCTTAATTTGTTCATGTAAAAAGCCGCACAATGACCTAAGTAAAAAATTAGGGGGTTCCTTAAGGAATCTGGATTGAGATAAAATGTTTCTGCTCCAACTAGGCTTTTCATCAGCATATCTTCCATTTCCCAGGCGTTTTGAAAATAACTGAGAATGGCTTCTCTACTACAAGTATTCAGTTGGATTGGGTGTTGAAATTTGAGACTATTCATGCTGGTAACTTTTGTTTTTCAATGGGTTGGAATACTAATCAGATCAGTCTAGGAATTCTCAATGCACAACATGGCTTTTTTGGCAATGTAAGTACATTTGAATTTGATTCTCTTTTTGATTGTCAATGGCTTGATGGCTGAATAAATCCGTGTCAAAATTGCCTTGAAAACGCCACTTTAAATGCTCAAGCATATTATCGCATAAATTACCTCGTCATCTTGAGTATTTTGGTAAAATTTGTTGGCATCCATTCACAGGCAAGAATGAATTCTTGCCGTAAATGGATGATCAATAGACATCTCCCAAAAAGCTTGTCAAGAACAGGCAGGAAAAGCTTGTCAAGAACAGGCAGGATGCCTGTTCCACAATAATTATGGGAGATGTCTAATTGTTCGTTACTTGTAGACTCTGTTTATATTTTTCCGGCTCAGTTCTAAGTTCCACATGAAGGAAATCAATTCCCTCTTGTTCTAGTAATTCTAGGATAGCTAGATTTAAGTTTTTCTCGGCATCAAAGTAGAGGTTGTCATCATTAACAAAAGCAACGACTTTAATGACTCTCGCATTATCTTCAATCTTGCTAAAACGAACTATTATTTCTTTCGATAAGCCCTTAATATTTGAGGGCATTTCTCGAAGAGCATCGCATATTCTGGCAGTTTGCTTTGATGAGATACCATCAATTTTGAGAGTTAAACTAAGACCCCACTTTAATTCACTACCAGGATTTTGTGACCAATTTTCTACAATGCCAGAAATCATTTTAGAATTCGGCATTTTCATTATAGAACCCCACTGATATATATGCAGAGTTGTGGTTCTGAATCCGATATGGAGTATCTGCACAAAACCCTCTACTCCTGATATTCCCACCCAGTCACCTTCTCGATAGAGATTATCGGAGTAAATAATCAATGTACAAAACCAATCATAAACGATATCCTTCAACAGCAAACCAAAGGTGATACCAGCACCGCCTAATAGACCAACCAATGCAGCGGCAGATTGTCCTAAAAATATCTCACTTATCTTGATTGCCAATACAATAATTGCTGCTGATTGAAAAATCTTTGGCATTAAAGGTCTGAGCAATTCATCAAGCTCTGTTTCAGTGTGTAGCAATACGTTGGCTATTACCTGACCCAAAATAGAAGAGCCTCGGTAAACAACATAAGCAACTATGAAAATGACTATGTAGTTGAGCGTACTACCGATGGTTTGGTTCAGTTGAGAGCCTAAATTCTCTGCCAGAATTTCTTTGCTCAGTGAAAATCCACCAATCAGAATCAGCCAACTTGAAGCCGGCTTGATAATTGCAATCAACTCATCATCAAGTGTCGTTTCGGTTTTTTTAGTAAAACGCTCAATGGTTTTAACAATGACTGCAACAAAAAATCTCCTTAATGTCTGTGTCAACGTCAAGATAATGATAACAACAGCGATTTTGGCAATCGGTATGCCGGAGTAATTGATATTTTTTAGCGTGTCCCAAACTGCTTCCATAGGTTAATCAACGGGTAATTGAGTTTTTCTACTTGACCACGAAACTATACTATTGGGAGAAATCCGCGTAAGTTATTTTTTTTACTGGCGGAATGAATTGCTCCCGTTTAGCGAGTCAGTAATATAGCAATCACAGACTACCAGACTTTAGGGCAAAAATATAAGAAATATAGCCTTTCTCAGAAAGATGAGGTACGCTTCGGGCATAGGGCATCGGGCATAGGGCATCGGGTATACCTCACTTTTTTGAGAACTGCTATAATCGCATTCCCCGACTGGTGCGGATCGTGAGTCGCAACAACTGGAATCATCGAACTGCATGAATCGATCGCAAAGGCTGAATAAATCGCATAAACGGTTGATATTGGTTTCCTGCCGATGGGGATTCAGGGCTGTGGTTGGATGCGACTGTATCCGGCGTGGGTTCAGTAGAGTATATCGGCTCTCCCCAAGTTCGGGAGTCTGTGGAGGGTGTGGGGAAGGTCAAGAAACGATAGCTTTTGTTTAAGCAAGCCACAATCTGAAGCTGATGTAATTGTCAAAATAGGGGAATTTATCATGAGTCAACTCATTCATAACCAAAAGATAAATCGGCTACCCATATTAAAAATTGTGAAGGCGATCGCCCTAATATTGTTACGAATTCTAGTATTCATTGCGATCGCTCTAGCGATTTTACCAGTAGCATTGTTGCCGATTAGCACCACGGTTCCGGCATCTATTCAGATTCTATTTGCAATGGCAGAGGTGGCTCTGCTAATAGCAGTGTTTCGGCTTGGCTTTACCGGGCGCGTGATTTTTTCCGAGCTTGCAGGGTTTATGGCGATCGCCCTCCTTGCCATTTTCGCCTCACAACTATTCGCGTCCACACCACCCATTCTCGATGTCAACGGCAAACCAATTCCTAACAGCATTGCTGTATTAGAAAAAGTGAAACTCGGCGGTTCCGAGGAATGGATCTCGATTCGCGGCAAAGACTCGCGCAATCCCGTGTTGCTGTTTCTAGCGGGCGGGCCTGGTGGTAGCCAACTCGTACTTGAGCAGCGCGCACTTGCTGGGCTGGAAGATCGCTTTGTTGTCGTCAACTGGGATCAACCGGGGGCAGGCAAATCGTTCAATGCGATCGACCATGCCAAATTGACACCCGATCGCTATATCACCGATACCCGCGAATTGGTCTTGAACCTGCGACAACGCTTTGGCAAAGACAAAATCTATCTATCGGGGCAATCGTGGGGCAGTGCCCTTGGCATCATGGTGGTGCAACGTTACCCAGAATTGTTTCATGCGTTTATCGGCACGGGGCAGGTGGTGGCGTTTCTAGAGAACGAGGTGATTAAGTATGATTTGGCACTGCGTTTGGCGCGTGTTCGCGGAGACCAGCAGCAAGGGTCAAAACTCAAGCAGCAGGGACCACCGCCCTATTACGGCAACGATGTCTTGCCCAAGATGCTGACCTACCTCAATGATCTGAAAAAATATAGGAATGACGATCAGAATCTTGCGATCGCCAAGCCGAAGTCCAACATAGTGTTTGACCTGATTACAAGCTCTGAATATGGACTGTACGACAAGGTGAATTTGTCGCGAGGAGAACTGGAAACAGTAGGAGTTGTCTTTCCGCAATTGTGGGGTGTGGACTTTCGCAAGCAGGCAACGCGCCTCAAAGTGCCCGCCTACTTTTTGATTGGTCGCCACGATGGCACCACGTCGCCGAAGCTGACGGAAGAGTATTTTAATCTCCTGACTGCGCCACACAAAGAATTGATTTGGTTTGAGCGATCGGGTCACGGTCCTTGGATGAATGAGCCAGCCAAATTCGTAGATGTGATGGTGAACAAGGTTCTGGCGAAAAAATGAAAATTCAATTTCAGGATCAATAAATGATATTTCGAGAAATACAATCAAACTATATTTCCGATGCAGTTTGTACTAACTTTAGTGGGGATTGTGGCGGTTGGACTGGTAGTAAGTCGAAAACCATTTGCAAACAAAGGACAATTTTGCGATTTATCTTCCTAATTGGCTATCAAAGTATACGTTTTTAATCTATAGCAATCCTAAATGAGTCATAAATATTTTTACCCCACCCCAACCCTCCCCT
>NZ_NXIB02000112.1 GCF_002412335.2 Tychonema bourrellyi FEM_GT703
ATTCCCCATGCCCAATTCCCCATGCCCAATTCCCAATTCCCCATGCCCAATTCCCTAATCAGTCACTTGACTCAGCCGCCGCAAATTCAAAATATCACTCATATTTTTGATTTGCATACAGGTGCGTTCAAACTGTTCTTTATCTTGGATATCCATGCACAAGTCAATTAATGCCGGAGAACCGGGATAGGTTTTTACTTGAGCACTGCGGACGTTGACTTTGTTGTCCTTCAAATGTGACAATACATCATTGAAAACTCCTACTCTGTCTAGGGCTTCAATTTGAACATTAACCGCATAAGTATTCGGGCGGCTGCCATTGCGATCGCTCGCATTCCAACTCACAGGAACTAACCGATCTCCAGGCACATTCTCAACATTTACACAACCTTGTCGGTGAATAGAAATTCCGCGAGTGCGAGTCACAACTCCAATAATTACTTCCCCCGGAATCGGACAACAGCAGCCGGACAAATGGTAAAGCAATCCCTCAACACCTGCGATCGGCGATTTGCTGGGAGACGAACTTGGTACAGGTTTCGGCGGCATCATCACAGGTATTTGCACGGGCAATTCCTGAGTCGCTACCACAGAAGGAAAGTCAACTTTTTGTCGAACTTTTACCAAATCTTGCAGTCGATTTAATACCAAATTTAAAGTCAGTTCGCCGTAGCCTAAGCCAGCCAATAAATCTTCGACGCTGTGGTAATTGCAGCGCAGCGCCACTGACTGCATCGGTTCCGATTTTAGCAACGATTCAAAGCCACTTTTACCTAATTCTTTTTCTAACAATTCCCGACCACGAGCGATATTTTCATCTCGGTGCGATCGCTTAAACCACTGCCGAATCCGGTTTTTTGCTCCGTTTGTTTTGACAAAATTCAGCCAATCTAAACTCGGATTGCCATTTTTTTTAGTCAGAATTTCGACTATATCGCCATTCTTTAAAACCGTGTCCAGTGTCACCATCCGCCCGTTAGCCCGCGCCCCGGTGCAATGATTGCCTATTTCCGTGTGAACACGATAAGCAAAATCTACAGGTGTCGAACCTTTATTGAGAGCAATCACATCTCCATTGGGAGTAAAAACATAAATATCTTCGTCAAATAAATTGTCTTTAATACTTTCTAAATATTCCCGATCGTCTTTCAGATCGCTTTGCCATTCTAGCAGTTGTCGCAGCCAAGTAAATTTCTCGTCGTCTCCGGTGACTTTCGTATTGCTAGAACCGCCTGTTTCTTTGTATTTCCAGTGAGCCGCAATCCCGTATTCAGCAATGTGGTGCATTGCTACTGTACGAATTTGCACTTCGATGGGCCGGCCACTGGTTCCGATGACTCCTGTGTGCAAAGATTGATAGCGATTCGCCTTCGGTAAACCGATATAATCTTTAAAGCGGCCTGGTATGGGGCGGAAAGAATCATGGACGATCGCCAAAGCTCGATAACAGTCATCATTAGTTTCCACTATGATCCGCACCGCAGCAATATCATAGACTTGGTGAAATCCTTTTTGGCTCCGCTGCATCTTCCCATAAATTCCGTACAAATGTTTGGGACGACCGCTGACTTCATAGCATTTTATGCCTAATTTGTCAAGTCTTTCTAGCAAACTATCTGTAACTTCTGCGAGTTGAGTTTCGCGATCGGACCTCTTCACCGCCACCAAATCCTGAATTTCACGGTAAGCCTCCGGTTCCAGGTATTTAAAAGCCAAATCTTCCAATTCCCACTTAAAGCGACCGATACCCAAACGATTCGCCAGAGGGGCAAAAATTTCTCGTGTTTCCAAAGCAATACTGCGCTGCTTTTCAAGCGGCAAATGTTCTAAAGTTCTCATGTTATGCAGCCTGTCTGCCAACTTGACTACAATTACCCGAATATCTTTAGCCATTGCCAGAAACATTCGCCGAAAATTTTCAGCTTGGCGTTCAGTTTTGCTGGAAAAATTAAACTTAGAAAGTTTTGTTACCCCTTCCACCAACTGTCGCACTTCATAGCCAAACTGTTGTTCCAAGTCTTCGGCAGTCACATCCGTATCTTCCACAATGTCATGGAGGAAACCGGCTGCTATCATGGCACTGTTAGCGCCCATATAGCGCAACATCCCGGCGACAGCTACCGGATGGCAAATGTAAGGTTCTCCTGATTTGCGGAATTGTCCCTCGTGCAAGTCGCGGGCAAATTCAAAGGCGCGACAAATTAAGCTGTTGTCAGTCGGGCAATTGAGGTTGGGGTCTGGTGTTAGGGACGATCGGGCATTTAGGCATTCTTGGAGCCAATCGGGAACCATCGCAGGATCGATCGAGGGAGTCAGAGTTTGAACGTTCATGGGGTGCACCTTGAAAACTTAGAAATACAAATGGTTAAAAGTCTGTTGTCGGTTCAATTACCAAAAATATGTGTTTAGTTATACTAAACTAAATAGTGAAAAAAATATTTTCGGTAAACGGGGAATTGCCCCAAACAAAGCAAGAGTTCGCCCGTTGACAAACTTGAAGTAAGCATCTACTCAAATTATAGATACAAATTTCTTTACAAAATTATGGTATTGTCCGAAAATCGCTATCAGCGCTACCAGGAATTGCAGGAAGCACTCGAACAGCTAAAAAGAATTGCTGCACAGGATAATCTGGAGCGGGCAGAACTAGCGGTGGAATATAGAAAAGTGCAACAATTTTTCGGAAACCAAATTATGAGAGCCGACAGCGGTGAGTTAGACGAGTTAGGAACACCCCCAGAACAGTCTTATCTGACAGAAATTCACAAACAACTGCGAATGTTCGGGACAGATGTCACGTTTTTGCAAGCATCACGCCAACCAGCGACAGTCACAGGGAGGCAAACTGCGGCGATTGCGAGGCTCAACACGCTAATTGGCTATTGCGGTGCACTGCTGGAAAAAAAATGATGCTTCAGATAGCGCTGAACAGGCAGAATTAACAACTTAGTTAACGAATAAATAGACAAGGTAAGGAGAAATTAAAGCCGTGGAATGTCCCAAATGCAAACATCCCAACTTAGAGGGCGGCACTTTAGCCGGCAGTATGTTGGTGCGCTGGTGTCCCAACTGTTATGGTATCTGGATTCCAGGCAGAGAATACGAAACTTGGCAAAAAAACCAGCGCCAGTGGTCGCTCAAATCCGACAAGCGAAAGCCCGGAGCTATCTCCATAGAATTTACACCGTCTCCCTACGACAGCAAAGCCGCCCTGTGTCCCGAAGATGGTCACTATCTGTCACGAGCGAAAGTTCCTTTCAGCAGAGTGCCTTTTTACATAGAACGCTGTAAGCTGTGTGGCGGAATTTGGCTCGATAACGGCGAGTGGGACATTCTCGAAAGTCTCGGATTCCACATGGAGATTGACCAAATGTTTTCTCCTAACTGGCAATTTAAAGCCCGTTTGCAGGAACTGGTAGAAAGGGAACGTCAAGTCCTGATTGAAAAGCTGGGTCCAGATGTCGCCGGGTATGTAATGGAACTCGCGGAGGTGTTAGCAGACCATCCCCACGCCGATTGTGCGGCTACTTATATACTGCGGAAAGCTGAATTGAAGCGAAGGGAAATGTAGTCATAATTGGGAATTGGGCATTGGGAATTGGGCATTGGGAATTGGGAATTGGGAATTGGGNACCAATAACCAATAACCAATCACCAATCACCAATAACTAATCACCAATAACTAATAACTAAGGACTAAGGACTAATGACTAATGACTCTTCTCTATTTTCCATCGAAAATCTGCGAGTAGCTTACCCCCAGCGGCGAGGCCAATCCGGTTGGGCTGTTGACGGTGTTTCCCTGACGCTGCAACCGGGGGAAAAGCTGGGATTAGTTGGGGAATCTGGATGCGGTAAGTCAACTTTGGGACGGGCTGCGATGCGTTTGCTGCCGGAGTCAACGCTGATTGAGGGGCGAGTTGGTTTTGCTGGAGAGTCGGTGTTTGAGATGAATGCGTCGCGACTCAGACGGTTTCGTGGGGAAGCTGTGGCATTGATTTTTCAAGACCCGATGACTCGTCTCGATCCTTTGATGACTGTTGGTCAACATTGTGTTGAAACTTTGCAAGCTCATAGACCGAATTTGTCTAAGGCTGAAGCTAAGAAACGGGCGATCGCAATTTTGGAAGCTGTGAAAATTCCGGCTTCTCGTTGGTCGCAATTTCCTCACGAATTTAGTGGGGGAATGCGCCAAAGAGTGGCAATTGCTTTGGCTCTTTTACTCGATCCTAAATTAATTGTGGCGGATGAACCGACTACGAGTTTGGATGTAACTGTAGCGGCTCAAATTATGCAGGAATTAACGCGACTTTGTGCGGAACGGGGAACGGCTATTTTGTTGATTTCTCACGATTTGGCGATGGTGGCTGAGTATTGCGATCGCATTGCGGTGATGTACGGTGGCCAAGTGGTAGAAACTGGGCCGGTCGATCGGGTTTTTCAACAGCCACAACATGAATATACTCGATCGCTCTTAAAAGCAGCTTTGCACATTCAGAAGGAAGAAGGAAGTTCGGCAACGGATTGTGTAACGGATGTAACGGATGTAACGGATAGAGGGGAGAAGGAAAATTATCGGCTTAAGTCCGAGTTAAATTCTCCTCTGTTGACTGTGACGAATTTGCAGCAGCACTACAGTTTAGAAAGCAATTTATTAGAGCAGTTGTTTTCCAGAAATCGCGCGGTAATTAAAGCAGTAGATGGTGTTAATTTCGAGCTAGAACGGGGAGAAATCTTAGGGCTTGTAGGGGAGTCAGGCTGTGGCAAAAGTACCTTGTCACGGACGATTTTGCAGCTAATTCCGGCTACTGGTGGCAGAGTGGAATTTCAAGGCATAGATTTGACAGCCCTTGCTAGCGATGCTGTGAGGAAACACCGTCGCCAAATGCAAATGGTATTTCAAGACCCCCATGCTTGTTTGAATCCGATGATGACTGTGGGAGAAAGTATTGCTGACCCTTTATTTATTCACAAATTAGCTAATGCCCCCGAAGCTAAAAGACAAGTGATCCAAATGTTAGAGCGGGTGGGTTTGACTCCTGGGGAGGATTTCTTTCGCCGCTATCCAGGGGAATTGTCGGGAGGACAACAGCAGCGAGTCTCGATCGCGCGGGCTTTGATTACTCGCCCACAACTGATTATTTGCGACGAACCGGTGAGTATGCTGGATGCGAGTGTTCAAACCCAAGTTTTAGAACTGATGTTGGAATTGAAGCAGGAATTTAATCTCACTTATTTGTTTATTACCCATGATTTGTGGGTGGCGAGATTTTTTTGCGATCGCATTGCAGTTATGAATGCCGGAAAAATTGTGGAGATTGGCAAGACTAGAGATATTTTTACTAATCCACAGCATCCTTACACTCAGCAGTTATTGCAGGCAGCTCCTTTGCTAGCTCGGACTAATTGATTTTGGATTTTCGATTTTGGATTTTCGATTAAAAGATTGACAATTTTTGGGTTTTCCATGACGTGCTAACGGCGATTCATAGCGAAAACGATAGATTTTGGCAATTTGCCTTGAAATTGGTTAAAGTAAAGGCAGACATTTCAAATCATTCCACCGACACCAAGCACCATATGGCAGAATCTGATCTAGGCAGTTTTGCGGTGGCACCGGAAGCCTCACTCGCGATCGCAGAAGATGAGGACATCGAGATCGATCGTCCCATTTCAACTCGATCGTCAGCATACAACAACTGGTCTGCCGATGATCCCGTGGGAGCTTTGTTCAAGGAAATGGCTCGCTATCCTCTGCTGACTGCTAGCGAAGAGGTAGAGTTAGCGCGTCGCATCCGAGAATTGGTAGCCCTTGAGGAACTAGAAAAGGGTTTGAAGCAGGAATTGGGGAGAGTTCCCACAAAAGCTGAACTCGCGGAGGCTATGGGTTTGAGCGAAACTCAACTGCAAAGCCTCCGACATCAGTGTCAGTCGGCGAAACGGAAAATGATTAGCTCGAATTTGCGGTTGGTGGTTTCCATCGCCAAACGCTATCTGAATCGGGGCGTACCTTTTCTGGATTTAATTCAGGAAGGAGCTTTGGGTTTGAACCGAGCCACGGAAAAGTTCGACCCGGAAAAGGGTTACAAGTTTTCTACCTATGCCTATTGGTGGATTCGCCAAGGAATTACGCGGACAATTGCCAATCAAGGGCGGACAATTCGCTTGCCGGTTCACATTGTCGAACAATTAAATAAGCTAAAAAGAGTTTATCGGGATTTGAGGCGATCGCTCCAACGGAATCCCACTGAAGCTGAACTTGCTAAAGACATGGAAGTTACTTCCGAACAACTTCGCTACCTCCAGCAAGTACGCCGACAATCTTTGTCTCTCAACCACCGCATCGGCTCGGAAGAAACTTCCGAACTTTTGGATGTTCTGGAAGATCATTCAACCCAATCTCCTGAATCGCAGATGAATGAGATGATGATGCGCCAAGATATTTTGGAGGTGTTGGACAATATTTTGACTGAGCGAGAAAAAGAGATTGTGGCGATGCGTTATGGTTTGGTGACGGGGGAACCTTACACTTTAGAAGAGGTCAGCACTTTGTTTAATTTGTCCCGCGAACGAGTCCGTCAAATTCAAAATAAGGCAATGCGGAAACTGCGGCGGCCTCAAGTGACGGAACGCTTGAAGGGCTGGCTCAAATAAGGGGCAACCACGGGGGGATTGCCCCTACGCAAACAAAGTCCGCCTCCGCAGACTAAGAAATAATGGTATTTTAATGTTTGATTGTCATTTACTGCTGTGTTTATGTCTTCTGAGATAATTTTGCGTCCAGCTACGCGGGCAGATGTGCCGATGCTTTTTGATTTGATTAAAGCTTTGGCTGAGTACGAAAAGTTATCTGATGCTGTCACTGGGAATGCGGTTGATTTGGAAAATCATCTGTTTGGCGATCGACCTTTTGCTGAAGCGATTTTAGCAGAGTCCGAGGGTCGCGTTGTCGGCTGGGCACTGTTTTTTCACAACTATTCTACTTTTTTGACTCAGCCAGGAATTTATTTGGAAGATTTGTTTGTGCTCCCTGAGTTTCGAGGGCGGGGAATTGGCAAGTCTTTGATAGTTTATTTGGCGCAGTTGACAGTAGAGCGTGGCTGCGGGCGTTTGGAATGGAGTGTGTTGGATTGGAACGAATTGGCGATCGGATTTTACAAAGGAATCGGTGCTGATGTAATGCCTGATTGGAGGATTTGTCGGCTAGCGGGCGAATCTTTGGCTAGTTTGGCATCAAAGTAATTGTGGGCGGGCTAGAAGCCCACCCCACAAAAAATTTATCTGTATTAATTTGCAAAAATATAGAAAAATTTAGGTAATAATTAAGTTAATTAGGAGAGTAGATTGTGATTATTTGGGTGAACGAGCAAATCGATCCGTCAGGTATTCTGTATGCTTGCATTGCTTGTGTCGATGAGATTCAAGCTCAGGAATGCCACGAGTCTTTCGAGCAGAATTTGAGTACAGAACAAAAAGAACAGGGGTGGGTTGCTACATTGCGGACTGTTAGTGCTTGGGATGATGTGCCTGTTAATGCTTTGAAATTGAATTGATGAGTTAGAAACCGGGTTTCTTCTTAAACCTCGGTGGGGATGCGTAAATTATCGCAGAAACACTGTATTTGAGCCTTTAACTAGGAGTTAAAAACCCGGTTTCTTTGGTATTTATGCGTATTTGGTCTAATCTGCTAGTTATTAATTGAATAAAGTTGATAAAAATTTAGTCGCTATTTTTGCTTCTATTTTAAACGGAATTATGCACAAAAGCAAGCCAAATATGAACATTCCTAGCAATGGGATAAATATTGGCCCGATGGAGGGTTCTGCTAACCAAGCAAATAAAGCAAAGATGCCAATACTACCAGTTGTCCACAACCATAAAAGCATGAATACCAGCACAATTTTAGGCAAACTCATGTTAATATTTATATGACAACCGAAGGGTTGAGGATATATCTCTCCTTCAATCAATGGCAGAAATGAATTCCGCCCACTGATGATGCGACTAATTTTGAATGTCTTACCATAGATTGTTCCCTCATAAGGTTTGGGTGGTGGCGGCCCAAATGGTAGCGTTATTCTGAAAAGTTTGGGAGTATCGACAACTTCATCTAATCTTTGGAGAACTTGAGAGAAAGTTAAACTTGTTGTGATTTTTAAATTTTCAAAAGGGAGCAATAATCGATAAAATCTGATGATGTTGCTCATCGGGTTCATATTGTTAAATAGTTATAGGTACTAATGCGTCAGAGAAATAAAAAACTTACTCTGACTGCATAGCTAAATTCCAGTATATTGCAGAATAAACGTTTGGACGCGATAATTATATTTACTTATGTCAAAATTTAGCCGACAATCTGCGATGAAACTTCCAAGGTATTTATTCTGGCTTAAAGGTCGATCGCTCTTTAGCCTCTCTCTCGGTCTAATTTCCGTCATATCCAGCATTTCACCCGTGTTTTCTGCGCCGAACCGCCAGGACGATCGCGAGGAAACTTGTGATATTCTGGTAGCAGGCGGCGGACTGGCTGGTGCTGCTACGGCTTACGAAGGTTTGCTGGCTGGTCGCACGGTTTGTCTGACGGAAATTACGGACTGGGTAGGTGGTCAAATTTCCTCCCAGGGAACCTCTGCACTGGATGAAAGAGATACTCAGCGATCGCTCTTATTTTACCCGCGCGGCTACCTAGAATTGCGGCGGCGAATCAAGGAACATTATGGCCGCCTCAATCCCGGTGGGTGTTGGGTCAGCTATTCTTGTTTCATGCCCTACAACGGCCACAAAATTTTATTTGATGTGTTACAGGATGCTGCTAAAACTGGGAATGGCAAGCTGAAATGGTTTCCCAATACGGTAATTAAAGAACTGGCAATTACTCCTGCTGTGGCGGGAAATGCAGTGGGTGGTCAGCAGATTAAAAGTGCGATCGCAATTTCGCACAAACCAGCCGCCAATACTCCGCCAATCAACACCGAAACTCTTTCAACAACTATCGAAGATGCCTATCGCTATGAAAATTCGGCGCGATTTAACAAAACCATTATCCGCTTTATTCCTAAGCCATCTCAGACCCCCCCTAACCCCCCCTTACCAAGGGGGGGGAATTCCACAAGTTCCCCCCCTTTAGTAAGGGGGAGGAATTCCACAAGTTCCCCCCCTTTAGTAAGGGGGGGGAATTCCACAAGTTCCCCCCCTTTAGTAAGGGGGGGGAATTCCACAAGTTCCCCCCCTTTAGTAAGGGGGGGGAATTCCACAAGTTCCCCCCCTTTAGTAAGGGGGGGGAATTCCACAAGTTCCCCCCCTTTAGTAAGGGGGGGGAATTCCACAAGTTCCCCCCCTTTAGTAAGGGGGGGGAATTCCACAAGTTCCCCCCCTTTAGTAAGGGGTGGGAATTCCACAAGTTCCCCCCCTTTAGTAAGGGGTGGGAATTCCAGTTCCCCCCCTTTACAAGGGGGGGCTAGGGGGGGTGTTGATTGGTACGTCGTAGACGCCACCGAAACTGGTGAATTAATCGGACTCGCCGATGTTCCGTACCGCCTTGGAATTGATCCGCGTTCTCCTCTAGAACCTTCTTCTGGAACTCCTACGGGTGATGCCTATTGCACTCAAGGTTTTACCTACACCTTTGCAATGGAGGCAACCAAGGAACCGCAACAGCATCAACTGCCATCTTTCTATCAACAATATGCTCCTTATTACAGTTACGAATTGCAAAGATTAGCTAGCTTTCCTTTGGTTTTCAGCTACCGCCAAATTAGGAGCATGAAACCCGATGAACCGCGCCCTGCTGACCCGAAGCAATTCCCGATTTATCCTGGAGATATTTCGATGCAAAACTGGACTTGGGGTAATGACTACCGCCCTGGTTCTTCCCAGGATAATTTAATTTATTCTCGCGCCCAATTGGAAGCTAATGGTCAACTACAACCGGGTGGCTGGATGGGTGGTTTGCGAACAGAAACTTTGCGGCGCGGTGAAGAGAATTCTAAAGGATTTTTCTACTGGTTGGTAGCAGGAACAACTGACTCGCAACTGGGTAATGGCGTGAAAAAACCTTATCCAAATAATCGATTTTTGAGCGGACTGGATTCGCCGATGGGGACAGTTCACGGACTTTCTAAATATCCTTATATGCGGGAGGGAAGGCGAATTATTGGGCGACCAAGTTTGAGTCAGCCTCAAGGTTTTACGGTGTGGGAAGTTGATATGTCTCGCACTAATTTTAAGGATAGTTTTTACCGTCAGAATTTGTCTGCTGAAGAGTACCGGAATTTGTGGCTGAATTTGGGTGGTTTGAATGCGCCGGCTTTGGCTGTGGGTAGTCAATCTGTTGAGGATACAAAATCCCGATCGCGCGCTACGATCTATCCTGATGCTGTGGGTATTGGTCATTATGCGATCGACTTTCACCCCTGCATGAAAAACAGTCCGCCGGAAGCGCCGGGAAATACTGAACGGGAAGGTACTCGCAAGGGTCAAGGACAGGCTTATCCGTTCCAAATTCCACTGCGGGCGATGATTCCTCAAAAAATTGATAATATGTTAGTGGCAGGTAAAAGTATTGCGGTTAGTCACACGGCTGCTGCTGCTTATCGAGTGCATTCTTTTGAATGGTCTGCGGGTGCTGCGGCGGGAATTACTGCTGCTTTTTCCCTAGAAAATGGGATTATCCCTTATGAATTGGTGGATGAATTGCCGTCCCGTGAGCCCAATTTGGAGGTTTTGCAGTTGCGCTTACAGCAAAATAACAATCCCATTGCTTTTCCGGGTACTTCTATTTTCAATAGTTCTTGGCAAAATTGGAAGTAAGTTTGTTAACTGTTGACTGTTAACTGTTAACTGTTGACTGTTGACTGTTAACTGTTAACTGTTGACTGTTAACAATTCCCAATTCCCAATTCCCAATTCCCGATGCCCAATTCCCAATTCCCCAATTCCCAATTTCCAAATACATGAATATTTTTAGCAGTCTGCTTTCTGGAACAACCAAAGAACCCCAAGTCAAAAAACAGCGCCGAGGTATTGAAATTAAGTCGGAACGCGAAATCGAAATTATGCGGCAAGCAGCCAAAATTGTTGCTACCGTATTGAAAGAAATTTCCGAAATGGTGAAGCCGGGAATGACTACTGCTGATTTAGATACTTATGCCGAAAAACGGATTCGTGCTATGGGTGCAACTCCGAGTTTTAAAGGCTATCATGGCTTCACAGGCTCGATTTGCTCTAGCATTAATAATGAAGTAGTTCACGGTATTCCTAGTCGGAAAAAAGTGATTCGGGCAGGAGATGTTCTCAAGGTGGATACGGGAGCATATTATCAAGGTTTTCACGGCGATTCTTGTATTACCATCGCAGTTGTGGAAGTGACTCCTGAATCGGCAAAATTAATCAGAGTTGCTGAAGAAGCTCTCTATAAAGGCATCGAACAAGTGAGGGCTGGGGCTTATTTGCTCGATCTGGCTGGTGCGATCGAGGATCATGTCAAAAGCAATGGTTTTAGCATTGTTGAGGAGTTTACGGGCCACGGTGTTGGGCGAAATTTGCACGAGGAACCGTCGGTGTTCAATTTCCGCACTCGCGAGATGCCAAACGTGAAATTGCGATCGGGTATGACACTTGCGATCGAACCGATTGTGAATGCTGGTTCTAAGTACACTCGGACGCTGGCTGATAAGTGGACTGCTGTAACGATTGACAATGCTATGTCGGCTCAGTTTGAGCATACTGTGTTGGTGACAGACACTGGCTATGAAATTTTGACCGATCGCACTAAAGTTTAAAGGGAAGGAATGACAATAGTTTTAAGCTTGGAGTTTTGATTTTTGAGCTAAAGTTTTTATCATGTAGGTTGGGTTGAGCGATAGCGAAACCCAACACTGGATTTTAAATGAAGAGTTGGGTTTCGTTCCTCAACCCAACCTACAATATTTACTTTGATTAATCAAGATAATAATAGTTAAATTTGCCAAAACTTCCAGATAATAGTAATACAGCACAAGGGTAAAAAAATGTCAGCACGATTATTATTGGTAGATGATGAACCGGGCTTGCGGGAAGCAGTACAAGCTTATTTAGAAGATAGTAATTTTGTGGTTGAGGTTGCCAGTAATGCTCGCGACGGCTGGGAACTTTTGCAACAACACAATCCTGATTTGCTAATTTCCGACATCATGATGCCAAAAGTGGATGGCTATCAGTTTCTCAAGCAAGTACGGGAAGATCCTCGTTACAAGGCTTTACCCGTGGTGTTTTTGACTGCTAAGGGCATGACGAGCGATCGCATTCAAGGCTATACTGCCGGTTGCGATGCTTATCTTTCTAAGCCCTTCGATCCCGATGAATTAGTCGCAATTATCACCAATTTGCTAGCCCGTCGCGCGGCGGCTAAGCAGATGAGCGAAAATGGGGAAAATCCTGATATTACTGCTTTGGCAAATCAGATGACGAGAATTGAGTCTTTGTTGAGTGGGCGAAGCTCGATTGTTCAACTTCCTTCGACAATTAAAATAGATTTGACTCCGCGAGAACAAAGTGTTTTAGATTTAGTTGCTCAAGGTTTGATGAATAAGGAAATTGCCCGCCGCTTGGAAACTAGCGTGCGTAATGTGGAAAAATATGTCAGCCGTTTGTTTAGCAAAACTGGTACTAACAGTCGTACTGAGTTAGTTCGTTATGCCCTGGAACACGGCTTAACCAAGTAGGAATAATATCAATATTTTAAAGAACGGGCAAGATGCCCGTTCCACAAAAATCAATCTGACTGTGGAATAGGCATCTTGCCTGTTCCTAAAAATCAATCTGACTGTGGAATAGGCATCTTGCCTGTTCCTAAAAAATCAATCTGACTGTGGAATAGGCATCTTGCCTGTTCCTAAATATCAATCTGAGTGTGGAATAGGCATCTTGCCTGTTCCTAAATATCAAATTCATTTAGCTTCCAAACGCTGCCGCCATTTACTACTAATCACATCTATAACCGTCACCACAACTAACAACACCAACATCATAGTTGTCGCCTTATTGTATTCAAAAGCTCGAATATAATTAACCAACTCAAAACCAATTCCACCGGCACCGACTACTCCCAAAACCGAAGCAGCGCGGATATTATATTCAAACATCCATAGTGTGTAACCTAAAACTAGCGGCAATACCTGCGGGAAAATTCCATATTGGGCAACTTGTAGCCAAGATGCACCTCCTACTTGCAATGATTCGATCGATCGCACTTCTACAGATTCGATCGCCTCCTGGTAGAATTTAGCTAAATAACCAATGGTATAAATCCCCAAAGCCAAGGTACCAGCAGGCGCACCCAAACCCGTTGCCGACACAAACAACAATCCTAACACAATCGAAGGCACGGAACGCACCGCATTTTGGATAAAATTAGCAGGCCATTGCAACCACTTTGGTGCTATATTGTGAGCACTACAAATAGCAATTGGCACAGAAATAATTGCCCCGATTGTCGTTCCCCACAAAGACATTTGAATTGTTTCAATCAAAGCTTTAATTGCGACATCAATAATTTCGAGATTTGGAGGCCACAAACGGGAGATAAAATCGGTCATGTAAGGCCAACTGCTAGCCAGAGTTCCCGCATCAATTTCTAGTCCTTGCAACGCCCAACCGTAAATTACAATTAAGCCTGTTGCAATACCTAGATTTTTAATCCAGCCATAATTTCTTGATAAATTACTTGATTTTTTTTCGGTCATTTGCGTTTGTTTTTAGTTTTATATACAGCGATTTTTTTTGTTTGGTGAAAGGGCTTTTTAAAACGAACCGCGAAGACGCGAAGGCCACAAAGGAAGAGTGGATAAGGGTGGATTTTAGGCTGCTATTTTGGGATTTGTTAATTTGCTAAATTTGTCTGACAAGTTGTGACATTTGCCATCATAAACTATTTGACCTGCATCGAGGACGATCGCCCTTTCCAGATAATTGCTTGCCATTCCCAAGTCGTGCAATACTACAACTACGGTCATTCCCTGTTCTCTATGCAGTTTTGCGAGGATTTCCATGACTTGTTGGGCGGCGATGACATCTAATCCGGTGGTGGGTTCGTCGGCTAATAAAATTTGTGGGGATTGGATTAGGGCGCGGGCGATCGCGACTTTTTGCTGTTGTCCCCCACTAAGTAGTCCAGTTTTTTGATATGCTAAATCTTGAAGCCCGAAATTTGCTAGTAATTCAAAAGCCCGATCGCGCTTTTGTTTCGGAAAACCCCACAGCGTCTCCCAAGTATTTAAACCACCCAAACAACCGCACAACACATTCTCGATCGCCTGGGACTGCTTCACCAAACCGCCTCCTTGAAAAATCAAGCCGATCTCCCGACGAATTTTGGCGATCGTGCGCGTATTCATCACAATATCATTAATCCGAATCTCTCCGGTTTTAACAGGCACTAAGCCAACAAAGGAGCGCAATAGCGTGGATTTTCCAGCACCGTTCAAACCCAGTAGCGCCACAAATTCGCCTTGTTTGATTTTGCAATCAATCCCGTTGAGAATTGGCCGATTTAGCGATTTGGAATAAGCTGTTTCTAAGTTGCAACATTCGATAGTCATGGATAATACTTATTAAGAAATTAGGTACAGATACAGTGAAAAACGTATCGTAGGGTGCGTCGCTATCAACAATTTACAAATCAACTCAAAAATCTCGCAGCGACGCACCCTACAAGAATAGACCTAATAAAATTACGGCTCTAATTTGGCGCGTTTCAAAGCTTGTTGCAACGTTGCTAAATGGCTGTTGTGATCAACTTTTACCAATTTCTGGGAATTGTACAAACTGCGGAACAATTGATTATTTGCAGGCTCATTCATCGTCATGAAAGCATTAATCAGCTTTTCCCGCATCGGTGCAGGAACGCGATCGTCAATCACAATTCCGTGGGCTGGAACTCCCGGAACTTTTTGCAACACTCGTAATTGCTTACCTTCTGCTGCTGTAATCCAAGGCGGTAGCAAAGCATATTCTGATACAGTTGCAACTTCTGCTTGACCTTTTAAAACTGCTTGCAAAGCACTACCATAACCATCGCCATAGGTGACATTTCCGAAGAAGCTTTCTAATCTATCTGGCCCTGAAACTAATCCTTGACCAACCAATTCTCCGACTGGGAAAATAAATCCAGAACCGGAAGTTCGAGATGTGAAAGCCATTTTTTTGCCTTTCAATTGTTCGAGAGTTTGTTTTGAGGAACCCTTCGGACGTAGGGGGCTATCTTGACGCACGACAAACACAGAATCATAGGTATTTCCGCCGGAATAATCACTACGAACTTCTGCTAAATACATCCGCGCTTTGGCTAATTGCTCAGCTTTTAATGCCGCTCGCCCTGCTACAAATGCTACATCTGCTCTGTCTGCTCTCAATGCTTCTACGGCTGCGGTTTCGTCGCCGATGACTGCTTCGACGGGCATTCCCATTGCTTTTGAGAGTATGGCGGCTACTTGATTGGCTTTGTTTTGCAAATCTGTGGCATCTCTGCGATTGGCAAACACAATTCTAATGCGATTTATGGGAGCTTGTGCTCTCAAATCTCGTTGGCGAAGCCCTCGAAGAGGATCGCCCTGGGGAGTTTGTTGCGCGATCGCCTTTTGTCCAAGCCCCATTGTATTTGCCACCAAACCCCCTAGCAGCAACAACCCTGCGCTAGCACCAGCCAGCACTTTCAGTTTCACATTCATTAATTGATCTCCTAAGTCACCACAACTACAACTTTACTATTTGATAATAGATTGCAATAAGTATCATCAGTCTATCGTTCTTTTGATAATTAAATGCAACAGTTAATGATAAGTATTTGCAATATTTGTCATAAGATAAACTTATCAGGCAAGCAGACCTTTAAACTGGTAATGTGGTGCTGTGTGGCGCTAGCAAACTTGGATAACACAGCACAATGTCAGAAGAAACAAACTCAGTGGCTCAATCTACAACTGGTGCAGATGCGATCGATGTCGCGATCGCCTCTGGCATCGATTTTGACGGCACTCCGATTCCCCAGGCAAAATTAGATCTTTACGAGCAAGTGATGGGCTTAGAAGCCGGGAGACAGCGCAGTGGTGTATCAAATACCATGCGATCGCGCATTGTCCGCATCGGTGTCAAACACCTTCCTCAAGCAGAACTAGATCAAATGCTAATCGCTGCTGACTTTGCACCACTTAAAGAGAAAGAAGTCGCCTTTTATTACGGCGCTAAGTAAATACCAAAGATTAACTGTAGGGACACGGCACTGACGTCTCCTCATTAGATTAACTGTAGGGAGACGGCACTGCCGTCTCCTCATTTCCGGTAATATTAATTCTGGTCCAACCGAAAATAATATTACACATAAACCCAGTTTTTTGAGTTACGATTATGGGTAGAAATTGACATCTTTCATCATTTTTAGCAACAGGCAAGATGCCTGTTCCACAAAGCATCAGGTTTCTTGTGGGGCGGGCATCTTGCCCGCCTCTCAATCAAAAATATCAAGGCAAATACTTTTGGACAATAGTCCATCCTGTCAACAAAACCAGTCCAAATCCCCCAAACAAAGTCAAATTAGCACCAATGTGTAAAGGACGCGCCCAAGGATTTTTAGGACTAATTTGCAACCCACTACCAACAGAAACTAATACTAAAGTAACGACTGCCAATCCCACAGGCAAATGAGCAGAATGACCCAACTTACCATATTCTCCCAGCGTTCCAACTACACCAATTCCCAACAGTAAAATTACCAAAGTAGCCATCCCCGCACCTGTGGCTAAATGGAAAGGACGCAGCCATTGTGGACGCGGCTGTTTCGTATTCCGAGCCGCAAACATCCACGTTCCAGTAACCGCAAGCAACAGGTAAGCAAACAGGGAAAAACCCATTGACCAAGCTGCTATTTTCCACAACCACAAGAAAGAAGGTAAGTTCATCCGCTGCATCCCTAATCCGGGATTTCCCAAAAAGTCTCATTCTGATTTTAGCTGGAATTCAAAGCAATTGGTAATTGGTAATTGGTAATGCCCTAGACCCTATGCCCCATGCCCCATGCCC